>MGUL01000155.1:2377-8474 GCA_001800005.1 Elusimicrobia bacterium RBG_16_66_12 | reverse complement strand
GAGGGGCGGAGACCGGAAGCGAGGGTGCTGCGAGCGTCGCGGACAGCAGCGCGGGGGCTAGGCCAAAGGTCGGCGCCAAGGACGGCGCGACGAGGGCCGAGGGCGCGGCGCTGAGCGGTATGATCGACGTTCCGAGCTGGGGGGCGCGCGCGACGACGGCGGCCGAGAGGGGGGTGGCGGCGGCGAGGAGGAGGCCGAGGACTTTTCGCAGCAGGTTTCGATGGATCATGGGCCTGATTATATATGTGGAACGCGCCGACCCCTCTGGGTCCTTAGGGGGGAGATCGCGAGGACAATCGGCGCCCGGTTTTTGGGCCCTTTGGCGGGTGGGGGAACTTTTTCGGGGGCATCGCCGTATCCTGAAGGTGCAAAAAGCCACTGAGCCGGCGCGATCCCCAATCCTCGGATAAGCCGCCACGCGTGTGAGGACCGGATCGACTGGAGCTGTCCTCAAAAATAGCGGGCTCGGCTGAAGTTATCCACCGTTTTATGCCGGCATAATTCTGTGGATAACTGTAGTCGTTCCGGCGCCCAGGGCTCATTGGGACATTTTTCACCCGATGGGTGAAAAGTTGTCCGTCGCAGACGCCTGCTTATCCGAGGATTGGGGGCGATATGTCCCCTTTACGTTATTAACGCGACGTGTTATCATATTCCCATGATCCGGTCCTTCCTCAGCAGGGAGGCGGTCGGGATCTTCGAGCCGGAGCCTTCGCGGAGGCTCCCGCCCGACATCCAGAAGCCCGCGTATCGCAAGCTGCTGATGCTCGATGCGGCGACGAGCTTGCAGGACCTGAGGGTTCCGTGGGGCAACCGCCTGGAGCCGCTCCATGGCGACCGCGACGGGCAGTACAGCATCCGCATCAACAAACGCTGGCGCATCTGCTTTCGCTGGGAGGCGGGAAACGCGTTCGACGTCGAGATCGTCGATTATCACTAGAGTCATGGGGAAGTCATGAGAAAACGCCTGGCCGCGGTCCATCCGGGGGAGATCCTGTCGGAAGAGTTCATGAAGCCGCGCGGGATCACCCAGTACCGGGTCGCCAAGGACATCCACGTCTCGCCGCGGCGCATCAACGAGATCGTCCACGGTACGCGCGCCGTCTCGGCCGACACGGCCTTACGCCTGGGGCGCTACTTCGGCGTGGCGCCGCAGTTCTGGCTCAACCTGCAGAGCCATTACGACCTTGCGGTCGAGGGCGACAGGCTGAAGCTTCGCCTGGAGCGCGAGGTTCGCGTGCTTCCTCCGCTCGCGGCTTCCGTCAGGTCGGCCTAGTACCCCGTATTCTGATGGGTTTTTTCACATCAAACTCGCGCCGGAGCGAGTCGCGATGTCCTGGAGGACATGGCGACGGAGCCGGGGAGGTTAAGGGCGCTTGACGACGCCGAAGCCCTTGAGCTTGACGCGGGGGGAGAGGAACTTCGGCCCCGCGGCCTGCGCGCGCATCAGGTCGGTGCTGAGGTACTTCTTGTTATCATCCGGGAAGACCGTGACCACCACCGCATCGCGGCCCATCTTGTCCTGCAGCATCAGCGCGCCGATGAGGTTCGCGCCGCTCGAGATGCCCACGCCCAGGCCCAGCTCCGCGGCCAGCTTGCGCGCCATCAGGATGGCGTCGCCGTCGTCGACGCTGACGATCGAGTCCAGTTCCTCGAGGCGCACGATGGCGGGGATGAACTCATCCGAGATCCCCTGGATGCGGTGCTTGCCGTTCTTGCAGCCGGTGGTCAAAGTCGGCGAGTTGGCTGGCTCGAGCGGGTGGATCTTGACGGCCGGGTGGACCTTCTTGAGCGCGCGGCCCACGCCCATGATGGTGCCTCCCGTGCCGACGCCGGCGACGAAGGCGTCCGGCTCGAGGCGCAGGGAGCGCAGTTGGCTCAGGATCTCGGGGCCGGTGCCCAGCGCGTGGGCTTCGACGTTGTCTTCGTTGGAGAACTGGCGGGGCAGGAAGCAGCCCGGCGTCGCGGCGGCGTACTCCTCGCAGAGGCGGATGCTCTCCACGAACCCGCCCGCCTCGCGGCTGACCAGGCGGATCTCGGCGCCGAGGCTGGAGATGAGGTCCTTGCGCTCCTGGCTCATCCAATCGGGCATGAAAATCCGCACGGGATGGCCCAGCGCGCGGCCGATAGCGGCGAAGGATATCCCGGTGTTGCCGCTGGTGGCCTCGGCGATGGGGGCGCCCGGCTGGAGGATTCCGCGCTCGTAGGCCTTGGCGATGATGTGCAGGGCCATGCGGTCCTTGATGCTGCCCGTCATGTTGAAGTTCTCGGCCTTCGCGTACAGGCGCCGGGGGCCGCCGTCGAACTCGAGGTCGAGGACCAGCAGCGGCGTGCCGCCCACCAGGTGCGACAGGTCGCCGATCCGGCCGAGGAGTTCTTTCGCGGGCATGGGTCTTGCCGCCCATACTACCAAAGGTCTTCTGGCGAGGAGAAGGCGAAAATGATATCTTCGCGCGATGACCACCACGACGGCGCCTCGTCGGACGGCGCTCTACCAATCCCATAAGCTCCTGGGCGGCAAGATCGTGGATTTTCACGGCTGGGAGCTCCCCGTCCAGTTCGAATCCATCCTGAAGGAGCATGGGGCCGTGCGCGGCCGCTGCGGCCTCTTCGACGTCTCCCATATGGGGCAGGTCTTCGTGACCGGCTCGGACGCGCTCGCTTTCCTTCAGAAGGTCAATGCCAACGACATTTCCCGGATCGGCCCGGGCAAGGCCGTCTACTCCCACCTGCCCAACGAGAAGGGCGGCGTCGTCGACGACGTGATCGTCTCCTGCCTGGCCAAGGACCGCTATCTGGTCGTCGTCAACGCGGCCACCGCCGACAAGGACTTCGCTTGGTTCAAGAATCATGCCCGCGGGCTGGATGTGTCATTGGAAAACAAGTCCGACTTCTTCGGCATGGTCGCCGTCCAGGGCCCCAAGGCCGCCGAGGTCGTCATGTTCCTCGCGCCGAAGGCTCTGGCCCTGCCGCGCTTCGGCGCGATGGAGCTGATGCTCTACGGCCTGCCGTCCTTCATCACCCGCACCGGCTACACCGGCGAGGACGGCTTCGAGTTCATCGTCCCCAACGAGATCGTCGTTCGCGTCTGGGAAGACCTCCTCGCCCAGGGCCGCTCCCTCGGCGCCAAGCCCTGCGGCCTGGGCGCGCGGGACACCCTGCGGCTCGAGGCCGGCTATCTCCTCTACGGCGAAGACCTCGACGACGAGCACTCGACCTGCGAGGCGAACTACGGCTGGGTGGTGAAGCTCGACAAGGGAGACTTCATCGGCAGGGACGTCCTGGCCCGTCAGAAGAAGGAAGGGGTCAGGCGCAGGCTCACGGGCGTGCGTCTGCTCGAGCGCGGCGTGCCGCGCTCCGGCGCCGCGGTCCTCGTGGAAGGCCGCGAGGCGGGCAAGCTCTGCTCGGCCACCTACTCGCCGACGCTCGCCGCCGGCATCGGCGTCGGTTATCTGGACCGGCCCGACCTCGCCGCGGGAACCAAGGCCGCCGTCGTCCTCCACGGCCGCGAGGTCCAGGCCGAGATCGTCAAAGTCCCGTTCTATCAGTCGCCCCATCTCAAAAAGGGAGCCTAACCATGTTCGACCCGAAGAGCCTCAGGTTCATGAAATCCCACGAGTGGCTGCGCTTGGAGGGCGACGCCGGCACGGTCGGCATCTCCGATCACGCGCAGAAGGAGATCACCGACGTGGTCTTCGTCGAGCCGCCTAAGGTCGGGCGAGTGGTCAAGCAGGGCGAGGCCTGCTGCGTCGTGGAATCGGTCAAGGCCGCCTTCGACATCTACGCCCCCGTCTCCGGCGAGATCGTCGCGGCCAACGCGGACGTCGTCAAGGACCCGGCTCTGGTCAACGGCGGGCCCTACGACAAGGGCTGGCTCTTCAAGATCAAGGCGTCGTCCCCGGCGGAGGCGTCCAAGCTGATGGACCACGCGGCTTACGAGCAGTTCCTCCTGGCCGAGGCCGCCCATGGAAGCCACTGAGGAGCGCTGTACGGCCGCTTTCCCGCCCCCCGACGATTTCATCCGGCGCCACATCGGCTCGAGCGATGCCGGCCGCACGGAGATGCTCAAGGAGCTCGGGCGGGGGTCTCTCGAAGCCCTGATCGACGCGGTCGTGCCGTCCCGCATCCGCCTCCAGGCCCCGCTCGCCCTGCCCGCCCCGCTCTCCGAGGCCGCGGCCCTCGCCGAACTCAAGAAGATCGCCGAACGCAATCAGGTCTGGCGCTCGTATCTGGGCCGGGGCTACAGCGACACCCTTACGCCGTCCGTCATTCTCCGCGAGATCTTGGAGAACGCGGGCTGGTACACCGCCTACACGCCGTACCAGCCGGAGATCTCCCAGGGCCGCCTCGAAGCCCTCCTCAATTTCCAGACGATGATCGTCGATCTCACCGGCCTGCCCGTCGCGAACGCCTCCCTCCTCGACGAGGGCACGGCGGCGGCCGAGGCCATGGCCATCTGCCTCCATGCGAGCGAAGATCCCTCGGGCCGGGTCTTTTTCGTCTCACAAGATTGCCACTCACAGACGATCGAGGTCATACGGACCAGGGCCAAGCCCCTGGGGATCGAGGTCATGGTCGGCGACGCTTCCAAGATCGAGGGTTTTAAGCTGCTGGGCGCGCTGGTCCAATATCCGGACACGAAGGGAGCGGTGAAGGACTGGGCGGCCTTCGCGGACGAGGTGCACTCGACCGGAGGACTGCTCGTCGCGGCGGCCGACCCCTTGTCCTTGACTCTTTTCCGGGCGCCGGGAGAGTTCGGCGCCGACATCGCGGTGGGCTCCACCCAGCGCTTCGGGGTCCCTCTCGGCTTCGGCGGCCCCCACGCGGCCTACCTCGCGGTCAAGGAATCATTCCAGCGACGGATGCCCGGGCGCGTGGTCGGCGTGTCCAGGGACGCGCACGGCAAGCCGGCCCTGCGCCTAGCCCTTCAGACCCGGGAACAGCACATCCGCCGCGAGAAGGCCACCAGCAACATCTGCACCGCGCAGGTCCTGCTGGCCGTCATCGCCGGCATGTACGCCGTCTATCACGGGCCGGACGGCCTGACGCGCATCGCCGAAAGGGTGCGAGCCTTCGCGCTGGCCCTGCGCTCCGGGCTCAAGCGCCTGGGCTACCATGTCGGCACGGAGACGATCTTCGACACCGTCCGCGTCCCCGTCTCGGCCGCGGAGTCGGAGCGCATCCTGGCCGCGGCCAAGGCCAAGAGGATCAATCTCCGGTTCGAGGACGGCTCGGTCTTCGTCTGTCTCGACGAGACGGTCGTCGAAGCCGACTTCGCGGACCTGCTGGAGGTTTTCGGCGGGGAGAAGGGGAAGGCCCCCGCCGCCGCGAAGCTCCTGGCCGAGGCTGACGCCGCCATCCCGGCCGCGCTCAAGCGGACTTCCGCCTTCCTGACGCACAAAGTCTTCTCGGAGCACCGCAGCGAGCACGAGATGCTGCGTTATCTGCGCAAGCTCGAAGGCAAGGACCTTTCGCTGGCGCACTCGATGATTCCGCTGGGATCCTGCACGATGAAGCTCAACGCGGCCTCCGAGATGCTGCCGGTCACCTGGCCGGAGTTCGGCCGGCTGCATCCGTTCGCGCCGGCCGAGCAGACGGGGGGCTATCGCGAGCTGGCGGGCCAGCTCGAGAGATGGCTGGCCGAGATCACGGGATTTTCCGCCGTCAGCCTCCAGCCCAACGCCGGCTCCCAGGGCGAGTACGCCGGACTCCTCGTCGTGCGCGCCTACCATGAGTCGCGCGGCCAGGGGCACCGGAAGACCTGCCTGATCCCCGTCTCCGCCCACGGCACCAATCCCGCCTCGGCCGCGATGGCGGGCATGGACATCGTTCCCGTGGCCTGCCTCGAGCACGGCGACATCGACCTCATCGATCTCAAACGGAAGTTGGTCGAGCACCAGGCCGATCTGTCCGTGTTGATGGTCACCTACCCGTCCACGCACGGCGTCTTCGAGGAGGCAGTCACGGACATCTGCGCTCTCGTTCATGAGCACGGAGGTCTCGTCTACATGGACGGCGCGAACATGAACGCCCAGGTCGGCCTCTGCCGCCCGGGCGACATCGGCGCGGACGTCTGCCACTTGAACCTCCACAAGAC
>MGUL01000155.1:0-2345 GCA_001800005.1 Elusimicrobia bacterium RBG_16_66_12 | reverse complement strand
GGCGTGGGGCCCATCGGCGTCAGCGCCGCGCTGGCCCCGTTCCTGCCGGGACATCCCTCCGCCGAGACCGGCGGTTCGCGCGCGATCGGTCCGGTCTCGGCCGCTCCCTGGGGCTCGGCCGGGATCCTGCCCATCTCCTGGATGTACATCCGCATGACGGGCGCCGCGGGGCTCACGGCCGCCACGAAGAACGCGATCCTCAGCGCCAACTACATCGCCAAGAGGCTCGGGTCCCATTATCCGGTGCTCTTCAAGGGCGCCAACGGCCTGGTCGCGCACGAGTGCATCCTCGACCTTCGAGGCTTCAAGTCGGCGACGGACGTGTCCGTCGACGACGTGGCCAAGCGCCTGATGGATTACGGCTTCCACGCCCCGACCGTCTCCTGGCCCGTCATGGGCACGGTGATGGTGGAGCCCACGGAGTCCGAGCCGAAGGCGGAGCTCGACCGCTTCTGTTCGGCGATGATCTCCATCCGCGAGGAAGCGCGCAAGGTGGAGAGGGGCGAGTGGCCGAAGCTCGACAACCCGCTCAAGAACGCCCCGCACACGGCGCAGTCCGTGGTCGCCGATGCCTGGACCCATCCTTACTCGCGCGAAACGGCGGCCTATCCCGCGCCTTGGCTGCGCGAGCGGAAGTTCTGGCCGTCGGTGGGCCGCGTGGACGGTCCTTACGGGGACCGCAACTTCTTCTGCTCGTGCTCCTGACGCCGGCGCGGAACGCGCCGGCACACATGGCCCTGGATGAGGCCGTGCTTCTCGAATCGCCGTCGGATGCGTTGGTGCTTCGCTTCTATGACTGGGACGGCCCGGCCTGCACCTTCGGATATTCACAGCGATACTCCATCGCTCTCGAGCAATGCCGTGCCCGCGGGTGGAATGATATAGCTCCTGTGCGTCGTGCCACGGGGGGGGGTATCGTCTTTCACGATGGTGATTGTACGTTCAGTTTGGTATTCCCCTGGGACAAGCTTTGCGCCGCGGGCGAGATCTACATGAAGATCCATCGGGGGATCCGCGCCGCGTTGAAGTCGTCAGGTGTCGTGACCAGTCTCTGGTCTGCCGAGAATCGTTCTCGCGGGTTGGCTCAGTCATGCTTCACGCGCGCCGAGCCGATGGACCTGGTCGCCGCGGATGGCCGTAAAATGTTGGGCGGCGCCTTGCGCAAGAAAGCGGGGAAAGGCTTGTATCAGGGCTCGCTGCGGCCGGAAGGCCTGGGGATGACCCGAGAGGGACTACGGTCCGCCGTCTTGCAGGGAGCGGCGCGCGAGTTCGGCGGCGCGCCTCTGACGCGGCTCGAGCCCGGCTGGCTCGAGGTCGGGCGCAAGCTCGAGACGCGCTATCGCAGTCCGGACTGGAACGAAAGGAGATGATGATGAAAACATTCGTGCTGTGCAAGCTCACGCCGGGCAAGGAGCAGAAGTCCGTCACCGCCATCCGCGCGATCGAGGGCGTGACCGAGGTCTATATGGTCTTCGGAGGCTGGGACATGATCCTGGCCGCCGAGGCCGACACGGTCGACAAGCTCTCGAACCTGATCGTCAGCCGCGTGCGCGCCGTCGACGGCGTGGCCGCGACCGAGACTTTGGTCACGACCAATCTCTAGTCGGCCGCAGCCGTGGAGATTTCGACTTCTTCCGTCCATAGTCCCGAGGCGGCCATGCGGTCGATGATGCGCTGGGAGTTGCGCTCGACGTACTTGCCGCGCTTGGCCGGGTCCCAGCGGCGGGGGTTGGGCAGGACCACGGCCAGCGCGACGGCCTCGTCGGGGGTGAGTTCGGCCGCGGATTTCCCGAAGTAGGCGCGCGCGGCGGCCTCGCAGCCGAAGATGCCCTTGCCCCACTCGGCCGTGTTCAGGTAGAGCTCTAAAATGCGGCGTTTGCCCAGGGCCTTCTCCAGGCGCCGCGCGATCAGGATCTCCTTGATCTTGCGCAGGGGGTTCTTCGAGGGCGAGAGATAGAGGTTGCGCGCCAACTGCATCGTGATCGTGCTCGCGCCCGCCGCCAGGCGCTTCTCCTGCCAGTCCCTCCGCCCCGCCGCCTTCAGCGCCTCCCACTCCACTCCGCCGTGGCGCCAGAAGGTGTCGTCCTCGGCCATGATCACAGCGTCGCGCAGGTTCTCGGAGATCGAGTCGTAGGCGACCCACTCCCAGCGCAGATCGAAGCCCTTGCGCCTGCGCGCGGCCTCGGCGCGGCGCAGCTCGATGTAGGCCGTCGTCTTCGGCGGGTGTTTCTTGAGCGGCGTCACGTCCGGCAGCCAGAAAAGCCAGGCGATGACGCCGGCGGGCGCGGCCAGCGCGGCGGCCGCCAGGAGGAGGCGGGAGCGTCGGAGCATGGGGGAACCGATTT
>MGUL01000154.1:4196-8441 GCA_001800005.1 Elusimicrobia bacterium RBG_16_66_12 | reverse complement strand
CTCTTCGGGCTTATAAGTGAGTTTCTTCAGCGACACCGCAGGCCGCAGGAAATACAGCAGCAGCCGCTGAAGTGCTTCCCGGTCACCTTCCTCGATCCGCGTCCCCGCGTCCAGAGCGAAGCCGCTGTGCGGCCAGGACAGCATCTCCTGGATGGAGGAATACGGAACCGCCCCCAACCGAAGCATCCGCCTGAAGATCCGCTTGCGCAGGACCCCCAGCAGGTCGGTCAACTCCACCACCGACGGCCGCGGCGCGGGATGGAATCGGAGCACGCCGCCCTCGAAACTGAAGCAACCGTCGGACAGCGCCGCGTGGACGTGCACATGCAGGTTCACGCTGGAGCCGAAGCGCTGGATCGCATGGAACTGCGCCGGGGCCGAGCCCTTCGGCGCTCCCGACTTCCTACGGAGGAAATCGGTCAACGTCCGCGCGAAGATCTCGTCAATCGCCCCGATCAGCCGCGGATCGCGATGGATGAAATACCGCAGGCGCTTGGGGAGCACGAACACCCACTGCCGGTACGGCACGTCCGGCAGCAGGTCTTCCAGAGCGTGAGCGCTCTCCAGCACCGCCCGCTTGGCGTCGCACGACGGGCAGGCCATGCGCCGCTTGCAGGAGAACGGCACAAAGCGGCTCTCTCCGCAGTCCTTGCACCGGAACCGGGCCACCCCGAAGCGCGGGATTCCGCACTGCAGGAAGTGCCGCAGACTGTCCTCCGCCGCGGGATGGGCCGGGTCGTTCTTGGCGCGGGAGCGCACCTCAAGATAGGTCTCGAGGTGGTCCAGGACAGCGCGATAGAGCGGGCTGGCCGCCGCGTCGCGCGGACGGTAGGCCGGCCTGGCGCAGGATTCCACCACATGGATACGGACTCAGCGGCGGAATTGTTCCCTCGGCACGGAACTTTTTGGGGGGCTATCCCGTATAGATATGGGACCTTGGGCCCTTGTCGCTCGAGGACGGTGAGGCTATAATGATCGAGGAAATGAAGCACGAACTGAACGAACTCAAAACGGGTCTCAACGCCGTCAAATCAGACGTCGGCACGCTCAAGTCGGACGTCGGCGTGCTCAAGTCGGATGTCAGCGTGCTGAAGACAGACGTCGGTGTGCTCAAGTCGGACGTCTGCGTGTTGAAGGCGGATGTCGGCGTGCTGAAGACAGACGTCGGCGTGCTCAAGTCGGACGTCTGCGTGTTGAAGGCAGATGTCGGCGTGCTCAAGTCGGACGTCAGCGTGCTGAAGGAAGATGTCGGCGTGCTCAAATCAGATGTGAGCGACCTTAAGATGGTCACCCGTCGCACCGCCGTGACCGTGACCACGCTCGCCGGCAAAATGGATCTCATCATCG
The DNA here is from genome assembly GCA_001800005.1 of Elusimicrobia bacterium RBG_16_66_12. Taxonomy (GTDB): domain Bacteria; phylum Elusimicrobiota; class Elusimicrobia; order UBA1565; family UBA9628; genus GWA2-66-18. The sequence continues at coordinate 7,094 of MGUL01000154.1, read as the reverse complement.
ACCGCATGGCGACGAAAGACGACATCAGCGGCCTGAACCGGCGCATGGACGCGTTCGCCGGGATGCATGAAGACATGCGCTACCGCTGGGCCATCCATGCCGCGACGCTTTCGGAGCACGACAAGCGCCTGACGAATCTCGAGTCCAAGCGCCCCTGAACGGCGCCGCGATTCAGCGGGTCTTGCCGGTCAGCTCGTCGGCGAGCGCGTCCATGCCGTAGACCTTGCGCATCGCCTCGACGATCCCGGAGGAGTGCACCGCCACCGCGCGGTTGCGCGTGTCCTCGTAGGCGTAGCGGCCCACCAGCGACTGGATGTTGCCGTCGAAGATCAGCCCGACGTACTCGCCCTTCGCGTTGACCACCGGCGAGCCGGAGTTCCCGCCGATGATGTCGTTGGTGGTGATGAAGTTGAGCTTAGCGTCCAAGGCCAGCTTCGTCTTGGCCGCCTTCACACGCTCGGCCAGGTCGAAGGGAGGCTTGCCCCCCATGCCGATGGCCCGGTCGTAGAGGCCGTGGAAGGTGGTGAAGGGCGCCACCTGGGTCGTGCCCAGTTCGTAGCCTGCCACGCGCCCATAGGACAGGCGCAGCGTGAAGGTCGCGTCGGGATAAGTCCCCTTGCCGTACGCGGCGAAGCGCGCCTTGGCCACGCGGTTGCCTTCCGCGGTCATGACGCTCTCGATCTCGTCCTCATACCACTTCCGCTGGGCGCGATAGACGGGATCCAACCGCCGGGCCCAGACGATCAGCGAGTCGTGCGACGTCGACACGGCCTTTTCGCCGCCTTCCACGAGTTTCTTCCGTTCGGCCGGGTCGATCAGCTTCGTGTCGGCGATGAGCTTCTTCGCGGCCTGTTCGGGCGTGTCTCCACCCAAGGCGGCCCTCACATACTCGTCGTTCGGCCCGAGTTTTTCCAAGGCGTCCTTGAGCGTGGCGGCGAGGAGATGCTCTTCCATGTCGGGATAAATCGGCGCCGGCGAGAAGAGGCGGAACCGGAGCGATTCGAGGTTCGACTCCCGGAACTCCTCGTAGCGCTTGTCGTTGGGCTTGGCCACCTCGGCGACGCAGCGGACGATCGCGTTGGCCAACCCCGCGACCTTGGTCGCGTCGAAGCGCCGGTAGGCGGTCTGCAGGCGCCGGTCGCCCAGCTTCTTCTGCGCCGCGGCGATCTTATCCCATGAGGAGCGCGCGGCCTTCAGGGCCGGCTCGTCCTTCGCGCCGGCCGCGGCCTTGCGCAGGGAATCTTCGGCGGCCTTCAGCGACCTGATCAGCGCCGGGTCCAGCAGACCTTCGTGCTCGCCGGAGACGGCCTTGATGGCGTTCTCGACGCCGAAGATACGGTCCTTGGAGCGGCGCTCCTGCTCGACGCCCTTCCGGGCGTAGTCGTAATAATCCTGGCGCTTCTTCCGAGCGACTTCCAGATAGAGAGGCAGGCCGAAATCTCGCTCGTACTCCAGCTGGGCGACGGTCTTCAGGCGGTCGGTGTGGCCGGGATGGCCGGTCACGAAGACCAGCTCGCCGTCGGCCGCCCCGTCGACGGACCACCGCAGGAAGTGCTCGGCCCGCAGGGGCTTGCCGTTCTCGTAGACGCGGAAGAAGGCGAAGTCCAGCGCGTAGCGCGGGTAGGTGAAGTTGTCCGGGTCGCCGCCGTAGAAGGCGGCCTGGATCTCCGGCGCCATCACGAGGCGGATGTCGGTGTACTTCTTATAGCGGTAAAGCCAGTATTCGCCGCCCTGGTAGAGCTCGACGACGTCCGAGCGCAGGCCGGTCTGGTCGGTGGAGGCCTTCGTGATGCGCGAGATCTCCGCCTTGCGCTGGTCGTTCTGGTCCTTCTCCGCAGCCTCCGGGTCGACGGCCTTCAGGACTCGCGCCGTCACGTCCTCCATCGCGACGAGGACGTTGAGCTCCAGGTCCGGGCAGGCGCTTTCTTCCTTGGAAGAACGGGCGAGGAAGCCTTCCTTCACATAGTCCTTCTCCGGCGTTGACATCTTCTGGAGCTGGCCCAGCGCGACATGGTGGTTGGTCAGGACCAGACCGTCCTTGGAGACGATGGCTCCCGAGCCGCCGTCGTTGAAGCGCACGGAGGACAGACGCAGATGGTCCAGCCACTCCGGAGTGGGGACGAAGCCGTATTTCTCCTTCAAGAGCTTGATCGGCAGGTTGTCGAACGTCCACATCCCCTCGTCGCCCCGCAGAAGCGGGACGGCGGCGACGCTCAGGGCCGCGGCCATCACGGCGGCGCGGGCGGTCTTCTTCTGACGGGGAGAACGGGGCGCGGACATGGAAAGCCTCCTAAACCGGTTGATGGGAAGGCCGGGATTCTACCAAATGCGGCGGGAACGCTCAGCCGCCGACACGCTTGACCTTGTAGCCCTGGGCGAGGAGGAACTTCTCCAACTTGTCGCGGTGGTCGCCCTGGAACTCGAAGGTTCCGTCCTTCAGGGTTCCCCCGCAGCCCAGATGCTTCTTGAGCTGAGAAAGCATCTGATCCTTGTGCGTCGGGTGCATGACTAGGCGCTCGACGCGGGTCACGCCGGAGCCCTTGGCCCCGCGCGCGAAGAACAGCCGCACCGGCTCGGGCTGCCGGTCGCTCACGGCCTCATTCCTTCCACAGCTCGTAATAGTCGCTGGTCTCGGGCGCGCCGGGGAAGTAGGGGCTGAAGCGGTAGCCCTTCACCCAGTCGCGCTGGACGCGCAGCACGTCGCCGCGCGGCTCGGCCACCGGCACGAAGACCGCACCCTCGCGCGCCAAGCGCTGGATCTTCTCCAAGAGGCTCACGCGCTCGGGTTCCGACGCGGACGCTTCGGCCGCCTCAATGAGGCGGTCGACCGCGGAATCGGCATAGCGCATGCGCAAGGCCATGCGGCCGCGGCTGTGGAGCAGCGCGCGGGCGTAGAGC
>MGUL01000154.1:748-4172 GCA_001800005.1 Elusimicrobia bacterium RBG_16_66_12 | reverse complement strand
CCGCCGGCTCCCAGACGCCCTGCACGTAGAGCGGGATGCGGCGTTTGCCCGCGCGGTCGAGGAAGGTCGACCAGTCCACCGTGCGCGTCTCGATCCGGAATCGAGGGTTGATGGCCAGGAGCTCCCGCCGGAGTATATCCACCAGCGCCGGGCGCCAGGAGGAGCCCGTGTTGACCAGCACGGTGAACTTGAAGCCTTTGCCCCAGAGCTTGCCGCCGAAGGCTTTCCGGAAATGCGCGGCGGCCTTCCGGCGATCGTGTTGGAACTCAAGGCCGCGCTCCGAATATCCGGGAAGGCCCGGCGGGATGAAGCCGGAGGCCGCGCGCCCCCGCCCGCGCAGGACCTCTCGCACGTAGCGCGCGGAGTCCATCGCGTGGGCGAAGCCGAGGCGGACGTCCTTGTCCGAGAAGAAGTCGGCCGGGATGCCCTCGCCGTCAAGACGCCCCGAGCCCATGTCCGTGTCTCCGGAGGACTCGACGTGGAAGTTAAAGAACATGATCGGGTTGCGATGGGGCTGTCGCAGGCCGTCGAGGACCTTCACGCCGGGCAGGCCGCGCAGCAGAGGTTCCTCGACGATGGAGGCCGCGATCACGTCCGCGTCGCCGTTCTTGAGCATCAGCACCCGCGTCGAGACCTCCGGCACGGCCTTGACGATGATGCGCTTCAACCGCGCCGGACCGCGCCAGTGGCCTTCATGCCGCGTGAAGACGATCTGGCGCGCCGCGCGATCCCAGCGCTCCAGGCGGAAGGCCCCGGTCCCCAGCGCGTTCTGCAGCAGAGCGCGCGAGGCGCCCGGCCCCGCCACCCGCGCGAGACCCGCCCGCGTGCCGTCCCAGTCTCCCTGCGAGGCGCACCACGCCTTGGAGAGGATGAAGCCGTCGGCGGCGAGGATGGCGAGGAAGGAAGAAGAGGGCTTCGCGAGGCGGAAGACCAGGGCTCCCGCCTCGACCGTGACCGCCTCCTCGGCTTTCTTGAGAATCTCCGCGGCGGCCGGAGGGTCCTCGGGTTCCGGATTCAGGCCGAGCACGACGCGGAGCAATTCGTCGGACAGGCCCTCGGAGCCCGTCGCGACGAAGCGGCGCAGGATGGAGAAGCGGGCGTCCTCGGCGGTCAGCAGCGTCCCGTCCTGGAACGCGGCGCCCTCCCGGATGGGGAAGCGCCAGGTCCTGCCGTCCGCCGAGACCAGGCCGTTCTGGACGGACGGGACCGCGGTGGAAAGCCGCGGGACGAACTCGTCGCGCGTGCCGGGCTTGATGGAGACCAGCGTCTCATAGACCGCGGCGGCCAAGTGGCGGGAATAGCTGTCGGACACTCGCGCCGGGTCGATGCCCAGGTCGTCGCTGCGCGTGAGATAAATGAGCGTGTCGGGATTCTTCGGCGCCGCGGCGGCGGCCGGAGAGGCGCCGAGCAAGACCGAGAGGAGCAGGGCGCTCGACGTTCCGGCGCGGGCCTTCATCCCACGCGCGCGCAGCGCTGGGCGAGCAGCGGCAGGGACACGTCGAGGCGCGCGTCCATGTCGAAGTGGCCCCGGTCGTGTTCCTGGTGGACGTGCTTGACCTTCAGACGCTTGAGGGCGTCGGACAGCCGCCGCGCGCCCAGATGGAGGAAGAACTCGTCCTTGGTTCCCGCGTCGAACCAGAGGGTCTTCAGGCGGGAAAGGGTCGCGGCGTGCTTGGCGCACGCATGAACCGGGTCCAAGGCCTCCCAGCGCTTCCAGACCGCGGGGATGCGCTCTCCGGTGCGCAGATCCACGGGGAGGTCGAAGCCGCAGGGGCTCTTGGGGTTCGGGGAGTAGCAGGCGGCCATGCCCAGCGCGTTGATCGCGCCATGGTCGAAGCCGGCCTTGTCGCGCGAACGATGGAACTCGGCCAGGAAGCGCGGCATCGAGCGGCCGCACTTCTCCGCGGCGGAGCAGAGCTTGAGAAGGTCCGCGCCGTAGCAGGCCTCGAAGCCCATGTCCCCGGAGTGGCTGACGCAGTGGGCGAAGACCTCCGGATGATGCATGGCCAGCGTCAGCGCGCCGAAGCCTCCCGAGGACTTGCCCAGGACCGCGCGGCCCTCGGGCTGACGGACCGTGGCGAACTTGTCCTCGATGAAGCCGACCAGCTCGTAGAGGATGTGGTCGCCGTAGAGGCCGGTGGACGACGAGTTCAGGTACTGGGAGCCGCCGAAGGCGGTGAAGCAGTCCGGGATGACGAGGATGGCCTCGTGGGACTTGCCGGCGGAGATCAGGCGGTCGAAGCGCTCGACGATATTCTCCTTCCAGGGGTTGTAGTTGACCGAGCCGCGCCCGGTGCCGGTGAAGCCGGGAAGATAGAAGAGGACGGGATAGCGCCGGCCGCGCGCAGCGCCGTAGGAGGGCGGCAGGTAGACGGGGACCTCGCGGCGGCGCGGGTCGCCGAGGGGGTTGCCCTTGAGCACGAGGCTCGAGACGGTCTCGATCTGCAGCCTTCCGTTCATGCGTCCTCCAGGAGGGCCCGCCGCAGCGAGCCGCCGCCGCAAGCCAGGACCTTCCGGGCCTCGTGCGCGCTCAGACGCTGGCGGGCCATGACCACGGCGAGCTTCACGCTGCCCCCCGCCGCGCGGGACAAGCTCCGCGCGCGGGCCGGGGACACGCGGCCGAGGTCGGCCGTGATGCGCTCGCCGCGCAGGCGCAGCTTGCGCGAGGTGGGCTTGAGGTCGACCATCCAATGGTCGTGGACCTTGCCGATCCTGATCATCGCGCCGGTCGTCAGCGCGTTCAAGACGAGCTTGGCCGCCGTGCCGCTCTTCAGGCGCGTCGAGCCCGTCACCACCTCCGGCCCGACGTCCGGGGCGATGATGATGTCCGCCGTCACCCCGTGCGGCTTCCCGTTGGAGGTCACGAGCAGAGCGACCGCGCCGCGGCGACGGGCCTCGGCCAGGGCCTCGCGCACAAACGGGGTCACGCCGCTGGCCGCCACGCCGACGACGACGTCGCCGCGCCGGACCTTGGAAACGGATTTTCGGCCGAGGACCGGGGAATCTTCAGCACCCTCCTTGGCGCGGAACATCGAACGCGGTCCCCCGGCGATCTCGGCGCGGATCTGGACCGGGGATGTGTTGAATGTCGGCGGGCATTCGGCCGCTTCGAGGACCGCCAGGCGGCCGCTGGTGCCGGCGCCCAGGAAGAGGATCGAACCGCCCTCCGCGAGGGAAGAGGCGATCGCGTCGACGCCCCAGGCGATGTCGCGCGACACCTTGGCCACGGCCAGGGGCACGCGGCGGTCCTCCTCGTTGATGAGGCGGACGATCTCCGCGGTGGAACAGCGGTCGATGTTCCGCGTGCGCGGGTTGGCCTGCTCGGTCGGCAGACGCGAGTAGGCCCGCGCCGAGAGGAGCGTCATCTCAGTCCGCGATGCCTTCGTCGGGTTCCGAACCGGGCGCGGGAGCCGTGTCGGTCTCG
>MGUL01000154.1:352-729 GCA_001800005.1 Elusimicrobia bacterium RBG_16_66_12 | reverse complement strand
GTCGACACGGCGGGCGGCTCGGGCGCGATGGGGTTCTCGATCCAGGCGATCACGCGCTCGGAAAGGCCCTTGTTCGCCTTGACCAGGCGCGTGCCGCGCTCCTCGGGGACCACGAAGAGCGTGGTGTTCTTCTCGCCGACGGCGTTCTTGGCGAAGGCGTAGAGCAACGGCGTCTCCTTCGCGGAGCGCTTGTCCTTCTCGGAGTGGACCATCAAGAGCGTGGTGTTCCGGCCCTTGAAGGCGCGCACCGCGTTGACGAGCGGAATCTCCTGCCAGGCCAGGCCCGGCGAGAGCATGATCACGAACGGCGTCTTCGGATGGACGGCCGCATACTTCACGCCGATACTGCCGCCGACCTCGGCCCCAGCCACGCCGAT
>MGUL01000154.1:0-262 GCA_001800005.1 Elusimicrobia bacterium RBG_16_66_12 | reverse complement strand
CCTTGGTCGCGCGGAGCTTCTTGTATGAAAGAACCTCGCCGGAAGGCGAGGTCCGGCTCTCGCCGTGGCCGCGCAGGTCCACGGCCATGTAGCCGTAGCCCTCCTTGGCCAGCGCGCGCGCGAAGAGGCGCCAGTCCTCCTTGCGCTGTCCGGTGCCGTGCAGCAGCAGCAGCGTCGGCCGGCCTTCCGCGGCCTGCTGCCAAACAGCCCTCAGCGCCCAGCCGTCCACGGCCCGCAGGTCGACGGCCTCCCCAGGGAGAGG
>MGUL01000153.1:4716-5070 GCA_001800005.1 Elusimicrobia bacterium RBG_16_66_12 | reverse complement strand
TCCGGCGACATCTGCCCGCGGCGGACCATCTCCCCGACGAGCGAATGGTCGGACGTGAGCTGGGCGAGCTCCCCGCGGCGCCAAAGGTAGAGGCGGCTGTCGCCGACGTGAGCGACGGTCATGGACTTGGCGTCGAGCAGGGCCGCGACCACCGTGGTCCCCATCCCCGCGTCCTTCGGGAAAGCCCGCCCTTTCTGGTAGATCATCTCGTTGGCGGACTTCACGAAGAACTCCAGCTGGCGGCCGCGCGGCGTGAGCGCGGGCGAGCCCCCCTCCGGCAGCAGCGACTTCTTGCCGCCCAGCATCTTGCGGGCGAAGTCCAAGATCGTGTTGGCGGCCATACCGCTGGCGCCC
>MGUL01000153.1:1294-4672 GCA_001800005.1 Elusimicrobia bacterium RBG_16_66_12 | reverse complement strand
CAGGCCGAGCTCCGCGTCCACCGCGAAATTGTCCTCGTTGTTCTTGCGCACGCAGCCCGGGTCCGTCGCGCCGACCATCTCGATGCCTTCCCGAGTCCTCATATCGGCTCCCGAGGATGGGGTTCGAGACGCAGCGTGGCGTCGGGGTTCTGCGGCGGCGGCACGTTCACGGCCGGGCCGACCCCGGCGCGCTGGGGCGGCTCGATGGTGATCTCGGGGCCGATGGAAACGGTCTTCTCCGTCTCGGGCGCGGGGGCCGGGATGGGGGCCGGGGCGGGCGCGCCGCCCTTGAGCTCGGCCAGGACCGCGCGCAGGGCGGCGGCCATCTCGCCGCCGCGCTGGAAGCGCAGGTCCGGATTCTTGGCCAGGCCCTTGTCCAGAACGGCCTTCAGGGAGGCCGGCAGGCCCGGCTTGACGGTCGTGATGTCGGGGTGCGGGTCGTTGGCGATCTGGAAGAGGAGCGTGCCGAGGCCCTCCCCCCCCTTGAAGGGCTTCTCTCCCGCGACCAGCTCGAAAAGGGCCACGGAGAGGGAGAAGAGGTCGGAGCGCCCGTCCACCTTCTTGCCCGCCACCTGCTCGGGGCTCATGTAGGACGGCGTGCCCATCACGGTGCCGGTCGCGGTCTTGGAGGAGGCCGTGATGCGCGCGATGCCGAAGTCCGCCACGCGGATCGAACCGTCCTTGAGGATCATGATATTCGCCGGCTTGATGTCGCGGTGCACCACCCCCTGCGCGTGGGCGTAGTCGAGGGCGTCGGCGACGGTGGCCGCGTAGTCGAGAGTCTTGTCGAGCGGGAGCAGGCCCTCCTTGCTCCCATAGCGCGTCAGGTCGTGGCCGTCGAGCAGCTCCATCGCGATGTAGGCGACCTCGTTCTCCTCGCCGGCGTCGAAGATTCTCACGATGTTCGGGTGGTTCAAGGTGCCGGCGGACTCGGCCTCGCGGAAGAAGCGTTCCTTGACATCTTTAGCGGCGGTCGCATCGCCGCCGTCCTCCAGCATCATGGTCTTGATGGCGACCATGCGGTTGATCTTGGGGTCGCGTCCGAGGTAGACCACGCCCATCGCGCCACGCCCCAGCTCCTTCTCGATCTCGTAGCGGCCGAGCGTCGGCTTCGTCGCGCCTCCCGTGATCATCACGGTGCCTTCCTTCTTCGCGCCGACGCCGCCGAACACCGCGCCGTCGGAGGCCTCCTTCAGTTTCTTGCCCTTCTCGACGACATCCTTATATTTCGGATCCTTCGCGGCGATATGGTCGAACACGGCCGCGGCCTTCGAATACTGGCGCTTGCGCTCGAAATCGAGCGCGAGGTTGTACAGCGTATCCTTCATGTTGTCGTCGAGCGGGCAGAGCCGGAACTTCTCGAAGGCCAGGTCGAGCATGCCCTGACCCTGGAAGGACAGGCCCAGCATCTTGTTCGTCTCGATCTGGGACGCCTCGACGAGTTCCTTGCCCTTCTCGGCGACCAGGAAGCTCTTCGAGACGACCACCAAGTATCCCGCGACGAGCAGGACCACCGGATAGCCGATCTTGATCCACTGCCCGGCCGCGAAGAAGTAGGTGCCGGCGCCCAGCACCGCGAGGCTGAGCATCAGGCTGACGATCAGCCCCCAGAAAGCCCGCAGCCTCGGCAGCACGACCATGATGAACAATCCCAGCGCCGCGATCAGCCCCCATTCCAGCTGCTGCGCCCAAGGCGGACGCGTGAGGAAGCGCGCGTGGAGCATGTTCTCCACCGAGTGCGCGACGACCTCCACGGCGGGGAAGTCCCCCGCCACCGGGGTCACATAGTTGCTGCCCACGCCGAGAGCGGTCGGGCCGATCAGGACGATCTTCTCCTTGAAGAAGTCGGGGGAGACGGACCCGGCGAGGACCTCCCGGAAGGACGCGCGCTTGATCGTGTCGGCCGGCGGCCCCAGGAAGGTCACGGCCATCATGCTGTCGCCGTCGAGCGGGATGCGCAGGCGGCCCGCCGAGACCTCCGCGCCGGGGACGAACGTCACGTCCGCCGGAGCCAGCCCCTGATAGGCCATCACCAGGCGCAGCGCGTACGAGGGATAGAGCGCGCCGTCGTACTGCACCAGCGGCGCGTCGCGCCGGAAGACCCCGTCGCTCTCCGCATAAAGGTTCGAGTGCCCCAGGCCCGCGGCCGCCCCCGCGAAGGACAGCAGGGGCGGGATCATCTTCTCCTGGACGGTGATGGACCCGTCGGCGGGGACCGGCTGGCGCACGGCCGCGCTGGAGACCTCGGGCGGCGCGGGAACCACCTTGGCGCGGGTCGTGTTGGCCGCGAAGAAGAGGGGCAGCACGACGCTGCCGGCACCCTGGATCGAGGCGAGGAGCTTGGAGTCCGAGTCCAGCGCGACCGTGGAGGACGCGAACTCGAGGGAGAAATCCGTCCCTTTCTGGGAGATATTCCGGCTGGCCAGCAGTTCCTTGTATCTGTCCTCAAGCCGCTTGACCTCGACGAGCCCCTGGCTCTGCTCGGGCTCCGAGAACAGGACGTTGAGGCCGATCGCCTTGGGGCCGGCCGCCGCGATGAGGTCCACGGCCGCCGCGAGGCGCGTGCGCGGCCAGGGCCAGCGGCCCAGCTGGGAGATCGATTCGTCGTCGATGGCGACGAGCACGATCTCCTCCGGGGATTTCAGGGTCTGCCGGAGCTTGGAACGCAGGTCGTACGCCTTGAACTCGACGCCCGCCAGAAAAGACTCGCCGGTCAGGTAGCTGCCCGCCACGAGCAGGGTCAAGACGAGCCCCACGACGGCGTCGACCGCGAACCCTTTCTTGTTCTTCATTTAATATAGCGCCCGCTTGGAATCGCGCTCAGACGCGGCTCAGTGTAGCGGACCTACTTGGGTCTGTCAACCCCGAGCAGACGGCCCGAGCAGACGGCGTCCCGCCGGAAGCAATCCGGCCGAGATCGCGGCCTTGACCAGGTCCCCCGGGACGAAGGGCCACAGCCCCTGCGCCAGGAGGGACCCGGCGGGGACGAAGCGCGCCAGACCGAGCAAGCCCAGCGCGAAGATCGGCAGGCTTCCGGCCAGCATCATCGCGAAAGCCCGCGCCGGCGAGCGGTCCCAGCCGCGCTCGGCCAGCACGCCGGTCGCAAAGGCCCCGAACGGGAAGCCCAGCAGGTAGCCGCCGGTCGGTCCGAGCAGATGGATGACCCCCGCCGAGCCTCCGGAGAACACGGGCAGGCCGCCCGCGCCCTCGAGGAGGTAGAGGCCGACGGCGGCCGCGCCCCGCCTGGAGCCCAGCAAGGCTCCGGCGTACAGGACCCCCAGCGTCCCGCCCGAGATCGGGACGGGCGTGAAGGGAAGATGGAACTGGACCTGCGCGCAGGCCGCGATGAAGAGGCTCGCGGCGACGGTCGCGAGGGCG
>MGUL01000153.1:0-1244 GCA_001800005.1 Elusimicrobia bacterium RBG_16_66_12 | reverse complement strand
GCGGCGGTTCTCATGTCAGGATGGCTCCTTGCGGCCTTGGGACAAAGGCAAGCGGGCGATGAAGCGCGAGCCGCAGCCGGCGCCGGGCTCGACCCAGATGAGCCCGCCGTGCAGCTTCACGATCCTGGCGCAGATGGACAGCCCCAGCCCGAAGCCCGAACGGGGGCCGGAGGTCTCCAATTGACGGAACTTCTCGAAGATGGCGGAGCGGAGGCTCTCCGGGATGCCGGGACCCGTGTCGCTGACCTTGAGCTCGACGCAGTCGGGGCCGCCGGAGGCCGCGACGAGGACGTGCCCGCCCGGGGGCGTGAACTTGAGCGCGTTGGACACGAGGTTGTGCAGCAGCCTCTCGATGAGGCGCTCGTCGGCCAGGAAGGACGCGGGCGCCGACGCCTCAGGCGCGCCCTCCAGCGCGACGCCGCGCTCGTCGGCGAGAGGCGCGAAGAGCTGCACGGTGCGGCGCAGCAGCGCGCGCGGGTCCACGGGCGACGGCGCGATCTTCAGGTGGCCGTTCTCGATGCGGGCCTCGTCGAGGGCGTCCTTGACCAGGTGCGTCAGCTTTTCGCCCGAGCGCTCCACCGCGTCGAACCAGGAGGCCTGCTTCTCATCCAGGACCAGGGATTTGCGCAGCAGGCGAAGGTAGCCCTGGATCGCGAAGAGCGGGGCTCTCAGGTCGTGCGCCGCGGACTGGAAGAACTCCTCCTTGAGGGCCTCGAGGCGGCGCTCCGCGGTCACGTTCCGCAGCATCAACAGGACGCCGAAGTCTCCGGAGGACGCGTCCCTGAACATGGTGACCGTGGTGCTGTAGATGGCGACGCTGCCGTCGGCCAGAGGGATCTCCACCGCCTTGCCGGCGGAATGCCGGCGCAGCAGGGCCTGGACCTCCATGCGCCAACGCTCCGGGTCGATCGGGGAGAACAAGGCCCTTCCGCCCGGCTGGACGTCCTGAGGGCCGACGCCGATGAGGGGCATCGCCGCGGCGCTGAAGAAGGTCACGTCCCCGCGCAGGTTGGTGATGATCAGCGCGTCCGGGAGCTTCTCGATGAGGGTCTGCAGCCGCACTCGCTCGATGGCGAGCTCCGCCTGGGCATCCTCGAGGCTGCGCTGGAGGTCGGTCTGCGCGCGCGAGAACTGCCGCGCCAGGCGGCGCCAGCCGCCCATGTGCGATTCGTCGAGAGGTGTGGAAAGGTCTCCTCGAGTCCAGCGCTCCAAGCCTCGCTCGAGTTCTCGCAGCGGGGCGGCGA
>MGUL01000152.1:11177-12689 GCA_001800005.1 Elusimicrobia bacterium RBG_16_66_12 | reverse complement strand
GCTCCCGGATGAACGTCAATCCTCGCGTCGGATGAGATTGATCTCGATGCGGCGGTTGGCGGTTCGTCCTTCCGGGGTCTCGTTGGTATGCGTCGGCCGGAACTCCCCGTAGCCGATCGCCGACAACCTCTGCTGCGGCACGCCGCTCACCTCGAGGAAGAGCAGGACGGCGAAGGCCCTCGCGGCGGAGAGTTCCCAGTTCGAGGAGAACTTTCCGCCCCGGACGAGAGGGCGGTCGTCGGTATGTCCCTCGATCTGGACGGGATTGGGCAGGTCCGCGAGAGCCTTGACGACCTGTTCGAGGGCCGCGTAGGATCCGGGCTTGAGATCGGCTCTTCCCGAGTCGAAGAGGACGGGAGCCATGAAGATGATCCGGATCTTGTTCTTCCCCATCTCGACGCGCGCGATCTTCTCGGCGCCGTAGCGCGAGAAGAGGTTCGCGACGGTCTGTTCGTCGCCGCCGAACTGCTGTTCGGCGGCCTTGAGGCTTACATCCTGCTTGACGCTGCGGGAGGCGGACGTGACGTAGAGGATCAGGAAGAAGAGCGTCAGATAGCTCATCAAGTCGCCGTAGGTCACGGCCCAGAGAGCCCCCCTGTTGAGCTGGTTCTCCAGCTCCTCTTCGCGCTCGTTCCATCCGCCGCTGCTCACGCGGGGCCGGCGGAGCTCCCCTCGGCCGGCGCTCCGGGGTTCTGAAGATAGGATGCCATCCGCATCTCCACCTGATAAACGGGACGATTGATGGCGATGTCGAGGGCTCCCTCCATGATCATCTCGAGCAGGAGGGTCTGGCGCATGGCGAGGAGGCGGATCTGCCCGGCGATCGGCACGCAGAAGAAGTTCGCCACGACGATGCCGATGAAGGCCGAGGAGAGGGCCAGCGCCATGGCCGGTCCGAGCTTGGCGGGGTCGGACATCGCCGTCAGCACCGTCAGCATCCCGAGCAGCGTGCCCAACAGTCCGAACATCGGGGAGAGGGTCCCGAGGGTCCGGAAGACGTTGGCCTCCTCTTGGCGAGAGAGGCGGCGGTTGCGGATCTCTCCCTCCAGTATCTGGCGGGCGGCGGAGGTCTCCGAGCAGGCGGCGGCCGTCGCAAGCGCTCGTCGGAGGAACCCGTCCGCGAAATCGGGAGATTCGTCGCGCAGGGAGAGCAGTCCCCCCTCCGCACGGGCCTTGCGCGACAGGCGGATGATCTCTGCGGCGGCTTCCTCGCGAGTCGGCAGACCGGAGGGCGCCATGATCCACAGCAACGCGCGCAGCGCCGCGAGGAGCTGCGAGGCGGGGGTGCTGATGAGCATGGCGGCGGCCGCCCCCCCCAGGACGATGAGGAGGCCGTGCGCGTTCAGGATGTTTCGGGCGACGCCCTGCTGGAGGAGGCTCCAGGAGAGGATGGCGCCGGCCGAGATGAATCCGAGCCAGAGGGAGATGTTTGGCATAATGGTCAGGGGCGCGAATCGAGGGTAGCCGTCGCAGGTTAAGGTTTCATGTCGCCGCGGGAGGGCTCTTGGGAGC
>MGUL01000152.1:0-11158 GCA_001800005.1 Elusimicrobia bacterium RBG_16_66_12 | reverse complement strand
GAGGAGCATTTCCCGGCCGCAGGGGGAGCCCAGGCAGGCGCGGGCCTGCGCGTGGAGGTCGTCGAAATCCGGCGAGGCCAGCGCCAGGCGGTATTCATTCTCGGCTTCCGCGCGGCGTCCGAGCGCGCCGAGCGCGTGGCCGCGGAAGGTCCTCAGGAGCGTGACGAATCCCGGCGGATCCGCCTTCCCGGTCGAGTCGAGGGCGTGGTCGATCCACTCGAGGGATCGCTCCGTGTCCTCCTTGTTCAGGCAGTCGGCGCCGGAGAGCCCGCAGATCAGGGTCAGCCACTTGGGGCGAAGCGCCGCGGGGTCGGTCTGCGCGGTCCGGTGGAACTCCCGGCCCAACTTCAGCGAGCCGTCCCAGTCCCCCAGGCGGTGGCGCAGGATGAGCTCCAGGAACAGATAATAGGGGCTGGACGGGAAGTCACGGCGCAGGCGCTGGACCACGGGCAGGGCGCGCGAGAGATCGTGCATGTCGGTGATGTAGATCGAGATCAGGAACTGGGCGGACTGCGCGCCCGCGTAGCGCGACTTCTCCATCGCAGTCGCGATGCGCTCGAGCCCACGCTTCTCGTCGCCCTTCATCCCAAAGAGGAAGCCCAGCCTGGCGACCCCGGAGAAGTGGGCCGCCTGATAATCGAAGACCCCGAGGCCGAGGTAGGCTTCATAGAACTGGTCGTCGATCTTCAGGCATTTCTTCAGGTGCCTGACCGCCTTCTTGCCGTCGAAATAGGCGTCGAGATAGCGGCCCTTCATCAGATTCCATTGGCCGCGCGTGCCCAGCGCCATCCCCGACGCGAAATAGCCGGAGGCCTTCTGCCGGGGATCCTTGGAATCCATATAGGAGGCGGCCGTGCGCACGGTGTCTTCCACATCCCGCTCGAAGAGTTCCCGCAGGGCGGGAGCGGACTGGAAGAGTCCGTACTCCTGGGTGGCCTGCCACCAGAGCTCGCCCGCCTCGAAGAGATAGCCGAAGGGGTTGTCCGGCTCCGACTCGATGATTCTGCGGAAGGCCGCGCGAGCGCGGGCGTAGTCGAGGGAGTACAGGCGCAGCAGTCCTTCGCTGAGCTGGGCCTCCGCGACCGAGCTGAGCTGCGGCCCCGCGGCCCGCGCCGGCGCCGCGGCGAGCAGGAGGGCGGCGAGCAGGGTCTTCACTCGGTCGGCACGCCTCCCCGGTGGGTCTTCCAAAAGCGGCGGATGTGGTCCCAGCCCTCCTCGGCCGTCTCCACGACCTTGAACAGCCTGGTGTCGTCGCGCCCGATCAGGCCCTGTTCGGCCAGGTAGTCGAAGTCGACCAGGCGCTTCCAGAACTGACGGCCGAAGAGCACGATCGGCAGGGGACGCTTCTTGCCGGTCTGCACCAGGGTCAAGGTCTCGAAGAGCTCGTCGAGCGTGCCGTAGCCGCCGGGAAAGGCGACCAGTGCGCGGGCGCGCATCAGGAAGTGCATCTTGCGCAGGGAGAAGTAGTGGAACTGCATGCAGAGCTCCGGCGTGATGTACGGGTTCGGGTCCTGCTCGTGGGGCAGGGTGATGTTGAGCCCGATGCTCTTGGCCCCGCATTCCCAGGCGCCGCGGTTGGCGGCCTCCATGACGCCGGGGCCGCCCCCCGTCACGATCACATACTCCAGATCCTGTCCCTGCTGTTGGGCCTTCGAGAGGACGGAGGCGAAGCGGCGAGCCTGCGTGTACCACCGGGAGTACTCGAGCTTCTTCTCGGCGTCGACAACCAGGCGCTTGAGCTCCACGTCGCGCGGATGCCCGGAGAGGTCTTCCTGCGCCGACTTCAGCCGCCGCTGCGCCTCCTCGGGGGACAGGATGCGCGCCGAGCCGAAGACCACGATGGTCGAGCGGATTTTGTGCTCGCGCAGGATCAGCTCCGGCTTGAGGAGCTCGAGCTGGAGACGGACGGCCCGCAGGTCCTTGCGGCCCATGAAATCGGTGTCGTGGTAGGCCTTCAGATAGGCCTTCGATTCCCGGATCTTCACGAGGAGGGCCAGCTTCTCCTCCGGCAGCAGCTCTTTGGTGGTTCGGGGGTTCATGGTATCCTCAGGAGGCCGGGCAGCCAGAGACTCAGGCCCGGGAAGTAGGTGACGAGCATCAGGGCCGCGAGCAGGAGGACCCAGAACGGGGCGACCGCGCGGTACAGGACGGGCAGGGGACGATCGAAGCGGCGAGAGGCGAGGAAGAGGTTGAGGCCGAGCGGCGGCGTCATGTAGCCCAGCTCCAGGTTCAGCAGGAAGAGGGCTCCCAGGTGCGCGGGGTCGATCCCGTATTGGACCGCCACGGGCGCGATGATCGGCACCACGATGACGATCGCCGAGAAGATCTCCACCATGTTCACCACGAGCAGGAAGGCGTTGAGCAGGGCGAGGAAGGCCCAGCGGTCGGAGATGCGCTGGTGGAGGAAGGCGAAGATCCTCCCGGGGATCTCGGCGTCGATCAGGTAGTTGGTCAGGCCCAGGGCGCAGCCCAGCACGATGAGGATGGAGCCGACCAGCATCATGCTCTGCCGCGCGATTTCGGGCATCTTCGACCAGCGCACGTCCTTGTAGACGAGGGTCTCGACGATCACGACGTAGAAGGCCATCACGGCGGCCGCCTCGGAGGCGGGGAAGAGCCCGCCGTAGATCCCGCCGATGATGATGAACGGCAGGGGGATCTCCCACAGCGCGTTGCGGGCGGCGCCGCGCAGGGTCCGGCGTGAGAATCGGACGGGCTTGACTCCTTCCTTCCCGGCCATGAAGACGGCATAGGCCGAGAGCGCGGCCAGCAGCAGCAGTCCCGGCACGGCCGCGGCCGCGAAGAGCTTGTCGACGGAGATCTTCCCCACCAGCGAGTAGAGGATGATGGGCAGGCTCGGCGGCAAGAGCAGGCCCAGGCTGCCCGTCGTGGAGATCAGGCCCAGCGCGAAGGGCTCCGGGTAGCCCTGGCGGCGCAACAGCGGAAAGAGAAGGCCGCCGAGGGCGATGATGGTGACTCCCGACGCGCCCGTGAAGGCCGTGAAGAGCGCGCAGGCGCAAAGTCCCGCGACGGCGACGCCTCCGGGGAGCCAGCCGAACAGCGCCTCGGCGAGTGCCACGAGCCGGCGCGGAGCCCCGCTCTCGGCGAGGACATAGCCGGCGAAAGTGAAGAGCGGGATGGCGATCAGAGACGGCAGCGAGGCCAGGCGCGCGAGCTCGATGATCACGGCGCTGGAATCGATGCCCGCGCCGGAGAAGAGCCGGAGTGCGAGCGCGCCCAGCAGCGCGAAGACGGGCGCGCCCGCCAGGGCCAAGATGCCGAAGCCGGCGAGGAAGAGGACGGTCACTTCCGCGCGGCCTCCGCGGCGGCGTCGGCGGTCCTGAACAGGAAGTGGATCAGCATCAGCGCGAAGCCGGCCGGGATGCCGGCCGAGGCGATCCAGGCGGGGACGGTGAGAGCGCCGAGCGTCAGGAGCGCCGCGCCGGAAGCCCGCTCATCGGCGCAGTAGACCCAGGAGGCCTTGAAGAGGAAGGCGGTCACGCCCGCGGCGGCGGTCGAGGAGGCCAGTCGAAGCCACGGCTTCAGGCGTTCCGAGGCTCCCAGGTGCGCGGCCTCCCAGGCGAAGTGCTTCTCGGCGCGCGCGGCGAGCGCGGCCCCCAGGAAGCCCGTCCAGAGCACCGAGTGCTTGAGCACGGTCTCCGCCCACAGCAGTCCCGAGCCGAAGTGGCGCAGCACGACCTGCCCGAAAGCGAGGCAGATCATGACCGCCAGCAGCGCGGTCATCAGCGCCGCCTCGGCCGCGGCGAGCAGGTCCTCAGCCCTTCTGAGCCGTTCTCGCACGGAGTTTGGCCAATTCATCTTCGACCCTGTCGAGAAGGTCCTTGGAGAAGAGCTTGCCCGCCAGTTCCTTGCGCGCCGCGAGACCCAACTCCGCGTATCTCCGCAAGATGTCGTCCCCCGGCTTCTCCGCCACGCGCAGCCCCTGCTTCCTCACGGCCTCCAGGGCCTTGTCGTTTTCCACGGAGGTCAGCTCGTTGAGGCGCTTGAGGTGCTTGGCCGCGAGCTCCTTGAGGATCGCCTTCTGGCCGCCCGGCAGGGCGTCGAAGAATTTCTTGGAGACGAGCACCGCGCCCGTGGACTCCGCCATCGGCACGGGGTAGACGTGCTTGAGCTTCGCGTGCCATTGCAGCGCGACCACTCCCAGGGGCGGCCCATAGACCGCGTCGATCATCCCGGTCTGCAGGGACTGCATGACGTCCACGACGGAGAGCGGGATCGGGCTGACGCCGAGGGCCTTGTAGGCGGCCAGCGCGATGGGATCTCCTTCCCAGACCCACATGCGGCTGCGCCGCATGTCCTCGACGCTCGAGATGGGATTCTTGCTGAAGATGCGGACGGAGCCCAGGTCGGTCCAGCCCAGCAGGACGAAGCCGCCTTTGTCGAGCGAGGACTCCAGGTCCTTGGCGAACTTGACGCGCACCGCCTCGAGCTCGGCATGCGAGCGGAAGAGCCAGGGGGCGTCGAGCAGTCGGGTCTCCGGGGCGACTTCGCCCAGGCCCACCCCGGTGAAGCCCGCCGCGTGGAGCTGGCCGATGCGGATCTTCTTGACCACGTCCTTCTCGTCGCCCGAGACGCCTCCGGCATAGAACTTGAACTTCAGCTTCCGGTTCGTGGCCTTCTCCAAATCCATCGACAGCTCGGTCAGGACCTTCATCCAGGTCGAGCCGTCCGGCGCCAAGGTCGCGAACTTGATGGCGGTCTGCGCGCGGGCGGGGGCTGCCAGCGCCGCGGCGAGCAGGACGGCGGCGCAGCGGCTAGAAGTAGTCATCGATCTTCTCCAAAAGGGCGGCGGCCTTGCGCTTGGCCGCCTCATCGGTGAGCCGCGCCTCGGGGAGCTGTCCGGAGGGAGACTCGAGGGTCTTCATCAGCAGCTGCTTGAAAAGCTCTCGGTCCTGGACGGCGACCGCGTACCAGCGGGCGTTGAGCACATGCGCCATCAGGTACCGGCCCTTCGTGCTCTTATGGGCCGAATCGAAACGGTCCTTGGCCTTCCGCGGGTTTCCGCCCAGGAGCGCGGGGCGCGAGGCATGATAGACCCCGAAGAAGAGGTCGGCGCCCGCGAAGTGATAGGAAGGGTCGAGTTCCTCGACGCGCTTCATGACGGCCGCGGCCTTCGGCAGCTCGCCCAAGGCGGACGCGTCGTCCTTGGAAAGATTGATGTAGCCCCCCCAGCAGAACCCGGCCCAGAACAGGTCCGGGACGTCGTCCTTCGTCGCGGCCTTGAGGGCGGCCTCGAAGTCGTCGACCGTCTTCATGGCAAGGTCCCGGAACCGCCGCTTCAGGGCGAGCGCCTCCAGGGCGCGGTCGCGTCCTCGAAGGTAGAAGCCCTTGGCGCGCTCCGGTTCGGCATCCTCGAGGAAAAGGAAGGAGGAGCCGCCGAAGCCTTCCGCGGCCATGCGCAGCAGAGAGCGGTTCTCGGGGTCGCCGGCGAGCAAAGTCTCGAGGAGCTTGAGCTGGGAGGCCATCGCCTCCCGTCCGGTCTGCCAGTCCGGCTCGTCGAGAGCGGCGCCGCGCCCGCGCTCCAGCGTGCCGGCCATCGAGCGCAGGGCCACCCGGTCGATCGAGCATGCGGACAGGGCCGCGGCGGCGAGCGCAAGCAGGATCGCAGTCCTCATATAATCGGTGTGCGCCATCCTAGCAAATCCGTTTACAGGCGGGAGGCGGGACTCGTCGTCACTCTCCTCGTGGAACTGCTGAAGAGGTCGAAGGCCTGGCCCCCTTTCACGGAGACGACGATCCGCGAGCCTCCGGGCCCGCCGTTGAGCGCGTAGGCGACGTCGATGCGCGCCACGCCGCCGGAGCGGGAACGGGTCCCCGCGAGCCTCAGGCCCGCGCCCAGGTCCGTCTTGAAGCGTGAGAAGGAGAAGCCGCTGCCCTCGGGGACCGCGACGCCCGAGTCCACGAAGAGGACTCCGCCGAAACGCACGAGGTGGAACCATTCCCGGTCGAAGAAGAACCGGTCCTCGAGGTTGAACAGGATGGATTTTCCGCCGACGAAGCTGTCGTTCTTGTATCCGCGCAGGCCGCTGTTGCCGCCCAGCGACAATTGGTTCTGGGGGTCCAGGAACCGGCCGGAGGAGCCCTCCGCGTGCAGCACGAGGGTCCGCTCGCTGGTGCGTTCGCGCGTCTGATGCTTCCAGAAGAGGTTGACGCCTCCGGTGACGAGTCCGTTCTCCCAGCGCCCGGCGGCCAGCCGGCTGCTGGCGCCGACCCTCGCCAGCAGGAACCGCCCGGGGCCGAGGCTGAGGCCTTGCTGGTCCGAGACGTTGAACATCCACCGGTCCCGGTCGGAGCCGGCGGCCGCGGCCATGAAGCCTCCGCGGGCCTTCAGCTCGTTGCCGAGGTTGAAGTCCTCCACGCGCTCGATGCGGTCGATATAGGTCTCCTTGATGTACCGCGGCTGGACCCAGGAATAGCCCGCCGTCGGTCCGGAGAGTTCCCGGCCCTGGGGCAGCGTCCCCGCGGTCGTGTCGGGCGTCGGATCGAAGTGGAACTTCTCGCTGTACCAGCCGGCCTCCGCGCGCTGCACGAAATCCCGGTCGCCGGTCAGCCGCATCCCGTAGGCGGCGTCGGCCACGCGCACGCGCCTGCGGTACTTGCTGTAGTCGTCGCCGTCGCGCACCAGCGACTCGTCTCCCAGCGTCCGGGTCCAGCCCATCCCGAGGGCGTGGCCCGCGTCGAGGGAGTAGAAGGGGCGGGCCAGGTCGGCGCTGATCTGGTCTCCGTTCTGGTTGCGCGCGTAGGATCCTTTCAGGCCCAGGCGCGAGCCCAGGAAGCGAGGGTCCGCGTAGCCGTAGGAGTTCGAGATCGTCGCGCCGTCCTGCGAATGCTCGAGGGAGACGGCCTTCCCGTATCCGAGAAGATTCCCCTCTTCGATGCCGTAGGAGAGGAAGTTCTTGCCGCCCTCGGTGCCGATGTTGAATTTGGGGTTGGTGGTCCAGGCGTCCTGCGTGACGACCACCGCGTCGGCGCTGCCGTCGGGACGCGGGACGTGCAGGATCTCCGCGCGGCGGAAGGAGCCGTTGGCGCGCAGGTTGCGCTCGGATTCGATGACCTTGAGCTGGTCCCACGGCTCTCCCGGGGAGAAGAGGAGCTCGCGCTGGATGATCGCCTCGCGCGTGAGGATGTGCAGCTTGTTCGCGGCCCGGAACGGCCACCAGTTCTCGCCCGTCACCGCCGGGTCGAAGACGTTGGTCCGTTCGATCTGGATGCCGGCGACGGCGGCGGCGCTGGAGGCCTCCGGAGGAGAGATGATGGCGCGGGCGGGGGCCGGGGCCAAGAGGAGGAGCGTCGCGGCGGCGGCCGCGGCCTTCATGCGCGGCGCAACCGGGAGAGTATTTCGGCCGTCGAGTGGGATCGGTTCAGCGTGTAGAAGTGGATGCCGGGCGCGCCGCCGTCGAGGAGGGCCCGGCATTGGCGCACCGCCCAGTCGATGCCGTGCGCGACCACGGCCTGCGGGTCGTGCTGGATGGACGCCAGGCGCTCGTCGAGCTCCGGCGGGATGCGGGTGCCGCAGAGGGCGACGAAGCGCTTGAGCTGCGGGTACCCCGTGACGGGCATGATTCCCGGGATGATCGGGACCGCGACCCCGGCCTCGCGCGCTCGGCGCACGAAGGAGAAGTAGTCGCGCGCGTCGAAGAAGAGCTGCGTGACGGCCCAATCGCCGCCGGCCGCGATCTTCTCGGCGAAGCGGCGCAGATCTTCCTCGGGTGAGGGCGATTCGGGATGCTTCTCGGGGTACGCCGCCACGGCGGTCCGAAATCCCCCCCCCTCGCGGATGACGCGGACCAGGTCCGAGGCGTGGGCGAAGTCGCGCCGCCCCGGCGGGAGGGCCGTCCCGTCCTTGGGCTCGTCGCCGCGCAGTGCGACGATGTTCCGGATGCCGAGGGCCCTCAGCCTGTCGAGGATGGCGGAGATCTCCGCGCGCGTGTGCGCGATGCAGGTCAGATGCGCGGCCGTCGGCAGGCCCGTCTCACGCTGGAGGCGTCCGGCGGTCTCGATGGTCCGCTCCCGGGCCGAGCCGCCCGCCCCGTAGGTGAGGGTCAGGTAGTCGGGAGACAGCCCCACGATCCCGCGGACGAAGGCGACGAATGCGTCCAGGTCCTCGGGGGCCTTGGGAAGGAAGAACTCGAAAGAGAAGATGGGGCGCTTGGCCGCGGCGAGCAGCTCGGGGATGTCGTATTCGGGCACGGGGCGTGATTATAGCAAACCCCGGTTAGGAGGACTTGCCGCGCGCGGAGCGCGACTCGGCTTCTTCGATGAGCCTGCGGTATTCCTCGACCAGGGAGGCGTCCGTGTTGACCATGCTGGCCGTGCGGAAGTCGCCGGCGGCGTTGCCGTATTTCTGCAGGCTGGTCCAGACCGAGGCGCGGTTGCGGTAGTAGCGGTCGGACCAGGGATTCAGGGCGATCGCGCGGCTGAAGCTCTCCAGCGCGTCGTCGCTGCGCTTGAGGGCGAAGCAGCCGAGTCCGAGTCCGTTGAGGGCGTTGGAATCGAGGGGGTCGTCCTTGACCGCCCGGGTGTAGTTTTCCAGGGCCTTCGCGTAGTCCTTCAGGAAGTAGTGGACGTTGCCGGCCCGAAGGTGGGCTTCGGCGCTGCGCGGTTCGATCTTGAGGGCCTTGCCGAGCTCGCCGAGCGCGGCCTTGTAGTTGCGGCGCATCGTCAGGGTCACGGCGAGGCGGATCCGGGCCGAGGCGTCGTCGGGCGCGAGCTCGATGGCGCGCATGAAGTCCTGCTGCGCGGCTTCGAGGGCGTCCTGCGCGTTGAGCGCGGCGCCCCGTCCCGTGTACGCGTCGGCGAGAGTGCCGTCGAGCTCCATCGCCTTCGTGTACTCGAGGACGGCCTTGTCGAACTGCTCCGCGTTGTGCAGGGAGTCGGCTCGCAGGACGAAGACGTACGGGTCGCGCTGGTCCGCCCGCATGCTCGCGTCGAGGTCGACGATGGCGGAGAGGAAGTCGTCGCCCTCGGGGTGCCCGGAGGCGAAGCCGACGTGGGGGCTGCGCACGTAGGGATCCAAGGCGACGGCCTGGAGATAGGCGCGGTGAGCCTCCTTGTACTGGCGCGAGGCCGCATGCGAGACGGCTTTGGCGAGAAGACCCTCGGCGCGGCGCGCGCCGAGCTGCCAGGCCGTGTCGATGTCCTCGACGACGCGCGCATGCTGCTTGAGGGCGAGCCGGGCCAGCGCGCGCTGGAAGTACGCGGGGCCGTGCTGGGAATCCAGAGCGATCGCCTGATCGCAGTCGCGCAGCGCCCCCTTCGGGTCTTTCATCAGCCGGCGCGTCTGGCAGAGGTCCGTCCACGTCTCCTTCGAACGCGGATCGAGCTCCGCGGCGCGGCGCAGGTCGGAGAGCGCGGCCTTGAGCAGCCCGAGGGCGCCATAGGCCCGCCCGCGGCGCGCGTAGGCGGCGGGAATGCCGTCATCGAACCGCAGGGCCTGGCTGAAGTCCCGCACCGACTGCTCGTATTCGCGCGCGTGCAGACGGATGGCGCCCAAGGTGGAATAAGCCGACGCGCTTTCGGAGTCCTTCTCCAGGGCCAGCTCGATGTCCCGGCGGGCTCCGACATGATCGCCGATCAGGGATCTCGCCTCTGCGCGGCGCTCGAGGATGCGCGCGGCGGGTCCCTTGAGTGCGAGGGCCGTGTCGAACGACTCGATGGCCTGGAGGTAGAGGCCCGCCTTCATGCGCAGCGCGCCGAGGTTGAAGTGGGAGACCGCTGAGTCGGGCTCGAGTTCCACGGCCTTGATCACATCAAGAAGGGCCTTGTCGATCTCGTTGAACGCGTTCGCGCGCAGGGCGCCGCGTCCGCTGTAGGCGGCGGCGCAGCCGGGGTCGGAGGCGATGGCGCGGTCGTAGTCCTCGAGCGCCAGTTGGGGCTGCTCCCGGGAAGCGAGGTAGCCAGCGCGCGCCACGAGGATGTCGGCGTCCTCGGGCGCCAGACGGACGGCGCGGGTCAGGTCGTCCAGCGCGTTCTTGTCCTTGCCCATGCGCGCTTCCAGGCTGCCGCGCGCGGCGAGGAACTGCGCCGACCGCGGATCGAGCTGGACGGCCTCGTCCAGGTTCGCGAGCGCCTTCCTCGGTTCCTTGAGGGCTTCCCAGGCCTGGGCGGATCTCAGGAGGGCCTCGCGCCGACCCAGGTCCCGGGCCTTGGCGTAGGCGTCGATCGCGTCGGTCCAGAGCTGGAGCGACATGTAGCGGTCGCCGATCTTCTGCGCCACGCGGCCGACGAGCTTCGGCGAGTCGAGGGCACCGCGGAAATCAGACAGGGCCTGCTCCTGCCGCCCGGCGCGCCAATGCATCTCGCCGCGGTTGAAGTAGGGCGCGCAGTCCTGCGGATCGGAGCGGATCGCCTGCTCGAATTCCTGGAGCGCGGCGGCCTCCGCGCCGAGCCGCAGATGGATCGCGGCCTTGCCGAGATGGGCGAAGGAGTATTCGGGGTCGAGGGCGAGGGCTCGGTCGTAGGCTTTCTGTCCGCGCGGGAAGTCCCCCTGCCGGGCCAGGGCCGCTCCGAGCAGTCCGTAGGCGATGGGGAAGGATTTATTGAGGCGCAGGGCTTTGGTCAGGTCCGCGACGGCCTTTGCGTCGTTCGACATCTCGTAGTGGGCGCGTGCGCGCGCGTAGAACCAGAGGGCCGTCTGAGGGCCGGCCTTGATGGCGTCGTCGAGCTCGGCGACGGCGTTCTCGTTCTCGCCCAACTCGCGCCAGACGCGCGCGCGCGCCGCCAGCGCGCTCGCAGACCTCTTGGAGGTCTGTACCGCCGAATCAAGGGTCGCCTGAGCCTCATCGATCTGCTTCAGCAGGAGTTGGGCGCCGCCCTGGGCCTCGAGTTCTTCGGCGTCGAGCGAGTTCCTCCCGAGCAGAGAGAGGGCGCGCTGCGCGTCCTGCTTCTGACGGGTCGTGTCCCCGAAGACATGCCAGAGCCGGGCGCGCAGTTCGTAGGCGGGGCCGAGGCGCGCGTCCGCGCCGAGGGCGTCGTTGACGGTCCGCAGGGATTCCTTGAACTCTCCTTGCAGATAGAGGGCGCGCGCCTGGTCGAACTGGCGCCGGGCCCCGGCGCGGTCGGCGGCGCGCGCGGGCGCGCCCCAGGCGAGCAGGGCCGCGGCGAGTGCGGCGGGAAGGGTTCTTGGCAGCATCAGTCT
>MGUL01000151.1:4980-5821 GCA_001800005.1 Elusimicrobia bacterium RBG_16_66_12 | reverse complement strand
CATCGACGCCGCCCGCGCCCTGCTCGGTGCCCAGCCGCCGGCCTGAGACTGCTATACTGTCACCCTGAGCCTGTCGAAGGGTCCCATGCTCTACGAGATCGACGCTACCGCCCCCGCCAACACCGCGGCCAGCGCCCCGGTGGAGGTGGCCGCCCGCCTCAACAAGGGCGTCATCACCCAGGTCGGCGTCCAGATACCGCAGGGCTGCATGGGCCTCGCCCGGGCCCAGGTCTGGCGGGGCGGTCACCAGCTCTGGCCCACCACCCCCGGCGCCTATTTCAAGGGCGACGGCGCTGTCATCGAGTGGCCCGAAGACTACGAGCTCACCGACGAGCCGCTGAGCCTCACCCTCCGCGTCTGGAACATCGACGACACCTACAACCACACCCTCACCTTCCGCTTCTCCACCATCACCCTCCAGGCCGCCGAAGAGGGGCGCGGCATCCCCACCATCCTCCGCCGCCTCGCCGGCTTCCTCCTCGGGAGGTCCACCCCATGACCCTTGACCCTCGACCCCTGACCCACCACCCCGGCAACCCCCACGGCTACCCGGATTTCACGTTTCCGATGATTTGGTGCTTGCAAGACGGCGAATTGTGGCCCATCGAGCAGTGGGTCGCCCACCAGGGCCAGGAGAAGCTCTGGAGCAGCAACCCCTATATCGCGGCCGGCGCCGCCCCCACCTACACCCTCTACTCCGTCCCCGCCGGCAAGACGCTATACGTTGTGCGGCTCATCATCTCTTCCGACCGTCAAGGGCGGTTCATCCTGTTCTACGAGTCCCCAACGACCAACCTCAGCATTACCTACTGCCCCGCCTACGATGCGTATGTGCTGCCCT
>MGUL01000151.1:707-4894 GCA_001800005.1 Elusimicrobia bacterium RBG_16_66_12 | reverse complement strand
CCCCTACACCCTCGCTGCCTATGAAATCCCTGTCTAGGAGGTCCCCATGCCCAAGAAGCTCAAAGCCTCCCATCTCTACAAACAGGGCCGCTTCAACTACGCCAACCTCATCGCCAACCCCGACGGCTCCACCACCATCACCTGTGACGGCCGTCAGGCCCCCCGCCCCTACACCTTCCGCGCCCGCCACTTCCTCCAGCCCGACGAAGAGCTCCTGGACGACCCCGACGTTGAGGTCGAAGACGTAGGGGCGCACAGCCGTGCGCCCTTGGAGGGGTGAGGGGTGTCCCTCGCTGACTGCGCTGCCCAGGCCGTCCTCCAGTGGCCCCGCGACACCGCCATCACCATGGTCGCCATCGCCGGCGCCGAGTCCGGCTGGATAAACGGCCGCCCGTCCACCGTCGACGTCGTCGGCGGCCCCGGCGACCGGCCCGAGTGGCGAGCCTACGCCTGTGACGGCGTCTACTCCTGGGGCCTCTACCAGGTCCACATGCCCTCTCACCACGCCCGCCTCCAAGAGGTGACGTGGTCGGACCTCCCCTGTGTCTGGCGCGACCACCTCATCGACCCCGGATTCGCCACCGTCATGGCCGCCGAGATCCTCTCCGGCCAGGGCCTTTCCGCCTGGTCCGTCTACAACAACGGCTCCTACCGGGCCTACATCGACCAGGCCACCGCCGCCGTCGACGAGGCCCTGGGCGCCCAGCCGCCGGGGCCCTACATCGAGCCCCCCATCTGGCCGCCGCTGCCCGCCGGTTTCCTCACCCTCCCCCTGGTCCCTCCCAGCGCCGCCATGCGCCTCGCCTCTCTAGACGTCGCCCCCGTCGAGCCGCCCCCCGGCTACCACTGAGGCTTGACACCCTCCCGCCCCTGGCCCTATGCTCGCCCCATGAAAGTCCCCCCGTTCGTGGACCTGATCGCCGGTGTCGTCACCCTCATCCTTGTCCTCGCTGTCGTCATCTACCCCCTCTCCGGGACAGACTGCCCCCAGATCGTCGCCCAAGGCTTCGCCCTCGGCCTGGGCTGGACCTTCCGCGCCGGCGTCGCCATTCAGAACGGTGTTCAGAATCGCTTAAGGAGTGTCCCCAATGGTGAACCAAGCCCAAACGGACCAGCTTCTCCGAGCCCTCAGTAGCCAGCTCGGCGTCTCCCCGGCGGAGCTCGAGACTCGGGCCCGCCAGAGCAAGCTCGGCTACGCCGCCACCATGGCCGCGGTCCGCTCGAATTGCGGCTGTCAGGCCTGCCAGCTCCTTCGGCAGACCGTCGACAGCCTGGTGGAGGACGCGATGAAGGAGATCGCTCCCTCACCGGCAGCCGTCCCGTCCGTGGTCTTCCACGAGTGAGCCGCCATGTCCCAGGTCACCCTCTGGAGCCGTGAGCTCGCCGCTGGTCTTCTCGGCGAGGCCGCCGGCGCCGAGCGGGTCGCTGTCACCTACTCCACCCCAGCGATCCCGCCCCGGTCCGTCGTTCTCCCCTTCAGCGCCTACCGCGAGGCCACCGGCGCCGAGCGGGTCGCCAACGTCCGCCTCCGCTTCTACCCCAAGGACCAGGCCGCCGCGGACGCCGAGCTGAAGGCCATCCGCGAGGACATGGACAAGGTCGCCGCCAGTGCCCCCCCAACACTCGAGGTCCCGTGACCGATGAGGAGATCCTTCGCCTCCTCTTCCTTGACCCCTTCGACCCCTTCGTAGGGGCGCTGCTCGGCGGCTCCCTCGACCCTTCTTCCAACCTCCAACCTCCAACCTCCAACCTCCTCGTCCTCCCTCCCATCGCCGGCGCCTCTCCCGGCACCCCCTGGGAGTGGGCCTGGGACCGGCTGCAAGACATCCTCGGCGCCGGCTACGGCCTCCTGGAGGCCGTAGGGCGTATGCTCGCCGACGTGGTCCAGGGCGTCTGGGAGTGGGTGGGCGGCGCCGTCCGCTTCGTCTACGACTGGCTGTCCAGGTTCTCCGAGTGGTTGGGCACAGGGTTATCTAACATCTGGGCCGACGTCCGCTCCTACCCCTGGGACGCCGCCAACTGGGTCAAGGACCGGGTCTGGGACGCCGTCAACTGGGTCAAGGGCCAGGTCGACAACGCCGCCAACTTCGTCGGCCAGGGGCTCATCAACACCGCTAACTGGCTCAGGGACCGCACCTGGGAGGCCGCCACCTGGGTCAAGGACCGCGCCTGGGACGCCGCCCTTTGGGTAGCCGAGCGGGCCTGGGATGTCGGGCATTGGGTGTCTGACGAGGCCTGGAAGATGGCCACCTGGACGAGCGAGCGCATCGCCGGGGCCGCGAGCTGGACCGTCAACACCATGCTCCCGCCCATCATGGGGGGCATGGGCGACATCGGCGACGCCTTCCGCGACGCCGGCGACGCCCTGCGGGACGCTCTCGTGGAGGCCCTGGGCGCCGTTGCCGACAAGCTCGGCGACGCCGTCCGCTGGCCTTGGGAGCACATCGCCGAGCCCTGGGCCAAGGACGTCGAGACAAAGCTCGCCATTCCCGGCAAGCTTTTCCGCGGCCAGTACTCCAGCTTCGGCGAGCTGATAGAGGATGCTATGGACCCGGGTCCTGTTGCCATCATCGGCATTGCCGGCCTAATGATCCTGGTCCAGGTCGTAAGCCTCATGGTCAGTACGGCCTTCGAGACCTTCGTCACCCCTATGGCTTTGCCCTACCAGCAGGACGCCATGGCCCGCGTCGGCGCTGCCCTGCTCACCGTCGGCGTGGTCCAGCAGGCCCTCAACCGTGGTTTCATCGACGAGGCCACTGCCGCTGACCACCTCGCCCGCGCCGGCTACTCCGGCCCTGCCAAACAGGCCCTCCTCGACCTCCGCAACCTTCTACCCTCTCCCACCGACCTTATCCGTATGGCCGTCCGGGAGGTGTTCAACCCCCAGCTCCGCCAGCAGCTCACCCTTGACGCCGAGTACCCCGACGCCTTCACCCCCTGGGCCCGCCAGCTCGGTTACTCCCAGGAGTGGGCCGGCAACTACTGGGCTGCCCACTGGGACCTCCCCAGCGTCTCCCAGGGAATGGAGATGCTCCACCGCGGCGAGATTGACATGCCCCAGCTCGAGGGCCTCATCAAGGCCCTGGACTACGCCCCCGTCTGGCGCCAGCCGCTCATCAATATCGCCTACAACCCCATCACCCGCGTCGACCTCCGGCGGCTGTATAAGCTGAAGATCATCACCGAGGCTCAGGTCAAACAGGGGTACATGGATCTGGGCTACAACGAGGAGAAGGCCGCCTGGCTCACCGAGTTCACCAAACAGTACGCCAACCCCGACGACGCCTCCCAGCTCGACGACATGGCCGACCTCGCCGCCTCCACCTTCCGCACCGCCTACCGCCGCGGCGTCATCACCCGCGACGATGCCCTGGACCGCATCGTCGACGCCGGCTACACCGAGGACGTCGCCGACTTCTACCTCACCCTCGACGACGCCCAGATGGCCCTCAACCCCACAACCGACGCCGGCGTCCCCATCCGCGACCTCACCGTGCCCGTCATCCGCGACGCCTACAGCGAGAAGCTCTGGACCCGCGAGCGGGCCCAGGCCGAGCTCGAAGCCCTGGGCTATCTCCCCTGGGAGGCCGACCTGCTGCTCCAACTGGAGGACCTGGCCCAGCAGCGCGAGCTCACCGGCCTCCAGGAGACCGTCATCAAGGAGCTCTACCTCGCCAACTCTATCGACCGCTCGGAGGCCTCGCGTCAGCTCGACACCCTGGGCGTCCTCACCGAGCGCCGCGACCTCCTCCTCCAGCGCTGGGACCTGAGCCGGGACACCAAGGATCGCCGGCTCACCCTCGCCCAGCTTCAGACGGGCTTCCGCGACGGCCTCATGTCTGATACCGAGCTCCTGGATGAGCTGGTGGCTATGGGCTACAACGACAAGGACGCCAAGTTCCTGGTGGACATCACCGACAAGGAGCCGGCGAGCCAAGAGCGGCGGCTGTCCGCCAGTCAGCTCCAGCGGGCCTACAAGGGCGGCCTCATCAGCGACGCCCAGCTTCTGGACCAGCTCCTCGCCCTGGGCTACACCCAGGAGGACGCCGCTCTCCTCGTCGATATGGCGACCCCCGAGCCGGCCGCCAAGGAGCGCCAGCTCTCCGGCGCCCAGCTCGCCGCCGGCTTCCGAGCCGGCCTGTTGACAGACGCTGAGCTCGTGGAGCGGCTCACGGCCGCCGGCTACG
>MGUL01000151.1:0-641 GCA_001800005.1 Elusimicrobia bacterium RBG_16_66_12 | reverse complement strand
CGTAAGCTGTCCGTCGCCCAACTGAAGGAGCTCTACAATGCGGAGACGCTGGACAAGGCCTCGCTCCTTGCCGAATTGCTCATTCTGGGGTACAGTGAACGCAACGCCGGCTGGATCCGCGACCTCATCGCGCCGGCGGAGACAACCGAAGAGTGAGGAGGGTCCCCCAATGAACATCGTGGCTGTTGCGGCTATCGTCCTGGGGGTCGCCATGGCAGCGGGAGGTTTTGCGTGGTACGGCCCTTGGTCTCTCCCGGCCGTCCTTGCGGGCCTCCTTCTTGCGTGTGCCGGCGGTCTATGGCTGTGCGCCGTGGCCGTATCCAAGGGCTTTGAGGAGCGCTGAGTGACGGGAGCAGCTGATCACCGTCGGGCCCTCGAGGGAGTGAGCATGGCCATGCGGAAGCTCCTCACCCCCGGCCGCGCATCGCCCACGCCGCCACCCCTGCCGGAGGGCCAGGCCCTGCCGGGATCCCCACCGCAGGGCCCAGCACAGCCCGCTGGCGCCCGCTGAACGCCCCCCGGCCGGTCTGGGACAGCGGCCGCCCCGCTGGAGGGGCCTCTACGGGCCTCCTGGAGCCTCGCAGATAGCGACCCCTCGGTCTACCTGAAAATATTTCCCCCATATTAACATAAAAACCTTG
>MGUL01000150.1:8653-8910 GCA_001800005.1 Elusimicrobia bacterium RBG_16_66_12 | reverse complement strand
AATCTGGCTCGACAGATGGAGCCGGAGCAGCCGTTCTGGGTGCTCCACCCGCACGGACTCGACGGGGGGCCGGTCCCGCCCTCGATCGAGGCCATGGCCGCGGACCACGTGACGACGCTCCGGTCCGTTCGGCCGAAAGGCCCGTACCTGCTCGGAGGGTACTGCAACGGTGGGCTCGTCGCGCTCGAGGTGGCGCGCCAGCTCCTGGACATGGGCGAGGAGGTCGGCCGGGTCATCCTGCTCGACGCGACGGCACC
>MGUL01000150.1:7673-8563 GCA_001800005.1 Elusimicrobia bacterium RBG_16_66_12 | reverse complement strand
TGCGTCTGAAACGCCGGATCCTGACCCTGGGGACCCGTCTGGCGTACTACCGCCGCAGGGCGCGCGAGCTCAGGCGGGGCGGAGCCGGCGAGGTGACGAGCATGATTGTCAGGAAGGTCGGGAGGCGCGAAGGGCCTGGCGCCGCCCGGGAAGCGCAACCGCCGACGGTTCTGGACGAGAGGTCCCCGCTCACGGCCGCCTACCGTCACGCCATCGAGCGCTACCTGCCGCGACGGTATCCGGGGCGGATCGCGGTGATCAGGGCCGCCGAGACGCACTCGGCCAGGCCGGATCTCGGGTGGGCCTCTCTGGCCGATGAGGTGGAGGTTCACCTCGTGCCGGGCGACCACCTCACCTCGATCACGCGGCACGCCGAGGCCGTCGGGGAGCGCCTGCGCGCGTGCCTGCGTGGGACGCAGTCGCGTTGAGCGGCGCGCCGCGCCCGGTGGCCGCAATGCAGCCGCCCGCATCAGTCTGGCGAGCGCCGGGCCAGAGGCTCGGGCTGACGTCAGGCGAGGTCCACGTCTGGCGGGCGGCGCTGGACCGGGATCCGGCAGACATCCAGGATGCCGAGGGGGCTCTCGCGCCCGATGAGCAGGCGCGGGCCAGGCGGTTCTTCTTCGAGCGCGACCGCGGCCGTTTCGCCGTCGGCCGGGCCGTGCTGAGAGCGATCCTCGCCCGCTACCTGGCAGTGCCGCCCGATCGGGTCGGGCTCTGCTACGGACCGCGCGGCAAGCCCGCTCTGGCTCCGGGTCACGCGGTGGCAGGGCTCCGCTTCAACCTCGCCCACTCCGATGGGCTGGCCCTCTATGCGCTCGCCCTCGGGCGGGAGATCGGCGTGGACCTCGAGCGGCTCCGGCCAGAGATCGCCACCGAGTCGGTGGCCGAGA
>MGUL01000150.1:4162-7614 GCA_001800005.1 Elusimicrobia bacterium RBG_16_66_12 | reverse complement strand
CGCGTTCTTCGACTGCTGGACCCGCAAGGAGGCCTATATCAAGGCGCGGGGGGATGGACTGTGGCTGCCGCTGGACGGCTTCCAGGTATCGCTGGCCCCGGGGCAACCGGCGGCGCTCCTGGCCACGCACGACGATCCCGCCGAGGCGGCGCGCTGGGCGCTCCGTGAGCTCGACGCGGGTCCCGGCTACGCCGCCGCCCTCGCGGTGGAGGGTCCTGGCTGGCGCCTGCGGTGCTGGCAATGGCCAGAAGGGCGTTGAGACTCGCAGTCTCACCCATGAAAGCGATGCGAACCCTGGCGCTTGCCCTCCTCGTGGGCCTGGGGCTGTGGAGCGCGCCGGCCACGGCCGCCGAGACGGTCGAGCACGTCATCACCTTCGACCGGGTCGAGGTGCGTGTCCCGTCTCGCATCCCCGGCACGGGGGACCGGCCCTCGACCGATCCCGGCAGCGAGGATTACCGTGATGAGGTCACGCTCGCGCCGGGGGCGGCGCTGGCCTTCGCGCCCGGCCACGGCCGGGTGAATCCGAGCTTCCTGGAGGGAGGCTTCGTCGTGGAGGCCTTCTGGGCCATCAAGACCGGCACGCCCCAGGGGCGCTTCGTCCGCGCGCACTTTCACCCGCCGGAACTGGCCACCGGCTTCGAGGCGCAGCACTGGGGCTATCGGGACGAGCTGCACGGGATCCACATCCGCGCCCTCGACGGGAGGCCCTTCCGTCTGAAGAGCCTGCGCTACCGCGTGACGCGGAATCGCGAGCTGCGGAACCGCCCGTTCAGCATCGACGGGTTCTCCAACTTCAGCGTGAGCGTGCTGGTCAGCGCCACCTTCGACCCGCGCCTCTCGGTCCGCACGCAATTCACGGCTTCCCCCGTCGGCCTCGCCCTCGGCAACGATCCGGGGCTGCCGTTCTTCACGCTGCCGATCCTCGGCATCGACCGGGTCACCCAGGTGTTCATCGCCAGCTCTGCCAGCGTGGATCTCGACGACATCGTCCTCGTGGCGGCCCCGATGTCCGAGGCCGAGTTGCCACCGGTGGTCTCCGAGCCCAGCGCCGAGGCCCCGCCACAAGAGCCACGTTGACGGGCGTCCCGAGGTGGCGGCGGTGTGGCGCTCCGACTCGTGACGCTAGAGTGGGTGGCTCACATAATTAGTTCTTCTGCATCTTGCTCTGTCCTCCATCCGGCGCAAAGATTGGCCCGGCGCGTAGCGCGCACGACCTATGAGCAGGAGGCAGCTTCGCGCCGCTCGAGTGTCCACCCCTTCTCGCGCGGTTCCCGCTCGTGATCGCCCGTGTGATCGCCGGGACCGCCGTGTGGCGCTTTGGCCAGCCTCCGGCGGGCAAGGTTATTCGGTTCCAGCACCCGGGCAGTCGATGGCGGCGCAGGTGCGCGGTCGCGGTTTCCAGGGCAGCAACCCCTCACGGACGAAGGAGTGTGACATGAGCAACGAACTCTCCCCGAATGCCGCCGGGCCCTTCGATCGCCGCGTCAGCCGCCGCACCGTGTTGAAGCAGACGGTCGGCACCCTTGGCCTGCTCGGGCTCGGGGGTCTCTCGGGCCGGCCGGTCGCGCATGCGGCCGTCAAGGCCACCAAGGCCCGCCTCGGCCACGGCATGGCGGTGACCCATCCGCTGCACCGGATGACGCTCAAGTTCGCCGAGCTCGTGACGGAGCGGTCCCGGGGCCGGCTGGACGTGGGCATCTTCCCCGGCTCGCAGCTCGGCGGCGCTGTCGAGATGGCGGAGGGCGTCCGGCTCGGCACCATCGAGTTCACCCCCTCCGGGAACGCCTGGATCGAGGGCATCGCGCCCATGACCGGCGTGGTGAACCTGCCGGGCCTGTTCCGCGACAATGACCACGCCTACAAGGCCATGTACGGCTTCGTCGGCAAGGACGTGTACGAGAAAAACCTGCTGCCGCTCGGCGTGCGACCGCTCGGCTGGGTCAGCAACGAGTTCCGGCACGTCACCAACAACAAGCGCCAGGTCAAGACGCTGGCCGACATGAAGGGGCTGAAGATCCGGGTGCCCAACAGCAAGGTGTTCGCCGACACGGTCAGGGCCATGGGCGGCAGCCCGGTGCCCGTCGACTGGGCTGAGGTTTTCGGGGCCCTCCAGCAGGGGGTGGTCGACGGGCAGGAGAACCCCTTCATGAACATCTACAGCGCCAAGCTGTACGAGGTACAGAAGCACCTGGCGCTCACCGCTCACATGTGGGACGTCTACAACTTCCTCATGAACGAGAAGTTCTTCCAGGGCCTGGACGCCGATCTCCAGAAGATCGTCCTGGAGGCCGGGCGGGAGGCCTGCGACTTCGGCTGGAACGAGGTCAAGAAGGACAACGCCGACTATCTGGCCAAGCTCAGGCGCGCCGGCATGCAGGTCACCGAGCTCGACCGGAACGAGGTCCAGGCGGCCGTCAAGCCGACCTGGAAGACCTACGAGGACAGGACCGGCGCAGCCGGACGGGACCTGATCCAGCGCATCCTCGACCTCAAGTAGGCGCGCCGATGCCGCGGTCAGGCGACGGCGGAGGGCAGCCATGGGGAGCGTAGAAGCGGGTGCCGTCCCCGGCGAGGCCACCCCGGAGCGCGCCGCCAGGGCCGGCGCGCTGCCGCTCTGGAGGGGCGCGGGGTGGCTCGCCGCCAACGTCGAGGAGATCCTCTGCGCGGCCCTCCTGGTGGTGCTCGTGGGCTCGGTCTCCTCCGCCGTGTTCTTCCGCTACGTCCTGGACGCGCCGCTGTCCTGGCCCGAGGAGCTGTCGCGGTTCACCGTGCTGTGGCTGACCTTCGTGGGCTCCGCCCTCGCGACCAAGCACAAGGGCCACGTCCTGGTCGACTTCGCCGTCCTCTTCCTGCCCGAGCGGGCCCGGCTCGTGATGGCGGTCCTCGTCAACCTCGTCCTTCTCGCGTTCCTGGCCCTGTTCTTTTCGCTGAGCGTGCAGATCGTCCAGAAGATGTGGGTGGCCGTCTCGCCGGCTCTGTCGATCAACATGGGCCACGTGTACCTGGCCCTGCCGCTGGGGAGCCTGCTGATGATGGTGCACCTGGCCCGCCAGACGCTCGGCCTCGCCCGGGCCGTCGTGGCCGCCGGGAGGCGCTGACGCGTGGCCATCGGGATCATGGTCCTGCTGTTCGTCCTGATGGCCACGGCCATGCCCGTGGCCTTCACCATGGTGCTCTCCGGCACCGCCTACTACTGGCTGAGCGGCATCAACCTGATCGTGCTCCCCCAGAAGATCGCCAACGCCGTCCAGAGCTTCCCGCTGCTGGCCATCCCCTTCTTCATCCTTGCCGGCGAGCTGATGAACACGAGCGGCATCACCGAGCGGCTGATCCGGTTCGCCACCGCCCTGGTCGGCCGCTTCACCGGCGGCCTGGGCCACGTGGTGGTCGTGTCCAACATGATCATGGCCGGCGTCTCCGGGTCGGCCGTCGCCGACGCCTCCGGCACC
>MGUL01000150.1:2422-4130 GCA_001800005.1 Elusimicrobia bacterium RBG_16_66_12 | reverse complement strand
AAGCGCGGCTACTCGCCCGCCTTCGCCGCCGCCATCGTCGCCGCCGCCGCCACCATCGGGCCCATCCTCCCGCCCTCCATTCCCATGGTGGTGTTCGGCTCCCTCGCCGAGGTGTCGACCAGCCGGCTGCTCATCGGCGGGGCAATCCCGGGCATCCTGATGGGGCTGTACCTCATGGGCGCCAATTACGTGGTGGCGCGACGGCGGGGCTACCCCCGGGAGGCGGCACCGACATGGGGCGAGGTGGGTCGCGCCTTCCTCGCCGCCGCGCCGGCCATGGTCATGCCGCTCATCATCGTGGGGGGCATCGTGGGGGGCGCGTTCACCCCCACCGAGGCCGCCGTGGTCGCGGTGCTCTACTCCTTCGTGCTCGGGGTGCTGGTGTACCGGGAGATGAGGCTCCGGGACCTGTGGGCCCTGTGCCGGCGGGTGAGCATTCTCGTCGCCGCGATCATGCTGCTCATCGGCGCGGTGAGCATCTTCGGCGACGTGATGACCCGCGAGCGCATCGACGAGACCATCACGGCCTGGGCGCTCGGTTTCTCCAGCCAGCCGTGGGTGATCTTGCTCGCCGTCAACATCATGCTCCTGGTGCTCGGGATCCCGATGGAGCCGATGCCGCTGATGTTGCTGTTCATCCCGGTGCTGATGCCGATCATGGACAAGATCGGCGTGGACCCCGTGCACTTCGGCGTGGTGATGGTGCTGAACCTGATGATCGCCCTCATCACCCCGCCCGTGGGCATGGTGCTGTTCGTCATGTGCTCGATGGCCGGGTGCTCCCTCTGGGAGTTCTCCAAGGAGGTGCTGCCGTTCTTCGCCGCGCTGCTGATCGTGCTGTTCCTGATCACCTACGTGCCGGACCTGGTGCTCTGGCTGCCCAACCTGCTGCTCGGCGTG
Source organism: Elusimicrobia bacterium RBG_16_66_12 (assembly GCA_001800005.1). Lineage (GTDB taxonomy): Bacteria > Elusimicrobiota > Elusimicrobia > UBA1565 > UBA9628 > GWA2-66-18. The sequence goes on along the minus strand of MGUL01000150.1, from coordinate 3,230 downwards.
CGGCCGTCGGGCTAGGGGCCTCGGGTCGAGCGCCGGCGCCGCGCCGTAGGAGACGTGAAAAGGGGGATCGCTCATGGCTATCGCGACCAGGCCGGCCCGCGTGGGCCGGGTACAGCAGGAAAGACTGGCCCTGTTGAAGGAGCGTCTGCTCGCCACCAAGCCCCAGCTCCGCATCGATCGGGCGCGGCTGGTGACCGAGTTCTATCGCGACAACGAGCACCTGCCCCTGGTCCTCAGGCGGGCGGGGGCCCTCGAGCGCGTCCTCACCCGGGTGCCGGTGCACGTCTGGCCCCACGAGCTGATCGTGGGGGCCGAGGGGCCGGTGCCCGGCTGCGCGCAGCTCTACCCGGATTACAGCTTCCACACCATCGACACCGAGCTGGACCAGTTCGACACGCGCCTGCCGCACACCGAGTTCGTGATCGCCGACGAGGACAAGCGCGAGGCGCGGGAGCGCATCTTCCCCTACTGGAAGGGCAAGACGGTCTTCGATCTCGGAATCTCGCTCATCCCGTCCCGGGCCCAGGAGGCGATGGACGCGCAGGTGTTCACCAGCATCGGCGGCCTGCACGGCGGCATCGGCCACACCCTGCCGGACTACCCCGACGTCCTCCGGCGTGGCCTGGAGGCGATCGCCTGGGAAGCCGACGAGCACATCGCGAATGTCGACCTCACGGACCCGGACCAGATCCGGAAGGTCCCCTTCTGGCAGGCCGTGGCCCGCGTGACGAGGGCGGTGATCACCTGGGCGCGCCGCCATGCCGCGGCGGCGCGGCGGCTGGCCGAGGACAGCGCCCCGGAGCGCGCG
>MGUL01000150.1:0-2381 GCA_001800005.1 Elusimicrobia bacterium RBG_16_66_12 | reverse complement strand
GCCGGCCCGGCCGAGACCTTCCACGAGGCGCTGCAGTCCCTCTGGCTCACCCACCTGGCGGTGCTGATGGAGTCCGTGGGCGTGTCGGTGTCCATGGGGCGCTTCGACCAGTACCTCTTCCCGTTCTACCGCGCCGACCTCGCGGAGGAGCGGCTCAGCCGTGCGGGGGCCGCCGAGCTCCTGGAGTCCCTGTGGATCAAGTTCAACGAGATCAACCGGGTCTTCGACAAGCGGCGGACGGACCTGACCGGCCCCTACACCTCCCGCCAGGCCCTGACGCTCGGCGGAGTGACGGCCGAGGGCCTCGACGCCACCAACGACCTCACGCACCTGTGCCTGGAGGTCCAGCAGACGGTGGGCCTGCACCAGCCATCGCTCTGCCTGCGCATCCACCCGACGACCCCGAACGACCTGCTGCTGCTCGGCCTCCGGGTCGTCAGGATGGGCAGCGGCCTGCCCGCGCTGTTCAACGACGAGGCTCACGTCTGGGGGCTGCTCAACCGGGGAGCGAGCCTGGAGGACGCCCGCGACTATGCCATCGTCGGCTGCGTCGAGCCGTCGCTGGCGGGAAAGACCTGGGGGAACTGCTCGGCGTCCAAGTTCAACCTCCCCAAGTGCCTGGTCCTGGCGCTGCACGACGGCGTCGACCCCGCGACGGGCAAGCAGATCGGGCCGGCCACGGGGGACCCGCGCACCTTCACCACCTTCGACCAGCTCCTCGACGCCTATCGCCGGCAGGTCGCGCACTTCGTCGGCCTGGTCGTGGCCGTCGAGAACTCGATCGAGATCGCCCACGCCGAGCGCGCCCCGATCCCGCTCATGTCGGCCCTGATGAAGGACTGCGTGGCGCGGGGCGAGGACGTGACGGTGGGAGGCGCGCGCTACAACTTGCTGGCCCCCCAGGCCACGGGCCAGACCAACGTCGGGGACAGCCTGGCGGCCATCCGGAAGCTGGTCTTCGACGACCGCGCCCTCACCATGGCCGCCCTGCTCGAGGCGCTGGAGCGGAACTTCGACGGGCATGAGAAGCTGCACGCCCAGCTCCGGCGCGCGCCCAAGTACGGCAACGACGACGACTACGCCGACCTGCTCGTGCGGGAGGCGCTGCGGATCTTCACGGGCGAGGTGGCGCGGCACCGCAACATCCGCGGCGGCCACTATCACGCCGGGGCCTTCCCCGCCCTCAGCCACATCTCTTTCGGCAAGGTGGTGGGCGCGACGCCGGACGGCCGCAAGGCCGGCGAGCCCTTCGCCACGGGCGTGACTCCGGCCGCCGGCCGGGACGTGAATGGGGCGGCGGCGGTGGTGAACTCGGCCGGCAAGCTCGACTACCTGAGCGCCAGCAACGGCACCGTGCTGACGCAGTGGTTTCATCCCTCGGCCCTGGCCGACGACAGGGGGCTGGGGAACCTGGCGGCGGTGGTGCGGAGCTACTTCGACCGCCGGGGGCAGGAGATCCAGTTCAACGTCATCTCCGCCGATCTCTTGCGGGAGGCGCAGAAACATCCCGAGCAGTACCGGTCCCTGGTCGTGCGCGTGACCGGGTGGAGCGCCTTCTTCGTCGGCCTGGAGAAGGATGTTCAGGACGAGATCATCGCCCGGACCACGCACTACGAGGTGTGAGCGCCGGGAGGCCCCGGTGGCGGACGACCCCCCCCTCGAGGGGCTGATCTTCGACATCGAGAAGTTCGCGGTTCACGACGGGCCGGGCATCCGCACGGCCGTGTTCGTGAAGGGCTGTCCCCTGCGGTGCCTCTGGTGCCATAACCCGGAATCCCAGTCCACCCGGCCGGAGCTGGCCTTCCTGGCGCGCAATTGCCTCCCGGACTGCGACGACTGCCTCCGGGCCTGCCCGCAAGACGCCCTGGTGGCGTCGCCCGGCGTCGATCCCCGGGGCATCGCCGTCCTCCGGGATCGCTGCGACCTCTGCCTGGACTGCCTCACGGCCTGCCCGAGCGAGGGCATGGTGCTGATCGGCCAGCGGATGACGGTGGAGGCGGTGTTCGACCGGGTGCGGCGCAACCAGTCCTTCTATCGCCACTCCGGAGGCGGGGTCACGGTGACGGGCGGCGAGCCCCTGACCCAGTGGCGCTTCGTGCGCGCGCTGCTTGCCCGGTGCCGGCAGGAGGGGATCAGCACCGCGCTCGACACCTGCGGCTACGGGCCGTGGGAGCACCTGCGGGCGCTCCTGGAGTTCACCGACCTGCTGCTCTACGATGTGAAGGAGATCGACTCCGAGCGGCACGCCCGGTTCACCGGCGTCCCCAACGACCTGATCCTCGGCAACCTGCGTCGCGCCTCTGACCTCGGCGTGCCCATCGCCGTGCGGATCCCGCTCATCCCCGGCTACAACGTGTCCGCGGAGACCGTGGGCGCCATCG
>MGUL01000149.1:18889-28903 GCA_001800005.1 Elusimicrobia bacterium RBG_16_66_12 | reverse complement strand
TCGTCCCCGCGATCGCAACGACGACTGCCAGCACGCGCCCGATATCGCGGATCGGATCCCGCTCGGTCGCTAACGCTCCGTTCTCCTTTCCGCAGGAAGGCCCGTGCGTGACCAGTTCCATCGCGGGAGCGACGACATTCGTATCCGGCACGGGCTCATCCCCCCAGCGTCGGATCATCCGTCCCTCCTCGCCCCCGGATCGGAGCCTTCCGGCCGCAGCCGCTCCCGATAGGCGAGCGTCGCCTCGAGCTCGTGCACCGGATCTCCCACGAGCCGACCGATCGTGTCGAGCCACGCATGCAAGAGCACGACCTTCAGCGCGACCGAGCCGGAAAGGCCGTAGGGACCGGCGATGATCTGCATCGCACGGGTGCAGCCGACGAGCTGCATCGTGAGCGGCGCGATTCGCTGGCGCGCCGCTTCCACCTCGGGCGCGCTCAAGTTCACGCCCCGACACTCCGACCAGATTCGCCAGAGCCGATCGCTCCGGGCGGTGTCGCTTGCATTGCTCTCCATCAACTGAGCTTCTCCCCGGCCGCCTCGGCCGCGTGCTTCGCGCGAACGGCGAGCGTGCGCTCGAGCTCCACGCGCGGCTCGTGCGCGCAGTTCTCCATGAGATCGATCCAGGCGTTCACGAGCACGACCTGCAGCGACGCGAGCCCGACAAACCCATGCGGGGCGGCCCTCGCCGCCATCGCGCGGCAGCTCGCCGCGAACTCGGTCGTGAGCGTCTCGATTGTCGGGATGGCGGCCGCGAGCTTGGATTGAAGATCCGGGATCGCTTTTGAGCGGGCCGGCTTTTTTGAGCGATTGCTCTTGCCGTTCCCCTTGCCGTTCCCCTTGCCGTCGTCTCCGCGCATGCGCGATTCGCCTTTCGCTCTCAAAGCTCCCCTTCCGGTTTCCCGCTCTCGATCGAGGAGGCAAAAGCGGAAGCTCCGGGCGGCTCCGTCCCTCTTCCACTTCCCGAAGGCCCATGCCGGCACATCACGCGCTCGGCCCTCACCCACCGCTCCCTCCCCTTCCCCCCGGGCTTCAGCTCCTCGATGAGCCAGAGGCTTCCCCGAGCCCCTAGGATCCGGCAGCGCACGCTCTCCCCGCCCGGGCGCCGAAGGAGCGCCTCCGCGCCGAGCGGCGCTTGAGCTTCGGCGGGCGTCGTGACCGCCGCCGGCGGCGCCGTGCCTCCCTGGTGCCACGCCAGAAACTCCGCCCACGTCGGCGACACCTCGACGCCCCGCCGCTGCCGCCAGTCGACGAACCGCGTCCAGGGCGCGAGCGGCTCCCCGGGGCGGGCGTGGGGTTCCCCGCTCGCTGCCGCGCGCGGCCGCTCCGGAGAGATGGCCGGGAGCGAAGCCGGTGAGGCGAGCGGAGTCGAGCGGTCCGTCGAGGCGGCCGAGGTGGCGCTCGCGCGCCGCGCGCTCTTCTCCGGAATCTTCTTGTCTGTAATCTCTTTCTTCTTGTCTATATTAGGAATCGGCAAGTCCCTGGTTTCGCAAGGGCTTGCGGGATGGAGATGGGGCGTGGGCGCCCCAACTCGGGTGCGGAGATGGGGCGTGGACGCCCCATCTTTTCCGGGTGGGAGTGAGTTATCCACAGAGTTATCCACAGCGAGAAGCTCGGTGACGAGCCCCACGCCGATCCGCCGGCGTCCCCGCCCCCGTCCCGCGACCCACAGGTAACCCCGCGCCTGGAGTCGATCGAGCGAGTCGCCCACCGTGCCTCGATCCGCCCCGATCAGCTCCGCGAGCGCCCCGACCGACGTGTACCAGGCCGGGCGCCGGTACCCGACCGTCTGGCGTTCCACGAGGACGAGGAGCCGGACCTGAATGAGGGTGAGCTCGGGATCGGCGACGATGCGGTCGGCGAGAACGTTCGCCGCCTGCCGCCAGAGCGGCGCCTTCGCCGGCGGGACGTAGGCCGGCAGCGCGCGGATCTTTGAGCTCATGGCTTACCCTCGACACCGGACCACGAGAACGACCCCGAGCGCGATCAGGACGCCCATGACGAGACCGACGGCGACCAGGCAACAGCCTCCCGGCCGAAGCCGGGGCGGCCGCCGCCCGCCGCGTGGGTCCTGGCGCGGAGTAGGTACACGCCCTGATCCCTCGGACGGTACCGCCCCGAAAAAACTGCGCACCGGGACAAACCGCGGTGTCCGGGAGCAACCGAATGACCGCAGACCGTCGCCGGCGCGCAACATGTCCTCACTTCTCCTTGCTGAATTCCGAGGCCTTTGGGCAGGTCACGAAATGCGAAAGGAAGGCGTTCGGCAGCCGAACCGCCCGCTTCCCCTCGTCGTCGTCCCGGTCGATCGCATAGATCGGGTGCGCGCGGGCGTCGAGGATCTGGGTGCGCCCCATCGCGTCCCGCACGAAGATCACCGCCACCCCGCAGCCGCGGCAGGTCCCTCGGTCGATCCCCGTCCACTCCAGGTCCCGCGGGCTCATGGGCCGCTCTCCGCGACGGCGATCACCGTGATCCGCTCGCCACACGTCGCGCAGGTGATCCGGAGACGTCCCGCTTGGTACAAAACATTCACGGGAGAGACGGGATGACACCGGCCGTGGAACCAGAATGGACCGTTGGATTGGTGGTAATCCGGCGTGTCACATATCAAGTAATCCAGCTCGCGCTGCGTGAGCGCCGGCGGTCGCACGCGCTCGACCATCAGAGCGCCTCGTGGAGGACGATCGCTACTGCGCCGGCGATCCCCACTCCGAAGAGAAGCCCCCAGCCCCAGCCACGGATGTACGCGTAGCGTGCATCGCGATACGCCCGCTCGACCGCGGACGCCATGACTTCGTGCCGGCGCCGATCGAGACATCTCCGCCGCTCGGCCCATCCGGTCTCCTCGACGGGCTGGGGCGGCGCGAGGTGCTCGAGATCAGCGAACGGCACGGGTCCCTCCCCGGATCGCGGGACGGTCCACGAGCTGGAGGAGCTCGGGCTCCCAGCCGCTGCGGGTGTGCTTCGCGCAGATCTGCCATTTGCGCTGCCCGACGCTTTGGAAGGCGATCGCGAGCTCGGGGCAGCCGGGATACGAACAGAAGGCCCCATGCGCGGACGGAGTCGCGGCGAGGACGGGCTCCAGAGGTACGATGCACTGCCGGAGCATCGCCGCCCGCTTCTCCGGATCCTGGCGGTCGCGGCGGTAGCGCTGGCGTCCGGTCGCGAAGCTCCAGAGTCGCAAGACCCCGAGGCTAAGCCGCGGCCTCGGCGCTTCCGGCAGGATCGGCTCCCGCCGCCGGCTCCGCCGCCGCTCGTTCCGGCGTTTCCGCTGACGGTCCTTCCGGCGCTGCTGCTTTTCGGACGTACAGCTCGTCGAGGGAGATTCCATAGCGCTCCCGGATCTTCAGGGCGTAGTGGATGGGCAAGATCGGCCAGCGGCCCGTGCGCGTGGCCGAAACGATCGCTTCCGGAATGTCCGTGTCGTGGGAGAGGTCGCGCCCGGTCACACCCAGGCGCTCGATCACCCGATCGAGCGGCGTGCGGTAACGCTCTTTGGCTTCCCGGCGTGAACGGCTGGCGATCATCAGGTTCGGTCCCCCTATGCGGGTGTACATTAGAATGCATAACGGTAGAGGTCAAGCGTAGCGTAAGAAAAATCTTTTGGTGCCGGTTCTGGTCCGCCCCTCAGTTTTCACTTGACGTAATGCATAAGCATTATGCGATAGTCAGCCCAAAGCCATTCGGAGGCACCGATGGAGATCGGGCAGCGAGTCGCGCGGCTGCGGCGGCAGCGAGGATGGAATCAGTCCGATCTTGCCAGCGCCAGCGGGGTCCCTCAGTCGTGGATCTCACGCCTTGAGGCGCGACGGAAAAATCAACGCATCGATTTCGCGAACGTGTTGCGCCTGGCGGACGCTTTCGGAATCTCCGTCGATTTCTTGGCTCGGGGCAGGGATCTCAAGATGCCGGCCATGGACAACGAGAACCGCGAGTATCTCGCCGCCCTTCATTCGCTCTCCCCCACTGAACGCGCTTTCGTCCGGGACTTCGTTGTCTTCCTCCAACGTCGCGGTTCGAAAGAGCTGCGCGACCTCGGCACGTGAACGCCGCCCTCTACGCCCGTGTCTCCTCCGAACGCCAAGCTGAGAAAGAACTCTCCATCCCCGCGCAGCTCCGTGAGCTCCGGCGCTATGTGCTCGAGCAGAACTGGACGATCGCGGCGGAGTTCGTCGACGAGGCGAAGAGCGGCCGCACGGACGATCGGCCCGCTTTCCAGGAGATGATCGATCGGGCGCAGAAGGGGGAGTTCGAGGCGATCGTGGTTCTCAAGCTCTCCCGTTTCGCCCGGAACCGCGAGGACTCGATCGTCTACAAGTCGCTCCTGCGCTCGCGCGGAATCCGTGTCGTGAGCGTCCAGGAACCGATCGACGAGTCCCCCGCCGGCCGTTTCGTCGAGGGGATCCTCGAGTCCGTCGATCAGTTCTACTCCGAGAGTCTCGGCCAGGACGTCAAGCGCGGGATGGCCGAGGCGGCCGGGCGCGGGTTCTTCGTCGGGGGCGCGGTCCCCTTCGGCTACCGCCGCGTCCGGATTGCCGACGGTCGCGCCGAGCGCACCCGCCTCGTCCCGGACCCGGTCGAAGCGCTGACCGTCACCGATCTCTTCACGTCTTACCTTCGACTCCGGAGCGTACGTGCGCTGCGGAAAGAGCTTCGGGAGCGCGGCATCCGAATGCCCGATGGTGAGGAGTGGTACTCCCAGCGCTTGCTCTACGTCCTGCGGAACCCGGTCTACGCCGGCATCGCGAAATGGCGGGATGTGATCCGCTTCGGCGCGTACGACGCGATCATCCCCCGGGAGCTCTTCGACCAAGTGCAAGAGGTCCTCCGCCGGAATGCCCGCCTCCCCGCGCGCCGCGTGCACAGCGGCTATCTCCTCTCGGGGCTTCTTCACTGCGGGCTCTGCGGGGACTTGATGCACGGGTACACGCGTAGCGTGGCACGGACCTATTACGTCTGCCGGCGCTATCACAGCGAGGGCAAGGCCGTCTGCGCGGGCGGGATGATCCGGACGGAGACGGTCGAGAGCTTCGTGCTCGAAACGCTCCAGAAGATGCTAACGCCGGAGTCAGTGCGCGAGGGGGCGGCGCTGGTGCTGAAGGTCATTGAGGAGGAGCGGCAGCGCCACGAGAAGCGCGCGATTCGGCGGGGCGGCGAACGCGCCAGGGATGCCCGGAAAAGGCTCGCGCGGCTTTACGAGGCGATCGAACTCGGAACAGTCGACCCTCGGGACCTTCGCGAGCGCATCGAAGGCCTGAAAGCGATTATCCGTTCCGGCGCTTTGGAGATTCCCGACACGTTCGACTTCGGCCCCATGCCCACGGTCGACGAAGCGGCACGCATGATCGCCGACGTCGAGGACGCGTTTCGCGAGGCGACGATCGAGGAGAAGCGCGAGCTCCTGCAAGCCGGCATCGATTCAGTGACTTACACGCGGCCCGATCGCCTCGAGATCGTCTACCGGCCCGGGTTCCCGTGGTCCAGTTGGGACGAGAATGGTGGACCGCGTTTGCTCAAACTGGAACTCCAACGGGCCGAGGGCCGCATCACGCGCGCCCTAGGACACAAGTTGGTATTCTATCAGGAGATCACGCCTGAGCAACGGTCGAAAACAGGAAGGGGGAAGCGATGTCCATAGTTCTCCGAATCGTGGGCGCCGTCTGGGCCTTATTGGGCGTGGCCAACATCGCTATCGCCCTCTGGAGAGCTTCGGGGCCTTTTGTGCTCGAGGAAGGGTTTCTCACGGGGGCTCTGGCCGTCAACATGTGCGGTTTGGTGCTGCCGGGACTTGCGCTCTATGCCCTCGGCGATCTCATGCGAAACACTCGCCGACGCCGGCCTCGGCGCCCCTACTATTCGGCGCTCTTCCCCGCCCCGGGCGCGAAGCCCCCGGCGGATTAGCCCCGGGGCCGTTCAGACGGGCATGGAAAGCCCAAGGGGCTGGATCTCCCAGCTCTCGAAGCCCCGGTCGCTCTCGACGACCCGGAAATCCGCCCAGAGGCGCTCGGTGAATGGGGCCGCCGGCAGGACAATGGCGTCGCCGCGGCCGCGGCCCCGCCGGTGAAACTCATGGTGGGGACTCGCGAGGGCCAAATAGGGCCGAGGCTCTCCCACGGCCGCCGCGGGGTGGGTTTCGGTCTGGCGCAGCGGGCGGCGGAGGAGCCACCGCGCCGCGAGCACGTAGCAGGCCGCGCGCACCCGGAACGTCCATTCGACCGGGCGGTAGATTTTTCCGTCCCACCCCAGCGTGCCCGTGACGAGCTCCAGATCGCCCGGGCCCCAATCCCGCGCGTGGAGTCGAAACTCGGTCAGGATCCGGTCCCCCTTCCCCTGCGACCACTTCGGTCGAAGCGCCCGCAGCTCGGCCGGGCTCGGGGCGTCCCAGGCGTAGTGCAGGGCGAGCTGGATCGCGTCCCCGTGCGCGGAGCGCGCGGCCCGGTAGTAGAGGCGCGGACGCTGCCAGAGATCACCGGGAAGGAGGACGATAGCGGGCGCGTAGAGAGCAACAAGGTCAGCCGCCGCCGTCTCGGGGAGGCGCCGCCAGCTCATGACGCGTGCGCCAGATAGAGCTCGACGAAGCGGCTCTCGTTCCCTTTCCCCGCCGGCGTGTTGTACCACTGCTTCCAGTAGGCCGCGAGCGCACGGACGTCATCCGCCTCGGGCAGCTGCCGCCAGACGCGGAGGTAGTGGATCCGGCACATCGCCGTCGCGTAGCCGAGATTGATGACAAGCTGCTCAAGCGCCGGCATCGCCGCGAACATGAGGCCCTCGATGTTCACCCGGAGCTCATCGCGGCCGATCAGGAAGTTCCGCCAGTGGTCATCATGGGTCGCGGGCTCCATCTGGTAGAGCCCGCGCGCCGGTCCGCCGCCGAGTTGCCGGAGATGACGCAAGCCGCTCTCGACGAGGGCGGTTCCGAGGAGAAGATTCTCTGCAGCCTGAGTGTGGAGCTGGATCGCGAGGAGCGTCGGCCCGATGACGAGCTCGCGGAATTGCTTCGGATCGATCACCGGGTCGCGCCCGCGATGGCGCGGAGGAGCGAGAGCGCTTCGGCGTTCACTTCCCCTCCGGATCCGGTGGGTCCTTCGATGCGACGAACCGACGCGCGACTCGATCGATCCCGACCGATACGCCGGCTCGATGCACGAGCATCGCCGCTCCGCCGCAGGCGAGCGCGCCCGCGGTCACGCTGAGCCCCGGCATCAGGTAGCCGACGACCCCGCCGATGGCACCGTTCACGATCGGGATCCAATCGTTTTTGAGCGCGGTCTTGTGCTTGAGCAGAGCGCCGAGAAGCAATCCCCCGGCGACGAGGCCGAGAGAGAGCAGCCGCGCGAGCTCCGTCGTCGCCCCCAGCTCTGCGAAAAGACTTTCGAGATCGATCATCACACCTCCGATCCAATCGGGTCCGCCGCGCGGCCAGGAGAAACGACCTGTCTCGACACGCCGGGCCCGCTCCCCGGCCGCGCGGCAGCATCCATCACCGAATCATGGCGAGCGCAGTCCACCGCGGGCGATAGCGACAAGCGCGGCCGCGCCGCCCGTGATGATCGCGAGGATCACCGCCCAGAGCCACGCGACGCTCTTCGAGTAGCTGCGGAACTTCTCGACCGCGGCGGAGGACTCGATTCGCAGGTTCGCGACCTTCCCGTCCAAACAGTCGACTTTCTTCTCGACCCTCTCCACGTCCGCCTGGAGCGACTGTGTCGTCTCATCGATCCGGATGAGCCGATCGTGATCGGTGTCGCGGCGGTCCCGATCATCGGCCATTGAACGCGACCCCGGCCGACGTGGAATCCGGCGCCGTCACTCCCGTGACCTCGGGGTACGTCTTGAGCGTCCCCGCGAGCCGGCGCACGGTCGAAAGGTCCCGGGTGCGAAATTTGTACGTCGTCATCGGCTGGAGCTCGCTCGTGCGCACGATCGCGGCCGACGCGCGCCCCGGCGTCGCCGGGCCGATCCCGTCGTCGGGCGCCGTGCCCGTCGTGTCGACCATCGTCCAGGAGCTCTCCATGAGCTCCGCGCCGAAATAGACGGGACTCGTCCGCATGAGCGCCACCTCGACGAGCATGGAGTCGACCGTCTCCCCCCAGAGATCGAACGTGTCGTAATAGAGGGCGACCCGATCGGGATCGCCTGTCGCCGGGAGCTCGAGACCGGTGAGAATCACCGTCGTCGTGTCTCCGCCCGGTGCGCTCACGGTGAAGTCCGCCGTCGCCGGGTTGTAGGCGATCGGGAGGCTGGCGATCGCGCGGTAGGTGCCGGCATCGAGATGCAGCGTGAGGGCTCCCGAGGTCCCCGTCGTCGCATCCGCGAGCTCGCCGCCCGTGTGCGGGATGTCGCGCACGGTGAGACGCGCGCCGGGGATGTTCGCTCCACTGCCCGACTCCACGACGTGCACGGTGTGCGTGTAGAGGCCACCACCGAGCCCGACGCCGGCGCCCCAGGTCCCGGTGCCATGCGTGCCGCTGAGTTGGGCGTCCACCGCGGCGCCGATTTCGCCGACCGCATCGGCCGCCAGCTCCGACGCCCCGAGCGCGTCCGCGGCGATCGCATCTGCGTCGATCGCGCCGGTCTTCAGTTCGCTCGAGCCGATCGCTTCGTTTCCGATCACCCGCGCGCTGATCGCGTCCGTCGCGAAAGCGCCCTCGTCAATGGCACCGGCTGCGATCTCCGCCGCTCCGATGGCGTCCGTGGCGATGGCGGCCACGTCGATCGCGCCGGCGGCGAAAGTCGCCGCGTCGATCGCACCGTCGGCAACTTCAGCTGCTCCGATGGTGCCGGCCGCTACCTCGGCCGCGCCGATCGCATCAGCCGCGATCGCGCCGGCGTCGATCGCGTTGTCGGCGATTTCGGCGGCGCCGATGGCACCCGTCGCGATCTCCGGGGCGCCAACCGCGTCGGCGGCGATTTCCGAAGCGCCAATCGCATCCGCGGCGATCGCATCCGCGTCGATCGCTCCCGAACCGATCTCGGCAGACATGATGCACGGGTCCGCGAGCGCTCTCATGCCGATCGATTCGTCGGCAAAGGTTTCATCGACGATCGCTCCTGGCGTGAGCGTCCGACCATCCGATCTCGTCCATACCGAGTCGGCAAGTTCGCCCACACCAGCGCCGGCCGGCGTCGATTCGCGGGCGATGCGGACGCCGCTGGAAGCTATCCGTGTGTGGGTATCGGTGACGATGCTTCCCATGTCTTGGTCGCCCAAATGATCGATCCAGGGCTCGGCCCATACGGTGTCGCGGATGATCTCGGCAAGCGCCGGTGGATAGTGCGGGATCTCGACCTGGTCGAAGGCGACGAGCGAGTCGCCACCCGTGAAAAGCGAGAACGTGGCCCGAAGCGTACCGGCCGCCGTGGAGTCGGGCAGGACGTCGACCCACCATGCGCCCCTTGCAGCCGCAGGCGCGAGTCCGGCGTCATAACGAAAGCCGCCGGACACGCCGTTGCGATCGAACCAGACGACATGTGCGGAATCCGAAACGAAACCGCTGGCGGAAAGCCCGAACGTGGGGCAGTTCCCGCACGGCATCGCACCCGCCGTGCGAGTCCATAGCCCGAGATTGAGGGCCGGAGAGATCGAAAGCGGCTTCAAGGTCACGCCGCTGTAATAGGGCCGCGTCGGCGCCCGAGTCGTGTCGACGAAGTTCGGGAGAGCCTCGATATTGCCCTCCGCGTAGGACTTCGCGTTGAAGCTCGCGAGATCGGTCACGCCGCCATCGTCCTCGTCCATGAACTGGAGTGGGCCCTCCGCGTCGAAGAAGAGGTTGTCCACGATCGAGATCGCGGAATGCCCCGTGCCGAGCAGCACGCCGTTGTTCCCGTCTCCATCTCCTGAGGCGATGGAGTGGTCGAAGATATTCCCCACCACGGTGACGGTGTCGGGGCCTCCGGTCCCACCGAGCTGAAGCAGCCAATCGCCAACCGTGTGGACGGTGTTGTGCCGGATCGTCAGCTTCTTTCCCTGGAACTCAATGCCATCGTCGGTGCGGTCGTGGTAAAGAGATT
>MGUL01000149.1:8343-18876 GCA_001800005.1 Elusimicrobia bacterium RBG_16_66_12 | reverse complement strand
CAATCCCGAGTCGGCATCGACGCGCCGCCGCCATCGTTGCCGTAGATGAAATCGTCTGTCAGATCGTGGAACACGTTTCGCGCTATGAGCCCGCCATTCCCTCGAACCTCGACCGCGTGATCCCATCCCGACAACTCGCAGTCGGTGATCCAGGTGTCGCTCGCTGTCCATCGCGCCATCGAGATTCCGTTTGGACCGTCTTGCGTCCGATACCACATGAACTGATAGGGGCGAGTAAACCGACATCCGACGATCCGCGCGCCGCGTGTGCGGTAGAGAGTGGCTCCGGCGTTGCCGAAGTCATGGCCTCCGCAGCCTTGGATGAGGAGCGAATCCACCGCGTCCGCGCAGGGTTCTCCGCAGACCGTGAAAATCTGGAAAGCAGTATCGACCGTGTCGCGAGCCACAGCCTCGAACTTCAGATCGATGAACCGAAAACCCGTAGCCACCGCGTTCCCGGTCACCGCGATCGCCACGGTGCCGTTGCCTTCTGAGCTTCCGCCGGTCAAATCTCTGTAGTCGCGGAAGACGATTCCTTTTACCTCGAAGCGCTCCGACCGCGAGGACGGGGAGGTTGTCAGGAACCGGATTCCGCGATTTTGGGTGGCGCGCCCAGCCGCGTCGAAGATGGGCGTCACTCCGGTGTCTGGGATCACGTACGACCAGTCGCTGGGCGTTCCGGAGTTGCCGGGGTCGATATCGAAACTGAACGGCTCGTCGCCGCCGTCCCACACGCCCACGCCCGGATTCCCGTTCGTGCCCGCGCATAGCATGAGCGTGTCGCCGCTGGCGAAAGCCGAGAGGTTACCGAGCGCATAGGCGATCGTGCGCCACGCAGTTGCCTCGGTGAGGGCTGGCCCGCTGTCCGTTCCGTTCGGAGCCATGTAGCGCGTCGCGCCCGAGAGCATGAGACCGAGGCAACCGCCGACGCCGCCGGCGATGAGCCCGAGCGCGATCGCGACCCTTTGTTTCGTTCTCACGTCTCCGCCCTCTCAATTCGTCCACAGCCGCCCGCAAGAACCTTGATAGACGGTCACGACGGTCGTTCCCGTTTCGTTCCGCGCTCTCGCCTGGAGGGTTCCGTCCGCGCTCGGGACGATGATGCCCGTGATGCGAGCCGTATATTTGGTGTCCGCGGCGATAGCTTGGGCGCCGATCACGGCATCGTCTGAGGATGTGATGGCGCCTTGCGTCTCCGATCCTCCGCCATCGGCCGCCACTCCGCTGATGCGACAATCGGCGGCGAACTGCGTCGCGGCGGGAATGGTTATGGAGAGGCCGATGCCCGTCCCGCTCGCTGCCGTCGACCAGATGAAGACCAACTCGAACTCATAGTAGGAACCGCTCACCACGGACCATGAGAGTCCGGTCACATCGGCCGGCGTCGTCGAGTTGAAGGTCTGGTTTCCGGTGAGCTTCACGGTGGACACGCTCACGGGTCCTGCGGGACCGGTCGGACCTTGGGCGCCCTGAGAACCGGTCGGACCTTGGGAACCCTGCGCTCCAGTCGGGCCGGTCTGTCCGATCGGACCTTGAGCGCCTTGAGAACCGGCAGTTCCTTGCGGTCCGGTCGGGCCTACCGCACCCGCCGAACCTTGGATGCCTTGCGCGCCGGTCGAGCCGGTATGTCCGATCGCTCCCTGCGGTCCCGTGGGTCCGATCGCTCCCGTGGGACCTGCAGGGCCAGATGCGCCCGTCGGCCCGATCCCTCCGAGTTCGAGTTCGCTACGGACCTCCGGAGCGAGTTTTGCGAGCGTGACCGTCCCGTCGCCGATCTCGAAGATCGTCACCGATCCGAGAAGACCGAGCCCGAGAATGGCGATCCCGCCCGCGATCCCGCTCCGTTTCGTCATGCCGCGCCCTCCGTCGGCGGATCGACTTCCGCGCCCGCTTCCGGTTCCGTCGCCGGCGATGGCACGCCCGGATCCGGCACGACCTCCTCAAGATGCGTGCACGCCTGAAAGAGCGGCACGGGAATGAGCGTGAGCGCGCCCCAGCCCTCGATCACGAACTTCTGCCCCTGCCACCACGCCTCGAACGTCGGCTCCGGATTGCGAACTCGCACCATCACGGACACGGGTTACCTCACCTTCTTGCCCTTCACGATCGCGATCGTGTCGGGATTCGTGTTCCAGAAGCGGACGATCTCGATCGCCCGTTTCGCCGTGGCCGCCGAGTCCGGCACCTGTTGCCACGGGAGAATGCCGATCAGAAACACATCGATCGAGTCGCGCGAGGCCGAAATGTCGTTCGTGATGAGACGCACGCGCATCGGCAGGAACGCGGTATCCGTCTCATCCCGGAACTCGAACGTCATCGCTTCCGCGAGGACCTCGCCGTCGACAAAGATTGGCGGCGTCCACCATCCTTGGCTCTCGGAGAGCCGGATCGTGAACGCGTAGGCGAGCGTGTCGTCGGCCGCCGTCGTCGTGATCTCGGATTGGCGCGTCGCCTGCCCCGGCCCGATGTCACTCGTCTCGGTGATCGTGGTGGTGTGCGTCGTCGCCCGAAGATGGCCCACCGAAAGCGTGAGGACAGCCGCCGCGCCGAAGGCGACGAGCGCGAGCGGCCGCCCGATCCGACGAGATCTCATCTTTGCCTCCTAGAGTCCGGTCCAGTCGTCAATATTCACGGCCCCGACGGTCACGGGCTCGCCCCGCTCCAGCCCGAGAGGGCCCGTGACGAACCACTTCCGGCCCTCCCATGAGGGAAGACTTTCCGATCCCGGCGAGACGAGCGCCGGGTAACGCACGATGTCGTCGAGGCCCGCGTCGGTCTCGAAGACCATCGCCTCGTCGAGGTCGGATGCCCACCCGTCGCCGATCCGCACCGTGAGTCTCGGGCGCGGAAACGCTTTCACCCTCAGCCGCCGCACGAGCACGTGCCAAGCAAGGCGCCGTTCCTGAAGGTTCCGAAATTCCAAGGCGATCGTCTTCGCACGCCCGCTCTGCCCGAAGAGCGCCTGCGCGCGGGCGGCGATCGCTTGCTGCGCGCTGCTCGTCTGGCCCCGGTAATCCTCGCTCGTGCTGCCGTCGACGGAGACCGTGGAGCGATACGCTCCCGAGAGCTCGTCGTAGTCGTGCTGGATCCGGATCCCGGTCTCGATATCCCGCTCGTCCCGGAGATCGAGGCTCAGCGAATTCTGGTAGATATTGTGCGCGCGCAGCCGGCGGGGATCCCCGGAGCCATCCAGCGTGACCGGGAGATCGTGGTCGATCATCCGTGCCTTAAACTTCCCGTCCCGGAGCGAGCGCCAGATCCAGACGAACCACTCCTCGCGCAGCGTGGCGAGCATCTCGTGGAGCCGCACGAGCCGCGTCTCCCGGATCTCGGGGCGAAAGAAACGGAACGGAGAGGCCACGCCGTAGAGCTCCTCGCCGACGTCCTCCATGTCGTTTCGCATCGCGAGCAACCCGCCGTGCGCGGTCCCTTCTTCGATGTCCGAAGCCGGGATCGGACCCTGCTCGCTTCGAGTGATCAGGAGATACAGCACGCGGTCGATCTCGATCTGATCCGGGAAGGTCGCATCGAAGCCGCCGCGCCCGCTCACGAAAAACCGCACGCGACTCGGGTCGGCGGTGGGGCCGACGCGGTAATCGCCGAGCCGGAGATCTCGATCCCTGAGCCATCGGACCGGTCGGAGATGCCACGGATCCACGAGATCCTTCGCATAATTGCGCGCCGGGAGCGAGAGCGCCTCGAACGTCACTTCTGCGAATTGCAACGAAAGTCCCGCGAGCGCTATATGGACCGTGCGTGACGCCGTCGCGCACCGAATCTCGATCATGTCGCTCAACTGATCGTCCGGCCAGTTCCAGGTCCCGGCACGGATCGCCGAGGGGATATCGGTCGCCCCCGAGATGAGATCGATGATGTGGAAGCTCCAGGCGGAGCTCACGCTGAACGAGAAAGTCCTCATCGTCGTATTCGCACGCGTTCTCACCTGGATCGATGCCGATCCGCCGACGGAGCAGCGAGCGAGCACGTAGAGGTAGTGCGCACCCACCGTCTCTAAGACACCCGATTGTGATCCGTAGCTCGGGATCCGCGAGGCGACCCAGTTCGGGTGAGCGCGGAAGGTCAACCAGTAACGGTTTGTCGAGATGCTCGCGACGCGGAATATCCGATCGTGGTCCGTCGGCGCCCACGGATCGACCCAGCTGCTTTGCTCGATGTTGATCCAGTCCGCGATGTTCTCGTCATAGGCCACGATGAGGTCAACATCCGGCAGCGGCTCGGGAAATAACGACCGCCGCAAATGGACGTAGGAGTTCACGTCGACCGGAATGGGCACTAGGCCCGTCGCTTCGACGAGATCGTTCTCATAGTCAACGAGGTCGAACCAGACCGGAAGCCCGTCCGTCCAGATCGCGCCGAGCGCCGGGAAGTGGTTGCGATCGATCCACTCTTTGGCCGCCCCGATCGCCGAGACGATGGCCATGAGTGTATCCGTCGTGTCGACGAGCAACGTCGGCACCGATCCCCGAAAGATCCCGGCGTACTTCACGAGGTCATTCTCACCCTCGACAAACGGGTCCCCCGTCGAATCCAGAATGTTCCGCATGCCGGCGCCGACGTCGCCCACGAGGAGCGGGATCGGGCGCCCGCGGTCGCCCGGCAGGCTATCCGGGAACTCCACGGCGTTCACGAGCCGGTTCAGCTCGAGGTCGCTCTCAACGTCCGAGCGGGCCGAGAGGACGAGGCTCTCCGCCGAGACGGCCGGGACGGCGTAGATCTTGCCCTTGAAGAGCCGCCGCTTCGTTGGCAGCGGGTCCTGCAGGTCCCGGTTCAGCTCATAGATCGAGATCGGGCGGTTATGGATCGGGTAGGCCGTGAGCTTGTCGAGGATCGTGTGGCCGATCGCCGGGTTCGAGAGCGTCGGGCCGACGGCGAGCTCGACCTCGACCGTGGCTTGAGGATAGCGGGGTTCCCCGAACTCCGCGCCGCCCGTCTGGATCCGCGAGATTTCACGTAGGAGATTGATGCAGGCACCGGTCGCGTAGGCGCCGTCATGATCCCCGATCCGGATCGTCTCCGACGCCGAGGCGTAGGCGAGCTCGATCTCGACGAGGTAGCCGAGGTTCCGCGCCGCGCCCGAGGCCGTGAGCGTCATACCTCGCTCTCCTTGAGGTCGCGGATGAAGCTGAGCCGCGTCTCGTAGCCGAATGCATTCTCACCCGTCTGGAGGCCATCCTCGGCCCAGCGCCCAAACCAGGCGCCGGCGATCGCGACCGCGAAGCCCGTCATCGGGAGATCCGTGCGATAGTCCTGAGCGCCGGTGTGGTAGTGCGTGTGCATCAGCATCGGCCGCACCGGCCCCCGGGCGTCGGCGTGCGCGTTGCGGAGCTTCGCGAGCGCGGCATCGTCGTCGTTCCGGAAGCTGAGCGCGATCGCTTCCTCGGGATCGCCACGTGCGATGGCCGAGCGCCCGCCGCCCTCGGCTTTCGCCTGAGCGGACGGGAAGACGAGCCGGCGATCGACACCGGCGACGCCGCTCGGGTTTTTCCCGAAGTCCCGGATCCGCCCGATGAAGATCTCGCCGATGTCGAGATCGCCCGCGATCGTCCCCGTCTCGGCGTCATTGAAATACAGGATCACCCGCACGTAGGGCTGAATGAACGCCGGACCGAGAATGAAGATCACGTCGAAGTCGCCCGCCGAGAAGAGCGTGCTGAGCTGGCCCCAAGACGCGATCGTCGTCCAGGAGGTGTCGTTTGGGGAGGTCTGATATTTGAGTTTGTAGACGCCGGCGCGCTTGAAGCTGTGGCCGGCCACGCCGATCCCGGTCATCGACATGACGGAATACCTCGGGTGCGTCGGGTCGAGCTGGAGCCGCCACCACGGGGACGTGCCGCCCCACGCTTGGAGAATCCGCCACGACGTAGTGCGGTGGCCGTTCGTTGCGTTCGCGGCCTTGTAGCCCGCCGGCACGTTCGGATCGGAATCGAGCGGGTTCGAGGCGAGCCCGATCGCCATCCCGTTGTGACCGACGCTGTCGCTGAGCACCTGGAGTCCCGTGCTCACGACGCCGCTCCAGCGTAGTAGCGCGCTTCCCGCTGCGCGCGCTGGTAATCGGGATCGAGCGCGACGTTCCGGGCGAGACGACCCTGCGCGCCTTTCGGGACCGGACCGATGAAGGGGATCCCCGCGGGACCGCCCGCGGCGCCGGCGGCGACCGAGCCGCCGATCGCGATCGCGCCCCCGACGGGGCCGCCCGCGAGAAATCCGAAGACCCCGCGCAGGATGCCGCCGACGTCGAGGCCGCCACCCCCTCCCACTCCGCCGATCGCCCGCCTCGCCGCGGCCGCCCGGATCTCGATCTCGATGAGCGATCCGATCACCTGCCGCAGCGCGCCCACGACAATCTGTCCGAGATTGATCTGCGCCGAGCTCCCGAGCTGCGAGAAGGCGACGATCGCCTGGTCCACACCCTCGCGCACGGCGCCGGCCGCCGTGCTCACGGCGAGCAGGTCCTTCTCCGTCTTGATGTTCGCGTCGAGATCTTTGAGCGCCTGTTCCCGCTCGAGCGTCTTCTCCCGCGTGGCGAGGAAATCCGCGGCGATCTCGTTGATCCGCTCCTGCTCCCGCGCCTGTTCCATGAGCTCGCGCGGGCCATAGGGGACGAGCTCCGGACGAGGCGGGCGCACGAGGCGCGGCGGTTTGGGCATCTGCAGCGGCGGAAGCAGCGCGATCCGCGCCTGCAGCTGCTCGAAGCGCCGCAGACGATCCTCTTCGGTTTCAAAGCGCGGAAGCGCTTCAACCGGGCCCGTCGTCACGCCCGCCATGCGCCACGAGATCTCGGCCACGCGCGCGGCGGCCATTTCGTGAATCGAAAGCGGCTGCGCCTGAGTCCGCCCCGTGATCGCGTCGAACGCCACACGGTATCCGTAGATGAACTTCTGCCAAAAGCTCGGATCCAGCGGCTCGAGTTTCCCGGTCCGCTCGATCTCGTCATTCATCTTCCGCAGCTCCTCGCGGAACTGATCCGGCGTCCGGTAGCCGCGGAGGTGCGCGAGAAAGCCGGCGAGTCCGTTCGCCGCGGCCGTGATCGAGGGCAGAAGCGGATCGATGGCCTCGATCTTGAGCGCTCGGAACGCGAATTTCAGACGATCGCCGGCATCGCTCGCCTCTTCGCTTCGTTTCAGGAACTGCGCCGACATGATGGCGCCATAGCGCTCGGCCTCGACGTTCAGGTCGTGGAGTCCCTTCGAGCCGCCCTCGAAGACCGTGATGAGCTCGCCACCGGCTTTGCCGAAGATTTTCTGAGCGATCGCCGTCCGCTCGATCAGGTCCTTGTGGCCGGCGATCGCATCCGCGACGGCACCCAGCGTAGCGTCGAGACTCCGGAGCTCGCCGCCGCTGTCGCGGACCTCGACTCCGATCTCTGCGAACGCGTCGCTCGCCTCTTTTCCGCTGCCGTGCGCGATATCGTAGAGATGCTGGGAGAGGATCCGGACCGCTTTCGTGAGGCCTTCGGCTGAGGAACCCCCGAGCTCCGCGGCGTAGGCATACTTCTGGAACTCGTCGCTCCCGAGGCCCACCTGCCGCGCCGCCTTGGCCGTCTCATCCCCGACGCGGACGAGCTCCTTGAGCGCCTGGATCGGCTTCGCGAGCGCCGCCGCGACCTTGTCGTAAACGATGGAAGCGGTCGCGAACCCGGCGGTGAACTTGAAGAGGCTAGCGTTGGCCGAGGAGAGCGATCCCGAGACGCTCCGGAAGGCCGCCGAGGCGTGATCCTCGGCCGTGATGCGGTATCCGACTTCGCGCGTCGACACTCAGCGCCCACCTTCGCCCGGTCGCTGATCGGCCTCCCAGAGAAGGAAGCCGATCCAGCCGTTGTACTCGGCCAGGCTCATGTTCAGGATCTCGGAGAGAGGACGCCGGAGCCGCTCTGCGAGGAGGTAGACGGACCGAAACTCCGGGTCCTCTAAGAGTTTTTTCGCACGTCCTCCGCGCTCGGCGTCCGGGCGTCGAAGACGTTCATCGCCTCGACGATCCGACCGATGACCGCGGCGTCGGCCCGGGTCATGAACTCCTGGAGCTGCGCCGGCGCGAAGATCAGCTCCCCGTGCTCGTCGAGCGATCGGTGGACGACATACGCTGCGAGCAGTCGAGGCCCCGAGCCGAATTCGCGCAGCTGCTCCTTCTCGAGGAGATTCATCGGCTTCACCCAGATCGTGAGGCCCCACTCCGGCACGTCGATCTCTCCTCGGACGCCGCGAACTTGCCGGTAATGCTCGATGATCCGCTCCATGAGCGTGATCCGCGGATGCAGCTCTCCCTCGCTCATACGATGACCTGGCGCGTGAGCGCGCCGCGGCCACGGATCGTGGCCGTCACGATGCCGGCCTTCTCTCCGGTCCGACTGAACGACTCCACGGGAACGGTCCCCGTGTACTCAAAGAGCGCCGGGGTCTTGCCGCCCGGATAGAGATGCAGCACGACGTCCGTTCCCGGCACGTCGAGCCCCGTCTGATCGACGTCGGCCTCGTCGAGATTCACGGTGATCTCCCAGGTCCCGTCCTTGAGGCCGCCCTTCCAGGCTTTGTTCGTGTCCCTCATCGCCGAGTCCTCGGCGAGATCGGCCGTGTGCTCGTAGCTCCACGATTGGATCCGCGAAACTTCTCCGCTCGAGCCGACGAACACCTGCCCGTCTTTCCCGTGCATCGGATTTGTCCTCCTCTCAGATCTCGAGAAACGCCGTCATCGACGCCGGATTGACGGCGTAGGTGAACGAGAACCGGAGCTCGATCTGCCGGGCTCCGGCTTGAAGCACGCGGGAGAGATCCTCGCCGACCGTGCCCAAAGTCAGATATTTCCCCCGCTGCCCGAGCGACGGATCGGCGAAGAGCGCTTCCGTGGCAGCCCGAGCCGTGCTCTCGGCGATCCCGAGCGCGGCCCCGCCCGAGGCGAGCGCGCGGATCGAGAGCGCGATCACGAGCTCCCGCGCGTGCTCGAAATTCCCCATCGACGCGAAGGCTTCCGCCGGTCGTTCCTCGCCCGTCGAGAGGAGCACGTGCGCCGATCCCGTCGGGATCTCAAGGGGAAAGTCCTCGACGCTCGCCTGGAGCCCAGCTCCCGTGAGCGCCGCGAGCACCGCCGCCCGGATCTCCTGCCGCGGGTGGACGCCGGCGGGGATTGACGGAGGTGGCACGGCTAGGCTCCCATCCCGCGGTGGCGAATCACGCCGCGTTGGTCCATTGCCCGGTAGAACTCCCGCTCAAAAATCGGCGGCGCTTTCGCGGCGACGATCTCGTCCAGCGCTCTCACGACGGGCTCAAGCTCGACCCGGATCACGTCGATCGGCATGCGTTCCTTGCCGCGCCTCTGGAAAACCTGCTCATAAAGGACGCCCTTCGCGATCCAGGCGTGTGGATAGGAACGGCCGCCGGCGGCCCGAACGCCGGAGCGCTTCGTCGCCCGCGCATTGAGTTTCCGGGCCGCCATCGTCTTCCGGAGGAACCGGAAGACGACGAACCGTTGGTTCCGGGTGGCCCGCGAGCTCTTGAAGCGCGGCCGGATGAGTTTCGCCGGGATCTCCATCGCGACGGCGCCCTGGCGAACCCCAAGGCGGCGCACGTCGCGCGCCGTCCGATTGAGGGCCGTCACCGTCGCCCCCGGATAGGCGCCCGCGAGATCTCGCAGCTCCTCAGCGACGTCTTCGAGCGAGGCCCCGACCGGGACGAGCTTCCAGGCCACCTACGTGATCTCCTCGAGCTTGAAGCTGATGACGCCCGTCCCGTCCGGCTCGCGGACGGCCACCCGAAATCGCTCCATCCCGATCACGACCTCCGCGCCGACCGGGACGCTCAGAACCTCGGCGAGTTGGCACGTGAAGCGGGGATCGGTTGAAGCGACGCCCATGTCGTCGCCGTAGGCGCGATCGAAGATCCCCCACACCTTCATGCCACCGGCGAGGACGGCCTCGACGTTGAACGGCCGGTTCGGGCCGAAGAAGATCCCGAGGTCCTCGATCACGTCCGCCGACTCCTCGGCGCCGGCTTGTCGGCCTCCGGCGCTTCGGGCTTTTGCGCCTCGGGCGCAGGCGGCGCCGGCGTCTCGGCCTCGATCGTCACCGCCTTCCCCATCGCGCAGAGGAAACGCGCGTCCTTCGGCGTCACCGTGCCCGGCCGCTCCGTTCCGTCGACCGTCAGGATCTCGCCCGGCTCGACCGGCCGTCCGGACGCCACGGTTCCTCGCAGAATTTGGATCCTGCCCGTCATGGGCTTCGCTCCTTTCCCGCCCCGGATCAGCTCCGATCCGGCGCCTTTGTAACTGAGCATCGAACCTCCATCGATCGTCCGGCGCGCGTGGCCGCCCTACGGCGCCTCGTACGGCTCGGCCTTTCCGAGCTCGACGAGGAGGCGCGCGTTCTTCGGGCTGACCGTTCCCTCGTCGTCGGTCAAGTCGATCGTCAGGATGTCGTCCGTTGCCACGAGCCGGCCCTGCGCGACCGTGTTCTCCAGGATCTTGATCTGCCCCGTCATCGCGGCCGATCCCGCTATCGAAAGCATCCCCACCTCCGATTGCGGC
>MGUL01000149.1:0-8302 GCA_001800005.1 Elusimicrobia bacterium RBG_16_66_12 | reverse complement strand
CGTGATGACCTCGTCCGACGCGCTGAAGGACGCGGGATGCCGGATCCCGACGTCCGCGAACATCGTGACCGTGATCCGCACGATCCCCTCCGTGTCCCGGGAGTAGGGGTTGACGACGATGTCGAGCCCGCCCCAGAACCCGATCAGGAGGTCCGCCCAATTTCCGAAGACCATGGCCGAGAGGTTCGTTCCAGTGCCCTTCGTCAGGTTCGAGGGGAGCTGGTTCGTCACGAGGACCGGATAGCCGTTCATGATCCGGCCATCGAGAAGGAACTGCGCCGTCGAGGATGCCTTCTCGGTGGTCTTGAGCTTGCCGAGCGTCGGCGCGTTGATGATATAAGCGCAATCGCCGAAGAGGGCGTTCTGGCCGAGCACGTCGGTCTCGAACTCGACCATGAAGGGCCAGGTCGGGGCGCCGCCGTTCGCGCCCATGTTCACATCGCCGATGCCGGTCGTGAAGCGGACGCCGACCGGGTTGTCGCCGGCCGTCGCACCGTTGAGGGTCGCGTTGTCGAGCACGATCACGAGGCCGATCCCGAGATCACGCCGCACGAGCGCCTCGACGTCGAGAGAAGCCTGGACGAGAAGCTGCTTCGTGTACTCGGTGAAGTGCGGGAGCCGCTTCGGGTCCATCGTGACCTGATCGAAGGCCTGCGTCCCTTCGCCCGCGGCGGCTGCTTCCGCCTTCCAGGCCGCCGCCGGCGTCGTCGTCTGCCGCGGGATGGCGACCTTTCCCTGCAGTCCGCTGAGGACCGTCGCGCGCGGGACCACCACCGAGAAATGCCGGAGCACATCGATGAAGTTCCCGGCGAGGAGATCCGTCGCCACGAGCTCCGCGCCCGCGCCTGAGGTCTCCGCCGTCAGATCTCGCCGCTCGGTGACGGCACGGCGACCGTTCCTTCCCAGAAAGCCCGGCGAATGAAGCACGTCCAACGGGACGAGCATCCCGTTCGGCGAGACGCCGGCCTCCACCGCCTTCCGGTAAGCGCCATCCGAGCACTCCAGCTCGAAGGCCGCCTCTTCGCGCGTGCGCCGATCGGCGCCGGGGAAAGCCGCGAGGATCGCGCGCCGGAAGCTGTAGCGGTCGAGATCCCGGGGCTTCATCCCGATCATGCTTTTCTCGGGCGAGGGCGGCGTCGGCGTCGCGTTCGCGCGCTTCCCGAGCTCCTCGAGCGCGAGCTGCGAGAACGCCGTGTCGTCGTGCCCTCCGCCGGCGACGAAGTCGCGGGCGAAGTCCTCGATCCCGAGCTGTTTTCCCGTCGCGAGGATGCGCGCGACGCGTTTCGCAACCTCCTGCGGATCCATTGTTCCTTCCTCCCGTTTCGGTTCGATCTCGATCCGCGGCGCCGCCGGCGCGGGCGTGTCTCCGTCGGTCGCCACCGATCGGCTCGCTTCGCCCGGCGATGTCGGCGGTTCCCCACCGATCGCTCGCGAGGGATCCGCGCGGCCCACGCCGACCGTGAAGTCGGCGGGGACGGTCGCGGACGTTGTCTCCAGAGGTTCCCAATCCGTGATGCGATACGTCGTCGGTGTGGCCTTATCGCCGTCTGTCTCCGCCTCCTGCCCCTTCTCCACCTCGGCCTTGTGGATGTGGTACCAGATCGACGTGTTCGGCCGGATGCCGTCGGCGATGTCCTGCAGGATCTCCCGCGCGGATGCGCTCTTGCTGAACCGGACGTCGCCCACGAGCCGTTTCTTCCCGACCTTCGCGTTCTCCACGACGCCGACGTGTCGATCGACCGCATGATTCACCGTGAAGGGCAATCCGGCCGCGAAGCGTTCCATGCGCACCGACGACGGGTCGTGGTCGAGGATCTCGATCCCCCACCACCGCTCGACGGGGAACTCCGACGAGAAGCTCACGTTGCGGATGATGCCGGCTTCGAGGTCGACGACCGCATCCCGAAGCGATCCGCCGCGGCGCACGGGACCGAGCAGGATCGGATCGAGCTCGCGGCCGCTCGCGCGGTCGAAGACCCTTACCTGGCGCCGCTCGCGGAGCTCGGGCGGGAGAAGCGTTTTCGCCTCCTCGTCCTCCTCCATCATGGAGTCCATGAGCTCCATGCACTTGCCCGCGGCGTCGAAGATATCGTCCTGGCCTTCCTGCGCAGCGCGGGAGCGGATCGCGCGCAGTGCGGCCCGGAAGAGCTTCGTGCGGCCGGCGACGCGCTTCGCGAAGGGATAGCGGTAGGCGGCCTTCGTCTCCGCGTCCGCCTCGTCGTCGAACCCGAGGTGATGCTTCCGATAGCGCGCCCAGTCCGGCGGATCGCCGAGGATCGCGTCCCCGTCGGCCGCGTCGAAGGACCAGGCGCCCTCGGCATCGAAGTCCCCGGCGCGGATCAGGGACTTCGCGTACGTGAGGCCCGGTCCGTTGAGCTTTACGGCCATCTCTCAGCCTCCCGGCAGGATCGGGAATTTCAGCCCGAGCTCCTGCAGTTGATCTCGTTCCTTGGCGATCTCGCGCCAGACCTCGTCCGGATCCCGGCCGCGCTCGCGGATCGCCTCCGAGCGCGATCGAATGCCCTGCTCGATATCGACCGTGGCCGCCTGCGCGTCCTTGAGCGGATCGACCCACGGCCACCGCCGCCCTTGCCAGCTGACGTTGCGGAGCTTCTGCCAGCGCTCGATCGGAATGCGTTCCGTGCCGATGCGGATGAGACCGCCGAGGAGGACGATCTCGAGCCATCGCTCGTAGACGGGTCGGCAGAGTCCCTCGACGATCGAATTCTGGAGGCCTTCGAAGACGGCGCGCTCATCGAGCACGCCGACGCGCGCGCTCGAATAGTTCACGTTCTCGAGATCGTTGGCGAGCGAGGTGTAGGACACGCCGAGGGCGGACGCGATGCCGCGCAGCATCGCCTTCACGAATTCCGGGAATTCGCCGCGGGGATACTCCGGGGTGAACTGGACGACGTCGAAGCCCTGCGGCAGCTCCCCGAGCGTGCCCGGCTCGGCCTCGATGATCGGCCGCTTCTCCTCGTCCTCGTCCTCGCCGACGAAACCTTCGCCCGTCTCCGTGGGTTTGAGCCATCCGCCCTTTGCGGCCCCGACTCGGGCCGCGATCACGGCCGCTTCCGTGTACCCGCCGAGGTGGCGCATCTCATTGAGCGCGGCCGCGTACCAGGGGATCCCGCGCCTCTGCCCGATCGCGTCGGGGACGAAACCGTGGAGGATCCAGCGGGCGGGGATGCGCTCGTACGGGGCGATCGAGATCGTGTAGTAGCGATCGGTCGCGGCGGCCTTCCGGAGGTGGTAGGCGACCGGCTTCCCGACGCTGTCGATCTCGATGCCCATCCGGATGGCCCCGCCACCCGGCAGCGCGTCGACGTTGTAGTCCACCGGGAGCATCTCGGGATCGATGAGCTGGAGCTGCAGGCCGTAGGGGCCACGGTCGGGATACAGACGCGCGAGACATTCCCCGTCCCGCGCGATGGTCGTGATCCAGAGCTCCTGCATCTGCCGCCAGCTGTAGCGCTCGGCGACGTCGCAGTTCTCGGGGCGACTCCAATCGCGCCAGGCCGCCTCGACGACCGAATTGAGCGCGTCGTCGAGACGCCCGTCCGGAAAGGTGCTCTGGACCTGGATCTGAATGCCCTGCGGGCCCACGGTGTTCGTCTTGAGCATGATCTGGAAGCGGCGGGCGTAGCAGTGGTTCCGGACGCGCTCGCGCGAGCGGGCCCGGAGCCGGCGCAGCGTCGTTTCGATCTCTTCGTCCGGCGTCTTCGGCTCGGAATCCCAGCCGGAGGTAAGGAGCGAGCTTTCGGCGGCGGCGTAGGCGGCGCTCCGGCGGGCGAGCGTCGGGGGCGAGCGGCGCCGGCGGCCGCTCTCCCCCCAGCTCACCCGGAGCGGTCCCACGCTGAGGATCATCAGGGCATCCTCACGCGGATCGTGCCCATGCCCTTGTGGCCCTGCTCGATCCGCTCTCGAGCGAGGAGCCGTTGGTATTCGCCTTGGTAGAGGCGGCGGGCCGCGAGGATCTCCGTCCAGGACATGCGGGCGATCGAGCGCGAGCTCGCGCCCGTGCCGATCGAATACGAGGCCTCGTCGGTGGAGGCTTTGCCCTCGAGCACGGCGTCGATGGCATCGAGGATCCGCTTCGTCCGCTCGATCGCGTCCGTGGCGGCGCCCTCGCCCGCGTCGATCCGGACCTCGAGCCGCCCGTGGGCGACCGTGTAGCGCTCGCCGGCCTTCGAGACCCTTGCCTGCCAGCGATAGATCCCGGGCGCCAGGGTCTCGGTCTCCGTCGCCGGAACCGTGACGGCATAGCGGCCGTCCCCGTTGTCCGTGACCTCGACGCCCCAATCGAGATTTTTCGCTTGGGAGACGTTGTGAAGACCGTAGGAAAGTTCCCAGCCGTCGGCGGGCGGGTAGTCGGGGATTTCCTTCAGCCACTTGACGGTGTCGCCGGCGATGATACGGTCCGGCTCGGCGGTCGGCAGATCAGGCATGCGTCGCCTCCCGCATACCGACCGTGAGGGGAAACGATGAAAGTGTCAAGAAGCGGTTTCGGAAGTGTCCAGTACCGTTGTCTCTACCCCGGGTGCCGAGAGGCCGGGAGCGAGCTCACGGTGCCGCTCCGCTCGAAGCGCTTCGGGTCGGTGCGCCTGAGGGTCTGCACGGCGCACCGCGAGTGGACGCCGACCGGGCGGGACCGCGAGATCGCCGAGCGGTCAATGCTCGGGTGGCGCGAGCGCCGTCAGTAGCGGTCCGTCAAGCAGATCGGACCATGTCAAGCAGCGTCGGTGGGACGGGAGGGATCAATAACGCCGGGCCGGTAGCCATCGGTGCCCTGGAAATCGCGGCGCGACAACCGCAGCTGCCCCGGAAGGGCAATGGTGCGTGCGTAGAGGAGCTTTCGCTCGTCCGCTCCCACACTGCCGCTGAGCCGCGCCGCGAATCCTGCTTTCGATCAGTACCTCCGCGCCCAGGGCGCCCGGCGCCGCGCCGGCGGGCGGGTTTCCTCTGGTTCCCGTTTGAGCGGCCGGGCGAGCTGTTTCCGGATCGCCGGCCACTGCGGCCGGAGGAGATGGAGCGCGGCCATCGCGTAGACCCGGCAGTCGAGCGCCTCATCCCGCGGCCGCCCCGGCACCTTCACCCACTCCCGGTAGGCGACGCCCTTACGGTAGGCGATCCGAGACTTGTGGGATAGGAGTTGCGTCGCCCACTCCTCGCCGTAGTCCGCGATCGCCGGGAAGTGGCAGTAACCCTCTCCCTTCTCCCGTCCGAGCCGCGCGTAGAGGACGCTTTTCGCTTCGTCGACCCCGACCAGGATGAGGTCGACGAGGCGCTTCGCCGCGGCCTTGCCCCGGCGCCGGCGTGAGATCCCGACGAGCGGGATCCCGGCTTCCTGCCGGCCCTTCACCGCGTAGACGCGCGGCTCGCGGCTCTGGCAGTAGGCGTAGACGGTCCGCGTGTGGTGACCTGAGTCGACGCAGGCGATCGCGATCCGGAGCCGATGCCCACTCTCGTGTTCCCACGCGGCCGCGAGCAGCTCATCGAGACGTTTCCAGACCCCGGCCTGATCGGGCGGGCCGCGGAAGACGTAGTACGCGATCCCCCACGACTCCTCGCCCTCGCCCCATCCCACAACCTCCGCCTCGATCCGATCGTCCTGGACGTCGACGCCGCACGTGAGAACGAGACAGTCCGACGGGAGCTTCTCCCACGGGATCTCGCGGCGCGCGAGGAGCACCTCGGGATCGAGCGCGCGGCCGGCCTCGTGGAAGGACTGTCCGAGCATCGTGTTGATCCAGACCATGAGGGTCTCGCGGCCGCCGCGCTTCGCCTCGAGGAAGGAGCGGACGATCGCCTCCATGCTGGACGCCGGAGAGTAGAGCCTCGAGACGTGGTAACCGCGCACCGCGCCCGGCTCGCCCTCGCAGCGCCACTCGCCTTCGCCCGTGATCATCGCAAGGCGCTCCGTCTCGTCGAGCGCACCCTCGCAGCCGCTGCAAACGTAGCGCGCGTCTTCCGGGTGGTGCTCGCCGTCCGCGTGCTCGTCCCGTCCCCACTTCTGGATCCGGCTCCACTCGAGGGGCTGGAGATGTCCACAGCGGGGACAGGGCACGTGCCAGCGCCGCTGATCGCTCCGCGTCCAGGCGCGCTCGATCTGGCTCAGCTCCTCGATCGTGGGCGAGCTGACGAGGATCGTGACGGCGGTCGAGAAGGCCTTCGTGCGCTGCTTCGCGATCTCGATCGGGTCGCCCTCGTCGCCGGCCGACGGCGGATAGCGGTCCGTCTCGTCGCAGAGGAGGAGCCGGATCGGCCGGGACGCGAGAGACGCCGGGGAGTTCGCGCCGGCGAGCGTGATATGGCCGCCCCGGAATCGCTTGTGGAGGAGCGTATTCGAGGCATCTCGCGTGCGCGGCGGCGCGATCCGTTCCCGCAGCGCCGGCACGCGCTCGATCATCGGCGCGAGCCGGTCCTTCGAGGCCGATTCCGCCACGACGACCGTCGGGTAGACGCAGAGGATCGGGCACGGGCGTTGGTGGATGTGGTAGCCGATGATGTTGAGGAGGATCTCAGTCTTCCCGACCTGCGAGGCGCACTTCAGCACGATCTCTCGGACGCCCGGGGTGATCGAGGCGTCCATGATCTCGCGTTGCCACGGGTAGCTGCGCCATCGCCCGACGAGCTCCGAGGCCTCGGAACCGAGCACGCGATAGCGCTCGGCCCAGTCGGAGACGCTCAGGTCCTCCGGTGGGCGGAGCGCGAGCCGCGCATTCGAGATCGCGCGGGCGATCCGGTCAGGCGGCGGCGTCGTCGAAAGGGCCGAACGCGCGTTCGTCGATGTCCTCGATGAGGATTAGCACGCGCGCCGGCCCAGCATTCTCTTCAAAAGCACCTGGTCGACATGTTCGCCAACGAGCTGGAGGAGGTCGATCGTCAGACCGTTACCGCCACGCTCAAATCGGCGGTACACGTCCGTCGGCTCGGAGACGTCCTTGACCGAGACGTGCAGCGTCACCTGGTTCAACTCGCCCGAGATCGTGATCGTTTCCAATTGTTTTATGCCCTCCTTCTCAAGATCGATTTAACCACCGTCGCCGTTCGGGCTCAAGGCATCCAGAGAAGCGCGAAGGATGGCCACGAGGATCTCACGGACGCGGTCGCGATCGGCGGCAGGGAAATGCGAGGCGGCCCGGTCGGGGATCGAGAGGAGCTGCTCGCGGAGCTTCGAATACTCCTCGGAGAGCGCCGCCTCGACGTCTCGCGCGTCGACAATATCCTCGCGCTTGATCGCGAGATCCAGCTCGATGCGGTCGGCGCGCGCCCGGGCGAGCCGGATCTGTTGAGCGCGCAGCGCGTGCTCGGTGCGCCCGTGCCGGCGCGACTCGAGCCACGCGCGGACCGCGTCGGGATCGAAGCGCCAGCGTCGGCCGAGGCCTCCGCGCTCGATCGCCGGGCAGCCCCGCGCGATCCAGCCGTCGACCGCAGTGACGGAGACGCCGATGAGCGCGGCGAGCTCGCGTTTATTGATCGATTTCGACTTCTTCGGGGCCGGCTTCGCGGATGCGGTGCGGCTGGGCTTCCTCTCGCGCCGCGTCCGCGCCGTCCGTGCCACACCGTCAGCGTCTTTCTCCGCTCGGCATCTCTCGAACGTCCTCCGGATGCCCCTGCGGCATGCCGAGCGCGACCATGTAGCCCACTCGTACATCCCGCTGCCAGCGCAACGTTTCGTCGATCGACAACAAGAGCGAATCGATCTCGACCACGTCGGCGCCTGTCGCGCCTCGGACGGCGAAGGTGAGAATCCGCGCGCGGATGCGCTGCACGCGGTCATCGGATTGCCAGGTGAGTTTGCTCAGATGCGCCGGATCCTTGGGGATCGTTCCGACCTTCGCGGCGACGGTGTTCGTCCACTCGGGCCGGCCGTCGATCGAGACGATCGCCGGGCCGTGCCGATTCACGAACGCGCTGGCGATCACGAGAAGCCCGGCTCCGAGCACGAAGCCGATCGCTGCGCTCACGAGATGCAAGAGTTTCACGCCGCCCCCTCTGTAGTAGAAAATTGCTGTTGCGCGGGCTCGCTGACGGTGATCGAGAGCGACTGCCCGGATTCGCCGATGTTGCTCGCAACGGCAGCTCTCGTCTCGTTGCCGACTTTGGAGATCATCATCGCACTACCCGTCGGAAGGCCAGGGACGCCAACGATCTTCACCAGCGTCGGGGAGTGGAGCTGCCGAGTCAGGCTAACGTCATCGATCAGTTGCCAGAATTCCGCGAGCTCGTCACCCTTGAGCTCTTGCGCTGCGGTGAAGAGCTCGATTCTCAAGCGAAGCAAACGCGGATCCATCACGCC
>MGUL01000148.1:87095-87395 GCA_001800005.1 Elusimicrobia bacterium RBG_16_66_12 | reverse complement strand
TCGAGTCCGTCGCCGCCGCGGCGGCCGCGACCGCGCGCCCCCGGACCCCGCCGTCCACCGCGCTCCAGCCCGTCGCGCAACAGGTCGCCGACGCGCTCGAGAGCGCGGGCGATATCGGCCGAGCCTCGCCTTCCTCCTTGAGCGGCCTCGGCCTCCGCCTGGAAGCCGCCCTGACCGGGGCGCCCGCCCTCGCCGCCTCGGCCGAACTCGCGGTGCCCATCTCGGGCCCCATGGGCGACCTCGCCCCGCGCGGCGGCCAGTTGGCACGCCCGGCCGGAGACCTCATCCGACAGGCCGTGG
>MGUL01000148.1:86901-87075 GCA_001800005.1 Elusimicrobia bacterium RBG_16_66_12 | reverse complement strand
AGACCGCCTCGGTCCCGCCGTCGGTCGAGACCCGCCCCGCCGCGCCCGCCCCCCGCGGCCCCGGCGCCCCGTTCTGGCCGAAGCTCATCTCCGCCGGTCTGGCCCTGGCTCCGGCCTTCTTCTTCGGCTGGCCCCTGCTGGCCGCCGGCTCCACGCTGATGGGCGGACTGGTCC
>MGUL01000148.1:83092-86883 GCA_001800005.1 Elusimicrobia bacterium RBG_16_66_12 | reverse complement strand
TGGCCGCGATGCCCTTCATGGGCGAATCCTCTCCCAAGACCGTGAAGTCCCTGCCCGGCCTCGCGCTGGCGGGACTTGG
This sequence comes from Elusimicrobia bacterium RBG_16_66_12, assembly GCA_001800005.1. Lineage (GTDB taxonomy): Bacteria > Elusimicrobiota > Elusimicrobia > UBA1565 > UBA9628 > GWA2-66-18. The sequence continues at coordinate 86,804 of MGUL01000148.1, read as the reverse complement.
CGTCGCCGGGATCGCCTCGGGCCTCTACTGGCCCGGCGCCTTCGCCGCGGTCGGAGGATGGGCCCTCGTCCGCTACGGCCTGGGCAAGAGCGAGGTGCCGCGCGGCGCCGGCGCCCTCGAGTCCCTCTCCTCTTATTTCGGCGGCGTGGCGACGCTGACCTTGGCCGGTTTGGCCGCCGCCACGCCCGCGGGCTGGCTCGCCGCGGCCCTGCCCTACGTCGCCTACCCCGTCTCCTCCCTGCTGTGGCTCAACCTGCCGTCCTGGGTGGGCTACGGCTTCGCAGGCGCCGTCACCGCGTTGCCCGTGAGCATCAAGGGCCTCCTCCGCGTGATGACGGCCGTGCACCGCGACACCGTCTTGATGGAGCGCCTGGCTAAGTTCTCCGAGCGCTACTGGCGCCAGTCCAAGTGGAACGCGGTGTGGCTGGCCGTGATGTGGACGCCCATCGTGCTCTTCGAGGCCTTCAAGTGGCTGACGGCCGCGATCCTCGGCGTCTACACCGCCGTCATCCAGGCTCCCGTCAACTTCCTCTGGGGCGCATCGTTCAAGCTCTTCCCGAAGAGCAGGGCCGTCGTGTATTTCGCCGAGGCCTCGCGATTCGTCTTCGACAACCTGCAGAACGGCAAGGCCGCGCACTTCAATCCGCTGGAGTCCAAGGTCCTCCCGCTGGCCAACTCCCCGAGGCTCGCCCAGCGCCTGGCCGGTTCCCTCGCCCTGAGCGCCCTCCAGTTCGGCTGGGCCGCCTACGCGCTGGTGGGCGCGCCGCTGCTCTCCGCGGCGGGACTCATCAAGTCCTTCTCCCTAATGAACGCGCCCTACGACGCGAAGCGCCACGACCCGTCGAACCTGCACGTCAATAAGAACGACAGCCCGGGAGAAAAGCCCTCGGAGCCGCCCGAGCCCGAGCCCGCCGACCCCGTCGAAGCGAGCGTCGCTCCCAAGCTGATCGCCACGGTCCTGGCCCTGGTGCCCGCCGTGTACTTCGGCCTGCCCCTGGCCGCGGCCCTCTCCGTCAAGGCCCTGCTCTACGCGGCCCTCGCGCTGCCCTTGGCGGCGATGCCCTTCATGGGCCCCGGCACGCCCTCCTTCCTGAAATCCCTGCCCGGCCGCGCGCTGGGCTGGAACGGGCTGCTGCTCCTGGTCTCCGGACACGCGATCATCGTCGGCGCCCTCGCGGCTCTGGGCGGCTGGGGCTTCTCGCGCTACATCGACTCGCGCGACGACGGCAAGGAGCGCCGCTTCGACGACTCCGCCGAACTGGGGGCCTTCTTCGGCGCCCTCGGCTCCGCCGTGGCCGTCGGAGCCGCCTGGGTGGGCCTGATGGGACCGTGGAGCTGGGCCGCGCTCGGCTTCGCCGCGGTCACGAGCCCGTTCCTGCTGATGCACCTGCCCGGCTGGGTGTTCTTCGGCCTGGGCGGGGCCTTCAAGGCATTCCCCAAGGCGATGAGCGCCTGGCACGACGCCCTCTCCTTCTGGCGCTTGGACACGAAGTTCCTCTCCCATCTACGCGCTCACGCCGGCTACTGGCTGAAGAAGACTTACTGGAACGGAGTGTGGCTCTCCGTGATCTGGGCGCCGACCGGCCTGGTGATGGCGGCGGAGCTCGTCCTCTCCCTGGCGCTCGGCGCGGTCACGGGCTTGGCGCGCGCTCCGGCCGGTTTCCTCGCCGGCGCCTTCGAGGAAGCCCGCCCCGACGGGAAGGCCGCGGTCTTCTTCCGCGAGACGGCGGCCGGGTGGCTGGCCGCCTCCGAGGGATCCAAGTCCGTCCTCGACAAGCTGGTCTCCCCCCTCAAGTCCGCCATCGACGAGGCGTCTGCCGTCAGCGGCCGCCCCACGCTGAAGGCCGTCGGCGCGCTCTTCCTGGCGCGCATGGCCCAGGCCGCATGGCTCATCGGCGCGATCCTGATGAACGTCACGGGCACCGCCCTCGTCGTCGGCGGCATACGCGGCGCCAAGGCCGCCTCCGCCAAAGCGCCTCTGCGCCTGCCCGGCGTCGACCGGCGAGGCCTTTGGGAAGCCGGCGTCGGCCTGCTGGGCCTGGCGCTGGCGGCCAACCTGCTGGCCGTCCCGAGCCTGGCCGTGATGACCCTGCTCGGCGCCGCCGGCGTCGTCGCGGTGGGCCGGCTGACCGCCCAGTCCTCTCGCTGGGCGCGCCTAGGCGCGGCGGCGGCTCTCCTGCCGGTGACGACGTTCATCGGCATGATCGCCCTGACGAACGGCAACCCGATCCTGGCGGGACTCGGCATCCTCGGCCTGCTCGCCAACGCGGCGCTGGCCGTCCAGATCGGCTCCACGCGCCTCTTGACGAACACGCAGCGGTCAGGGCGGCGCATGACCGCGCTCGGCGCTTTGCTGCTCTTCGCCTCGGTGTCGGCCGTCTGGGTCATGAGCGCGGTCTCGCCCGGCATCGCCGTCGGCTTGGCGGGCACCCTCGGACTTCTGGCCGCCTTCGTCACGGGAGCCGCGCTGGTCCTGCTCTCCCTGATCGGGTCCCTGCGCGGGAACTGACGCCATGATGCGCTACATGGTCCTCGGGGCCGGCTTCCAGGGCCGCGCCTGCGCGTTCGACATGCTGCGCAATCCCGCCGTCGGCGAGGTCCTCCTCTGCGACGCCGACGCCAAGAGCCTGGCCTCGGCCAAGGCCTTCCTCGCCAAGGTCGCGCGGGGCCGCGCCCAGTTCAAGCGCCTCGACGCGGCGGACCCCGCCGCGGTCAAGCGCCAGGCGAAGGGCTGCAACGCCCTCGTCTCCTGCGTGCCCTATTTCCTGAACCTGCCGCTGGCCAAGGCGGCGATCTCCGCGCGCGTGAACTTCGTCGACCTCGGCGGCAACACCGACATCGTCAAGAAGGAGATCGCGCTGCATCCCCAGGCGGTCAAAGCCGGGGTCTGCGTGCTGCCCGACAACGGCCTGGGGCCGGGAATGATCTCGACTTTGGCCGTGCACGCGATGTCCATGCTCGACCGCGTCGACGAGGTCATGATCTACGACGGTGGCCTGCCTCAGAAGCCGGTCCCGCCCCTCAACTACATGCTCACCTTCTCCGAACACGGCCTCATCAACGAGTACGCCGGCACGGCCGTGGCCTTGAAGGACGGAAAGCTCGCAGCCGTTCCCGCCCTCTCGGAGCTCGACGTCCTCGAGTTGGCGCCCTGGGGCCGCGTCGAGGCGGGCCACGCCGCGGGCGGGCTCTCCACGCTGGCCGAGTCCTATCAGGGCAAGGTCAAGACGATGTTCAACAAGTTCATCCGCTTCCCGGGACACATCCCCGCGATGGAGGCGATGCGCGCGCTCGGCTTCTTCGACCTCCAGCCCCTCGAGGTCCGCAAAGGCGTCAAGATCGCGCCGCGGGAGCTCTCCGTCAAGCTCTTCCGCCGCCATTTCCTGCGCCCCGGCGACGAGGACATGGTCGTCATCCACAACGTCGTGCGGGGCGTCAAGGACGGCCGCCCGGCCGAGGTCGTCCACGACCTGGTCGACCGCTACGACCGGGAGAACAAGATGACCGCGATGATGCGCACGACCGCGTTCCCGGCCTCCATCGTGGCCCAGATGGCGGGCGAAGGCCGCATCGCTCCCGGCGCCTACGCCGTCGAGGCCGGAGTGCCCCCCGAGCCGTTCATCGAGGAGGCGCGCAAGCGCGGCTTCGACCTGAACTGGAAGTTCCGCTGGCTGGACGCCGTTTCCTCATAACTCGGTAAAAAAAGGGTATC
>MGUL01000148.1:75209-83080 GCA_001800005.1 Elusimicrobia bacterium RBG_16_66_12 | reverse complement strand
ACTTGACGAATCAAGGGTCCGGGGCCACAATAAGGGCAGGCTCCCTCATGGTCACCCTACTCGCCTTCCTCGTCGCGTTGCCGGTCGGCAGTCTGCTGGCCGCCCCATCGGCCTCCGGAGCCGAAACGCCGCAGGCCAAGATAAAAGCCGCGTACATGTCCGCGCGCGAACTGGGGACGGCCGTGACCTCCGCGGAGTTGCGCTCGCTTCCTGCGGACCTGAGGGCGGCATTCGATGACGCCTCCGAGATTCAGAAGCGGTCGCCGGCCTATCGGAGCGGGGCCATCTCGGAAGCGCTCGCCGCCCAGCTCCTGGAGCGCTTTGAACGCATCGCCGCCAAGATGCCGCTCTCGGCCGAGGAGAAGATCAAAGCCGAAGGGCTCTATCTAAAAGCGCCCGGGAACCCGGACAGAGGCGTCAACACCAAGGAGCTGGCCCTCGTCCAAAAGATGCTCAGCGACCCCGCCCTGCCCCCCGCGCGGCGTGCGGCGATGAAGGCGCGGATGCGGGAATTGACGCGGGCCTTCGGGACAGCTTCGGCGGAAGACGTCGGCCCCGCGGCGTCCCACGGACGGTCTACGCCCGGCACCATGACCACGGCTCAACTCAAGGCTCTGAACACGGCCGGGCGGGCGGGCCCGAAGACACTGCAAACGCACGCCGTGCCGCCCCCATCCAAGTCCGAGGAGCCCTCGCTGTCCGGATTCGTCCAGGACTACTCCCAGGGGCTCAGCGAGCATCTCTACAGCGGCAAAGTGGACGTGATCGCCCAACGCCAGCAGACCAAGGACTCGCGGACCGAGCACAGCGCCATCATGTATCGCCTTCAGGACTACAATAGCCAGCATTACAGCAATCCGACGGCAAAGACGGCGATCGATGTCAGCGTCGGCACGGTGGCGACCGTCATGTACAACGTGCCCTTCGGCTTTGCGCTCGGAGTCTATCAAAGTGTGACGGGCAACGAAGCTCCAGGCCTGGGCCTGCTCGGGCACGTGGTCGTTGGCATATCGGATTACTCCAGGGGCGACGAGAAGTCGGCCAGCGACCACTTCAAGACCGGCTGGGATGACATCGTCGGCGACCTCCAAGGGATCGCCACCAAGGTCAAAGACAACTACAGCGATAAGCGGACGAACTAGCAGCCGCTAGCGCCGCAGGAGCTTCAGCCGCTCCAATCCGGACAGTGCCAGGATGAGCGCCCCCACCGCCGTCCCTGTCACCGCGAAAGGAGCCCCCGCGGCCAGGGCCCCCAACACAGCCTTGATGCGCGCCCGGCGCGGGTCGTCGCCGCCCCAGCGCGCCTGCACGCGCGACACCGCGGCGTAGGTCAGCGCGAAGGCCGCCAGACACCCCGCGACCAGGGAGACCGGGCCCAGCTCCCACTCCAGGCCGAAGAAGAGCCAGTCGACGCCGAGGATGGCTAGGCCGCTGGCGGGATGGTAGAAGCTCCGGCGAGGCTCGCTCATCGTTTCAGTATGCCCCGGGCCTGGTGCGTTGTAAAGGCCCAGACGCGCTCTTCCCGGGCGCGCGGCCAATCTGTTAGACTTCCGCCATGATCAACCGCATTCTCGCCTCCCTCGCCGTCCTCGCCGTCCTCGGCGCCGCCGCGTGCGATGAGAAGTCCGCTCCGGTCGCGTCCTCCGAAGCTCCCGTCTCGACGCCCGCCGCCGCCACCACGGCGACCGCGGTCCCGGCCGCCGCCGCGAACCCCGCCCTTCTCTCTCCCGAGAAGGCCGTGGAGAAGGCCCCGGAGGTCTTCAAGGCCAAGTTCTCCACCACCAAAGGCGACATGATCGTCGAGGTCCATCGCGAATGGTCTCCCAACGGCGCCGACCGCTTCTACAACCTGGTCAAGATCGGCTACTACGACGGCATCCCCTTCTTCCGCGTCATCAACGGCTTCATGGCCCAGGTCGGCATCCATGTCGACCCGAACGTGAACGCGAGATGGCGCGGGGCCAATATCCCGGACGACAAGCCGACCTTGCCCAACAAGCCCGGCACCGTCTGCTTCGCCATGGGCGGACCGAACACCCGCACGACGCAGATTTTCTTCAGCATCGGCGACAACTCCTTCCTCGACGCCCAGGGCTTCTCGGCCTTCGGCAAGGTCATCGAAGGCGGAGCCGTCATCCCTGATCTCCACTTCGGCTACGGGGACTCGGGCGTCGATCAGGGGCGCTCCCAGATGGAAGGCGGCGCCTATTTCAAGGACTTCCCCAAGCTGGACTACATCAAGTCCGCGAAGATCATCCCCTAAGGCCTCGCTGGGCGATCTCCACCTTCTCCATCTTGAGAGGGGTGTTCGGTCGATCGTTGCGGTCGCGGGGCGCGTCGCCGATCTTGACGACGACCTCCTGGCCGTCGATCACCCGGCCGAAGACCGCGTGGCGGTCGTCGAGGTGCGGGGTGGCGCCCAGCGTGATGAAGAACTGCGAGCCGCCCGTATCGGGGCCGGCGTTGGCCATGGAGAGCACTCCCGCCTTATCGTGGCGCAGCTTCGGGTGGAACTCATCGAGGATCGTCCAGCCGGGCCCGCCGCGTCCGGTGCCCGTCGGATCGCCCGTCTGCACCATGAACCTGGGGATCACGCGGTGGAAGAGGACCCCGTCGTAGAAGCCCTTCTCCACGAGCTTCAGGAAGTTGGCGACCGTGTCCGGCGCCTCCTTCGGGAACAGCTCGACGGCGATCTTTCCCAGCGTGCTCTGGATGACGACGACTGGATTATCCGTCTTATAGGCGCGATCGGCCATATGGATCTCCTTTGAGTGGGGTCAGGCCTTTAAAGTTTTTAATAACCTTCGGTTATTAAAAACTTTAAAGGCCTGACCCCGGCTATCGTTTGAAGCAGCGGCGGCAGCGGGCTTCGTATTTATCGGCGGCACCGACGTCGACGACCTTGCGTCCGCCGCTGAGGCGCTGGGAGCGGTTGGCGGGGTTGCCGCAGACCATGCAGATGGCGAGGTTCTTGGTGACGAACTCGGCCACGCCCATCAGCAGACTCGTCACGGGAAACGGCACGCCGCGGAAATCCTGATCGAGGCCGGCCACGATCACCCGGCGGCCCTGGTCGGCCAGCCGCTCGCAGACGCCGACGATCTCGCCGTCGAAGAACTGGACCTCGTCGACGCCGACGACCTGGGTATCAGGATCGATGCTGGTCAGGATGTCCCTGGACTTGGAGACGGCGATCGAAGGCGTCTTGGAGAGGTCATGCGAGACGATGTGATCCTTCGCGTAGCGCACGTCGAGGGCGGAGTTGAAGACCTGGACCTTCTGTCGCGCGATCGAGGCCAGGCGCAGGCGGCGGATGAGCTCCTGGGTCTTGCCCGAGAACATGGAGCCGACCACGGCCTCGATCCAGCCCCCGCCGCTATGGCCCCAGGAAACGGGGGCGACCGGGCGATGCCCGTTGCGCACGACTTTCTTCTTTCTCATCGCCCCCTGTACTGCTTGCCGTAGTAGGCGCGGTAGCCGCCCGCGACCTTCAGGGGGCGCCACCACCTCTCGTTCGCCTGGTACCAGGAGATCGTCTCGCGCAGGCCCTTCTCGAAATCGTAGGCATGCCGGAACCCAAGCCGTTTGAGCTTGGAACAGTCCAAAGCGTAGCGGCGGTCGTGGCCCTTGCGGTCTTCGACGCGCGTCACGAGCGAGACGTCCTTGCCCATCAACTTGAGGACCTCGGCGATGAGTTCCCGGTTCTGGCAGGTGTATGAGCCGCCGATGTTGTAGGTCTCGCCGAGTCCGCCCTTTTCCAGCACGAGGAGGATCGCCCGCGCGTGATCGACGACGTGCAGCCAATCGCGAACCTGACGGCCGTCGCCGTACTGCGGGAAGGGCTTGCCCTCCATGAAGTTCGTGATCATCAGGGGCAGCGCCTTCTCGGGATACTGGTACGGACCGTAATTGTTCGAGGCGCGGGTCGTGACGACCGGGGCCTTGTGGGTCACGAAATAGGAGCGCACGAGCATATCCGAGGCGGCCTTGGAGGCGGCGTAAGGGCTGTTGGGCTCCAGGCGGTCGGTCTCCTTCGAGTATCCTCTGGTTACGGAGCCGTAGACCTCGTCCGTGGACACATGGAGGAAGCGGCGAACCTTATGGCGCAAGGCCGCGTCGAGCAGGACCTGGGTGCCGAGGATGTTGGTCTTGAGGAAGGCGCCGGCATCCAGGATGGAGCGGTCGACATGGGTCTCGGCCGCGAAGTGGACGACCAGCTCGCAGCCCTTCATGGCCCGCTCGACCGCCTTCGGGTCGCAGATGTCGGCCTTGATCCACTGATAGCGCGACTTGATGTCGGCCAGGTTCGCCGGGTTGCCGGCATAAGTCCGCTTGTCGAGGTTGACGATGGCCCAGGAGGGGCGGGCCTTCAGCGCGCGGCGGATGAAGTTCGAGCCGATGAAGCCCAGCCCGCCGGTGACGAGGACCTTCATGCGTCGCTCTTGGCCGCGGCGACCTCATGGATGCGAGGCTTGCGCGCGTGCTTCTTCGGGAAGTAGTCGTTGACGAAGTAGTCCCAGGTGTCGCGCAGGCCTTCCTCGAAGCCGCGCACGGGCCTGTAGCCGAGGACCCTCCGGATCTTGCGGTTGTCGGCCCAAGTCCTGCGGATGTCGCCGGCGCGGACCGGATGATGCCGGCGCGGCAGGCGGCGGCCGACGATGCCTTCGATGACGCGGATCACGTCGAGGAGGCTGTAGGTCTCGGAATTGGCGACGTTGAAGACCTCTCCGCTGGCCCTTTTCGGACCCAGGGCGGCCAGGATGTTCGCGCGGACCACGTTGGCGACATGCGTGAAGTCGCGGGACTGACTGCCGTCCCAGTGCACGTCCAAGGGCACGCCCAGGTAGGCCTGCTCCATGAACTTGGGGATGACGGCCGAATACAGGGACTCGGGGTCCTGGCGCGGGCCGAAGACGTTGAAGTAGCGCAGGCAGACGCTCTCGAGGCCGAAGGACTTGGCCCAGACGATGGCGTAGTGCTCCGCGGCGAGTTTGGAGACCGCGTAGGGCGACATCGGCTGGGGCCGCATGTCCTCTCGCTGGGGGAAGACCTTGCACGCGCCGTAGGCGGAGCTCGACGAGGCGTAGACGAAGCGCTTGACCTGGGCGTCCCGGGCCGCGACCAGGAGGTTGAGGGTCCCCGTCACGTTGGCCTCGTTGGAGGGCAGGGGGCGGTCCATGGACTTGGGCACGGAGCGGATGGCCGCCTGGTGAAGGACGAAGGTCATGCCCTTGCAGGCGCGCACGCAGTCCGCGGGGCGAGTGATGTCTCCCTTCATGAACTCGACGCGGCCCCGCACGGAGGCCAGCTTGCCGAGGCTGCCGGTGGAGAGGTTGTCGATGACGCGCACACGCTCCCCGCGGCGGACCAACTCCTCGCAGACGTGGGAGCCGATGAAGCCGGCCCCTCCGGTGACGAGCCAAGATCGCTTTTTCATCTATGCCGGCGTATCCTAGCATTTCTCCCGTTCAGGGCCGGAACTCGTCCGTTCCCGCCCTCTCCGGGAACCATTCGGCCTCCCAATCGCGGCGCGGGGCCTTCTTGGGGTCGGCGGAGCCGAACTTCATGTCGATGCGGATGGCGACCTCCTTGACTCCCCCGGCGCGGACGCGCCCGGAGAGCTTCGTGTAGAAGTCGTGCCAGCGCTTGGTCCAGGAGAGCTCCTTGTCGAATATCCTCCCGCGGCGCAGGCCGCCCGCGCCTCCGCTGCACACCGCCAGCGCGTGCACGCCCGCGGCCACCCGCCAGGTCGGGCTCGAGGGGGCTACGGCGAATTTGAGACTGCCGTAGTAGAGGGTCGGATCCGAGTCATTATGGAACACGGAGCCGCCGGCGGCGTTGCCCTCCTCGTCGCCCCAGTGGATGTCGGCGAGAAACGCCCGGTTGCCCTCGTCGAGCTGGTAGTCCTCATGGACAGTGAAGGCCAGCTTCTGCGACGCCTGCCAGTTCACCTCCGCGGTGATCGGCTGCACGCGCTGTCGGAAGCCCACGGAATGGTCGCGGTAGGTGCGGAAGTCGTAGCCGGAGGAGAGGCGCGTCCACGCGCGGGGGTTGAGAACGTAGACGTCGGAGAGCGTGACGGCGTTGATCTCGACGCCCTTATCGACGGCGCCGGCGTCATGCTGGAGGGTCCCGTGCTTGAGGCGCTGCTGGTAGGCGTGGGTCGCGTCCAGGCCGCCCAACGGCGTGTCGAACCGGAGCGTCCCGTTGGCGTTCCAGCGACCGATCAGCGCATCGAAGATCGGCGCCCCGGACGTCGCCATCCTGTTGTAGTAGGTCTCGTTGTACGACAGCGACGGAGTGAGGCTCACGCCGCGCGCAAGCTGGAAGTTCCGCGTCCCCTGCCAGCCCGCGCCGGCGGATTTCTCCAGATAAGAGCGCCCACGGACGTAGGTGCTGTCGGCGAAGCCGTTGAAAGTGTTGAGCCAGGGCAGACGCCATATCCGGAGCGAGGAGCTGTTGACGTCCAGGCGCGGGATGCTCTCCGTGGTCTTGAAATACTTCCGGCGCGTGTCGTCGGCCACGTCGTAGCGCGACCAGGACAGGCGCGCGGTCACCTGCGAGAAGCGGCGGACGAACGCCGCGCTGTTGAACAGGTCCGGAGTGACGCGCAGAGAGCTCGAGCGGGAATAGTGGTTGTTGAAGTCGGCGTCGGACTGGGTCTGCAGGCGCCCCTGGAACGAGTTCGAGGAACCGAGCGCCTGGTATATGTCCCCGAGCACCTGCCAGCGCACGACCTGGGTCGAGGTCACGATCCTCGTGTTATTGGCGCCGTCGCTGTCCCACGTCGAGGTTTCCTTGATGCGGTAGCCGTAGAGGACCGCGCGCGAGTCCTCCCCCTTCCGCCGGTTCAGCTCGCCGCCGTAGCCGAACCCCTGCTGCATGTAGTAGTCGGCGAAGAGCTTGCTGTAGACGGAGTCCGAATGAGACGTGATCAGGGTGTTCTTCGCGTAGGGCCCGTTGCGTCCGTCCAGGCCGGGCTGGGTCCGCCAGCGGACGAGGTGGTCCGGCTTGAGGGACTTATAGAGAAAAGGCATGTAGAAGATGGGGACGGGCCCCAGGTAGAACAGCACGTTCTTGGCCAGCATCCTCTTCTTGGGGATGACGGAGACCGACGAGGCGTGGAAGTGATAGTCCGGAGGCACGGCGTTGCAGGACGTGAAGTCCGCCCCGCGGTATTCCAGGCGGCGGTCCTCGCCCAGCTCGGCCCGGCGCGCATGGATGCGCCAATCGGCGTGGCCGCTCGAGGAGCGGTAGAGGCGGCCGGTGTGCTTGACGAAGTCGAACTCGCCGGCATCGCCGTAGACGGCCGAGACCCCGTCCTCCATCAGGATCGGACCGTCGGAACGCCCCACGCGCCTGGCCGTGTCCACCCAGATGTCCTGGCCCTTGACCGTCCAGGTGGACTCCTTGAGGACCACGCCGGTGGAGAGGTGCAGGCTGGAGCGGCCGGAATCGAACTCGACCGTCTCGGCGGAGTAGTCCACCCGCGGGCCGGGCGGGGGCGCGGGCAGCGAGTAGTCCGAGGCCGCGGCGGGCACGGCGTGCAGCAGAAACAGGACCGCCCGCGTCAACGGACCTCCCGGGAGAGCAGGGCCGCCCCCACGCAGCCCCAGTCGCGGCCGGCCGGCGCGCGGAGCGTCAAGCCCTCGAACGGCTCGCGGAACGGCTGCGCGTCGAGCTCGCGGCGCACGGGATCGAGGATGAGACTCCCCGCCCGGGCCACGCCTCCCAGGAGGATGACCGCCTCCGGGTCGTAGACGAGGCAGAGGTTGGCGATGCCGCGGCCCAGCCAGCCCCCGACCTCTTCCCAGACCCGGAGCGCGCCGGGGTCGCCAGCATTCGCCGCGTCCGCGACCGACTTCGGGGTC
>MGUL01000148.1:71806-75118 GCA_001800005.1 Elusimicrobia bacterium RBG_16_66_12 | reverse complement strand
CGCGTTTGCCGCAATGGCAGAGAGGCCCGCGGGGCGAGAGGACCTGATGTCCGACCTCCCCGGCCGAGCGCGTCGCGCCCCGATACAGGCGGCCGTCCAGGATCAGACCGCCGCCGACGCCCGTGCCGAGGGTGAGTCCGACGACGTGTCGGGGACGCTTCTTGAGCGCCATGACATAGCCGCCCCAGACAGCGGCGTTCGCGTCGTTCTCCGCCGCCACGGGCACCCGGAACAGGCGTTCGAACACGCGTTTGAACGGAAACCCGATCCAGGCCTTCAAGTTCGGCGCGAAAAGAAGCGAGCCGTCGTCCTGATCGACGCCGCCCGCCAACCCCACGCCGAGAGAGCCGAAGCGCCAATCTCCGACCGCGGCCGTGAGCCTGCGCACGAATTCCGCCGGCTCGCGCTGGGGCTGCGTGGGAATCTGGATAGACCGCCGGACCGCCCCATCGGGCCCGACGAGCCCGATCTTCGTGAAAGTCCCCCCGACGTCGATGCCCACGGAACAGGCGACGGCGGAGGTCATTTCTGCCGCTCGACGCGGGCGCCGACGGCGGAGAGCTTCTCCACGAGAAACTCGTAGCCGCGGTCGATGTGATAGACGCGCGAGATGGTCGTGCGCCCCTTGGCGGCCAGGGCCGCGACCAGAAGCGCGGCTCCCGCGCGGATATCCGAGGCCATGATGGGCGCGCCGGACAGGCGCTCGACTCCGGCCACGACGGCCGCGCGGCCCGAGACGGCGATCTGGGCGCCCATGCGCCCCAGCTCGGCGGCGTGCAGATAACGGTTCTCGAAGACCGTCTCCGTCACCTTGGAAAATCCGGTCGACAGGGTCATCAGCGCCATCCACGGCGCCTGCAGATCGGTCGGGAAGCCCGGATAGGGCCGGGTCACCACGGAGACGGGGCGCGGGCGGCGCTCCATGGAGACCTCGATGAAGCCCTTGCCGGAGCGCACCTTGGCGCCGGACTTCTCCAGCGCGGAGATCACGGCGCCCAGGCGCCCGGCCTCGGCGCCCTGGAGCCTGACCCGGCCGCGCGCGGCGGCGCAGGCCAGCAGGTAGGTCCCGGCCTCGATGCGGTCTGGCATCACGCGATGGCGCGCGCCCTTGAGCTTCGTCCTGCCCTCGACGGCCACCGTCGAGGTCCCGGCCCCCGTCACCTTGGCGCCCAGGCGCTCGAGGAAGCGGCCCAGATCCTCCATCTCGGGCTCCTTGGCCGCGTTCCTGATGACGGTGCGGCCCGGTGTGGCGGCCGCGGCCATCATCAGGTTCTGCGTGGCACCGACGCTGGGGAAGCGAAGTCTCAGCACAGCGGCTGAAAGCCGCTGTGCGCTCATGATGATGTCGCCCTGATCGGCGATGCGGCGCGCGCCCATGGCCTCGAAGCCCTTCAGGTGGATGTCGATGGGCCGCAGGCCGATCGCGCAGCCTCCGGGGATGGGCACGCGCACCAGGCCGAAGCGGGCCAGGAGAGGCCCGGCGGCCAGCACGGAGGCCCGCATCTGCTTGACGATGTCGTAGGGGGCCTGGGTCTTCAGCGAGCCCGTGGCCAGCACTCTCACGGTCGAGCCCTCCACGACGACCTTCTTGCCGAGGCTCTCGAGCAGGCGGAAGGTCGTACGCAGGTCGCGCAGGGTCGAGGGGACGTTCTCGATGACGCAGACGTCATCGGTCAATAAGGTCGCGATCAGGATCGGGAGGGCGGAGTTCTTGGCTCCGCTGACCTTGATCGTCCCGTTGAGAGGCGTTCCGCCCTCTATGACGAAGCGGTCCATTGGGGGCTCAATCTACCATTTTCCGGGCGAACGCGAAGCGGTCATGGCCCGAGGCGTCCTTCTTGATCAGCACGCCCGAAAATCCGGCGGCCTCCAAAAGTTTCGCGACGGCCAGGCCCTGACGTGACTCGATCTCAAGGGCGAGGAATCCGCCGGGGCTGAGCATCCTGGGCGCCGCCGCGGCGATCGCGCGGACGGCGTCGAGGCCGTCCTTGCCCCCGTCAAGAGCCAGTCTCGGCTCGCAGAGGACCTCGGGCTCGAGCGTGTCGAGGTCCGCGGTCGGGATATACGGCGGATTCGACACGAGGAGATCGGCCCAACCGCGCAAGGCCTGCTTCTCGCTGAAGAGGTCCTCGCGCACGAAGCGGATGCGGTTGTGGACATGGTGGGCCGCCGCGTTCTTCTCGGCCAGCTTGAGGGCCTTGTCGCTGACATCGGTCGCGAACACGGTCGCCTGCGGCAGGAGTTGGGCCAGGGCGATGGCGATGCAGCCAGTGCCGGTCCCGATCTCCAATATCTTGATATGTGGGGGGGCGGAGAGGCCGAGGGTCTTCACCAGGCGCTCGCACTCCAGCACCAATTCCTCGGTCTCGGGCCGGGGGATCAGCGAATCCCTGGTGACCGAGATCTTGAGGCCCAGGAAGGGCTGGTGACCGACCAGGTAGGCCAGCGGCACGCGCCGGGAGCGCTGCTTGACCCAGTCCCAGTAGTTGTAGGCCTGCTTCTCCGTGAGTTCGCGCGTGGCCTGGAGCACGGCCTGGCCGCGGCCGCAGCCGAGGACCTCGGCCAGGAGAAACTCGGCGTTGGCCCGAGGCTCGGGCACGCCTCGCTCCCCGAGGTGCAACACGGCTTTCTCGAGCCACGCCGCGGAGTTCATTGCGTGGACTCCATCAGCAGGCGCCTCTGCTCCTCGCGCAGGGCCTCCAGCACGGGGCCGACGGCGCCCTCCATGATCTCGGCCAGGTTGTGCCAGGAGCGCTCCAGGCGATGGTCGGTCAGGCGCGACTGCGGGAAGTTGTAGGTGCGGATCTTCTCGGAGCGGTCGCCGGTGCCGACCTGGGAGCGTCGCGCGGAGGCGTTCGACGCGGCGGCCTTCACGCGTTCGGCCTCGGCCAGCATCGCGTACAGGCGTTTCATGGCCTTGTCGCGGTTGCGGCCCTGCGAGCGCTCCTCCTGGCACTCGACGATGAGGCCGGTGGGCAGATGCGTGATCCGCACGGCGGTCTCGACCTTGTTGACGTTCTGGCCGCCGGCGCCGCCGGCGCGGTAGGTGTCCACCTTCAGCTCGTCGGGCTTGATCTCGATCTCGGCCAGCTCCGAGACCTCGGGCATGACGGCCACGGTCACCGTGGAGGTGTGGATGCGCCCGGCCGCCTCGGTGGCGGGCACGCGCTGCACGCGATGCACGCCGCCCTCATGGCGCAGCCAGGAATAGACGTCCTTGCCGGCGATGAAGATCACGGCCTGCTTGAGGCCCTTCAGTCCGGTCTGGGAGCACTCATGAACCTCGACCTTCCAGCCCTTGGCCTCGGCGAA
>MGUL01000148.1:71145-71765 GCA_001800005.1 Elusimicrobia bacterium RBG_16_66_12 | reverse complement strand
GCCGGCGCCGGAGCGGATCTCCAGGAAGGAGTTCTTCGAGTCGTTGGGGTCCTTGGGGATGAGGTCCGCCTGGATCTCCGCGTCGAGCGCGACGCGGCGCGCTTCCAGCCGCGGGAGCTCTTCCTGGACCATGCCCCGCATATCCGGATCGGACTCCAAGGCCCTCAGGTCCTCGATCTCGGCGTCCACGCGCGCCAGTTCGCGCACCAAGGAGATCAGCGGGCCCATCTGGGAGTGGCGCACCGCCAGCCGCTTCATCTCGGCGGACGACAGGCCCCCCGCCGCGAGCTTGCTTTCGATCTCCCGGTACTCGGCGTCCAGCTTGGCGGTCTTGGGGTCCATGGCCGCGGCGAAGCGGCGCTAGTCCTTCTTGGCGGGAGACTTCTTCTCGGCCTTGGGGGCCTTCTTGGCGCCCTTCTCTTCCTTCTTGGGGGCCGTGGACAACACGCGCTTGGCCGTGTGGCCGACGTGCGCCAGCTGCTTGCCGGCGCCCTTGGCGGCCTTGCGCGCCACGGTCTTGCCGGCGGTGGCTTCGAAACGTTTCTTGAAGCGGTCGATGCGGCCCGCGGTATCGATCAGCTTCTGCTGTCCGGTGTAGAAGGGGTGGGAGAACGCCAAGA
>MGUL01000148.1:69728-71131 GCA_001800005.1 Elusimicrobia bacterium RBG_16_66_12 | reverse complement strand
AGCTTGACCTGAGGATAGGTCTTGCCGTCCTCCCAGGAGATCGTGTCCTTGGCGTGGACGGTGGAGCGGGTGATGATTGACTTGTTCGCCGACACGTCGGTGAAGACGACGGGGCGATAGACGGGGTGGATGGCTTTCTTCATATGGAAGGCGAGTATAGCAATAAACGACCCCTCATGGGAATCGCGGTTTCGCTCAGGCTCGGGCGGCGGCCGGCAGGGCCGAGGCGAGGGCCGAGGCGAATTCGCCGGGGGCCCGGTAGCGATTCTCCGGGTCGGCCTGGAAGGCGCGCGCGAAGACCGCATCCAGCGCGGGCGGCAGGCCCTCCTTCTGGCGCGAGGGCGGGACATAGCTCATGTTGATCTTATTAAGCATCATGCCGCCTCCGGTCCCGGTGAAGGGCAGCCTGCCGGTCAGCATCTCGTAGGCGCAAACGGCCAGCGCGTAGACGTCCGATTCGCGGCGCACCTGGCCCTGCTCCGCCTCGGGGGCCATGTAGGGCGGCGTGCCGACGATGGTGTTGGTGACGGAGTAGCGCGTCATGGCGTCCTTGGCCGCGCGGGCGATGCCGAAGTCCATGACCTTGACGCGGCCGTGGCCGTCCACCATCACGTTCGACGGCTTCATGTCCCGATGGATGACGCCCCGCGAGTGGGCGAAATCCAGGGCGGCGGCCACATCGCGCACGATGCGGCCCGTGGTGAAGGCATCGAGCCCGCCGCTGGCCTGGACGAGATCATACACGGTCTTGCCGTCGACGTACTCGAAGACGAGGAAGACGTCGTCCCCCTCCTCGGCGATGGCGTAGATGTCCACGATGGAGGGATGGTGGAGCGCGGCGACGGTCTTGGCCTCCGTGACGAAGCGCAGCCGCTCGCGCGCGTCGGCGCGGATCTCGTCGCGCATCTTCTTGATGGCCACGCGCCGGCCCAGGGAACGGTCGGTCCCCTCATAGACCATGCCCATGCCTCCCTCGCCGATCTGCCGGCGGACCTCATACTGCCCCCGGATGAGCCCGGGTCGGCGCCCGGAGGCCGGGGCGGGCGCCCCCGACGGGGATTCGAAAGCCCGGGTGGAGGGGCCCGAGCGCGCGATCTTCGTGAAGACCGAGGAGACTTGCTCCTTGAGGGGCGCGAGTACGGTCTGCAGAAGGCCGAACGCCAACAGCAGGCCCCCGAGCGCGCTCACGCCCACCAGCAAGCCGAATCGCCGGTTGCGCCCGCCCGGGGCCGGGGCGGACGCCGCCGCGGGGCCGGCCTCGCCCGGGAATAAGAACATGAGGTCGGCGTTCGAGGGAAGCTGGAGGGCCCCCGCCTGGCGAGCCGCGTCGGCGAACATCGGGTCGAGCTTGGCCGCGCGCGAAATGTCGGACATCATCGCGTCGCGCTCGCCCATGCCGCCGT
>MGUL01000148.1:69289-69656 GCA_001800005.1 Elusimicrobia bacterium RBG_16_66_12 | reverse complement strand
GCCACTTCTTGGCCCGGTTCTCGGCGAAGGCCTTGGCGCGCAGCAGCGTCAGGCTCTTCGGGTCCTTCTCAAGCCCCAGCTTCGCGTCCGCCGCGGCCTTGTCGTACTCGCGCTGGTGGAGGTTGATGGCCGCGCGCAGGGCGAGCAAATAGGAGTCTCCCGGGGAGGCGGCCAGCCCGCGGTCGGCGTGGGACTTCGCCCCGGCCATGTCGCCCAGGCGCATGGCGTTCTCCGCCGAGCGCGCGAACTGCTCGGCGGAGCGCCCCGAGGACCGCGTCCCGAGAGCGGCGCGTGCGGAGGCGCCGGAGGCCGCCTCGCGGGCCGGGCCCCCCAGGAAGGAACGCTCGCCGGACGGGGCGGCCGCGCC
>MGUL01000148.1:66753-69254 GCA_001800005.1 Elusimicrobia bacterium RBG_16_66_12 | reverse complement strand
GCGATTCTGAGGCTCTATCGCCAAGGACCGGCGCGCGGAGGCCGCCGCGTCGGCGTAGCGGCCCTCCGCGTAGGCCAGGGATCCGAGCATGGCATGATCGGCGCCGCCGGCGCTCCCGTTCTTGACCGCGTCAGCGAGCCCGGCATGCGCGCCCTCGACGTCCCCCCAGGCGAGATGATCCGACGCGTCCCCGGCGGCCTGGCCGGCGGACGAGGAGCCCCCGGAGCCCGGCGCGCCGGGCTTCCGGTTCGCGATGCTCTCGACCTTCTGCACGAACGCCCGGTCCATGAACAGGACCGGGCCGGGATGATTCTTGTCGGCGGAGGCGGCCACGATGTCCTTGCGCCCCGCGGCGGTGTTCTCCAGGACGTCTCGCCAATCCTGAGCGGTGAGGCGCTTGCGGTCGCCGCCGTGCTCCCGATCCGCCTCCCGCTGAATGGCGTCGCGCATCAGACGCAGTTCTTTGCCGAAGGAGTCGAAATACATCTTGACTTCGCGCAGGCTGACTTTCGCTTCGCGATCTCCTTTCTCTCGCCCGCGCAGCGAGGAGATGACGTCTTGGTGGATACGGCTGATGTACTGCGCGGACGCGGCCTTGATGTTCCCGGACTTCAATTGATCGGACAATCTCTTGTCTTTCCGAGCGCGGATCGCCAGTCCCTCGACATGCTTTTTTATCAAGTCCTCCGGCAGGGTCTTGATCTCCTTGACGGCCTCCGGGATCGACATCAGCGCCTGGGTGCTGAACCCTCCGGACGGGTCCTCCGCCGCGACGACGGAGGGGCACGCCAGCAGGACCGCCGCGACGAGGGGATAGGGGTTCATACCCGGAAGTGTAAAAGGGGCCCGGAGCCTTGTCAAGGCGAAGGGCCGCGTTTTACCGTCCTTTAAGCGTCGGGAACGGCTTCAAGGGCCGCGATCAGCTCGGCCGGCGTCTTATAGCGCTTGTCCGGGTCCGGGGCGAGGGCCCGGGCCATGAGCCCATCCAACTCGGGGGGGAGCGCCGGCGCCCTTTGGGAAGGCGGGACATGCTTGCCGTTGAGCTTATTGAGGAGCATCGCCGCCCCGCTGCCGGCGAAGGGCAGCGAGCCGGTCAGCATCTCGTAGAGGCAGATGCCCAAGGCATAGACGTCGGACTCCTTGCGCACCGTGCCCTGCTCCTGCTCGGGCGCCATGTAGGGCGGGGTGCCGACCACCGTGTTGGTCATGGAGAGCTTGACGAGCGTGTCCTTGGCCTGCCGCGCCACGCCGAAATCCATGACCTTGACGCGCCCGTCGGGCGAGAGCATCACGTTCGAAGGCTTGAGGTCGCGGTGGATCACGCCCTTCTCGTGCGCGTGCTCGACGGCGGCGGCCATCTCCTTGAGCACGCGCTTGGCCCGGGCCAGGTCCATCGGCCCCGAGGATTTCAGGGCGTCATGGAGGGTGAGCCCCCCGACGAATTCGAAGACGAGATAGATCTCCGGCCCATCCTCGACGATGCCGTAGATGTCCACGATGTTCGGGTGATGGAGCTGGGCCACCATCTTCGCCTCGCGCACGAAGCGCTGGCGGTCCTGCGGGTCGAGGCGGATCTCGTCGCGCATCTTCTTGACCGCCACGCGGCGCTCGAGCGAGCGGTCGAGGGCCTCATAGACCACGCCCATGCCGCCCAGGCCGATCTCCTTGACCAGCTCGTACTGAGTCCAGAACGCCCCCAGCGCCGGGGCAGGCGCGGCCTCATCGGAAACGCCCGCGGAGGATGGCCCCAACACGCGGCGCACCGTCATGTTCACCTTCTCGCGCCAGGAGGCTGAGACGACGTGCAGGACGCCCAGGGCGATCAAGAGTCCGCCGACCGCGGTCAGCGCCGCCAGACGCATGAAGCGCTTCGGGCGCGAGCCCGCGCTGGGAACCGACACGACGGCCGGCGCGGCGGAGGCGGCGGCATGGTCGTCGAAAAGGAGGGTCAGGTCGCCGTCCTGGGGCAGCTGAAGCGCGCGCTCCAGGCGTCCCGAGAAACGCGGGTCGATCCTGGCGGCGGCGCGCAGGGCCTCGATGGCGCCGGCGTTGTCGCGGAGCCCGGCCAAGGCGAAGGCCTTGCTCTCGTAAGCGAAGGCGTTGGCCGCGTCGCGCAGGAGGGTCTCGTCGGCGTCCCGCAATCCCTCGTGATATTTCCCTTCGCTGGAGAAGGCGCGAGAGCGCGTCAGCAGGACGGACGCGTTGCCGGGAGCGAGCGCCAGAGCGGCGCTGGCGTCCATCACGGCGTCGTGATAGCGGTTGAGATGGGTCAGGGCCATGGCCCGATAAGTGAGCGCCTGGGCGTTCTGGGCGTTCAGCTCGACGGCCCGGGAGGCCTGCGTGTAGGCCACGGGATAGTCGCGCACGCGCAGGGCATTGGCCGCTTCCTTGGTGAAGAGGGCGGAGCGCGAGGCGGCGACGGCCTGCTCCCGCGTCATCGAAGCCTGAGCCGACGCCGCCGGCACACGAGAGGGCGGCGCCGCCCCGGCCGAGGGCTCCAG
>MGUL01000148.1:58359-66742 GCA_001800005.1 Elusimicrobia bacterium RBG_16_66_12 | reverse complement strand
AGGGCTCCAGCGCGGCGGAACGATCTTCGGCGGGCCCGCCGAAGACGGACGGCAGGCGGACCGTCGGCGCGCGGTCCTTGGAGGAGGGATAGAGCGAGAGGGCTTCCTGGTTCCCGGGCTGGATCTCGAGCGCCTTGCCGGCGGCTTGGGCCGACAGCGCGTAATCTCCGAGATGGAAAGCGGAGCCGCCATAACCGAGCACGACCTTGACATCGCGCGGGTTCAGCTCGTAGGCTCGCTTGTAATCCTCGAAAGAGGTTTGGTAATCCCGGCGCTTGTAGGCGTATTCGCCCACCATGGCGGACAACCAATGCGCGCCCGCCATGCGCTCCTCGAGTCCTCGGAGGGAGTCCTCCTGCGTCCTCTCACGCCTCGCGCGGCGCTCTCCGTCCGACGGCGGCGCGCCCTGCGACGGTTCGTTCTTCTCGCGTCCGACCCCCGCCAGGACCGACAGGGCTTGAAAGAAACCGGGTTTCCCCATGACGTCGGTGAACACTTTCTCGTTGGCCATGACGAATGCGGCGCTCTGTTCGAAGTCTCCGCGCAGGCGCTCGGGAATCTCAATGATCTGTTTGCTGTAGCGTGAGACAAGATCTTCCTCTTCCGGCGTCAAGGAGAGCTGCGCGGCGCTGCCGGAGGTCGTCTCGGTCTCGCCCGCCCGCGACACGCCCGCGCTGATCGCCAGAACGGCCGCGCAGAAAACGACATGACACCTCATGAAGGCAGTGTAGCCTCGACCCCTTGATTTGTCAATACAGCGGGGTTATACTCAGCGGGTTGGAGGTATCGAGATGAAGCCCCTCACGCTCGCCGCCGCATTGACCGCGCTCCTTGCCGTTCCTTCGCGCGCCCTGTCCCCGCAGGAGCAAACATACCTTCAGAAGCTCGGGATCGACCCCAATTCCAAAGCCGTCGCCTCCGCCGAGGCCGATGGAACGGTCTCGACCACTTTCGAAAACGAACCGAAGGAATTCAGCCTGAGAGGACTCATCGCCCAGGGGAACGTCCCCAAAGGCGTCGCATGCTTCGTCACGACACGGAACTTCATCGCTCGCTTGAAGACGAATTTCGCCGGGACCGCGATCCCCAAGACGAACTACGACCCCATCTATCTGACGATCGAGGAGAGACGGCTCGTCGCGCGGAAGATCGTCTCCACGATCTAAGACGACCGGACCTTGACGAAAGCTTTCGTATGATGTATAAATATACATCATGATACGAACTCAAATATATCTGACCTCGCGGGAGAATAAGGTGCTCAACCTCCTCGCCGGGCTTGAAAAGCGGACCAAGTCGGAGATCATCCGCGGCATCATCGACGAAAAACTGGGCCCCGGAGCCCCCCGCGTCGCGGCTGCGGCCGCTCGGAAAGCCCTGGGCGCCTGGGGAGGTTGCGCCGGTCAACAGACCCTGCGCCGGCTGAGGTCCCGCTGGTGATCCTGATCGACACCAACATCTTCATAGAGATTCTCCAAAACACTCCGGCCGGACGAGAAGCCGTCGAAACCCTGGAGACGACCGATCCTGCCGAGAAATTCGCCTACTCCGTCATCACCTGGTTTGAGCTTTGCGCGCGGCCCCAACAAATGGAAGCGGCCCGCCGACTTCTTCAGGGCTTTGAGCCCGTCGTCCTGACTCTGCCCATAGCCGAGAGTGCCGCTGGAATATTCCAAAAACATATGCCGGCCAATCGCCGCCACATATCAGACGCGTTGATTGCAGCCACAGCCCTGGCTATGGACGCTTCCCTGTGGACTCTCAATCGCTCGGAT
The DNA here is from genome assembly GCA_001800005.1 of Elusimicrobia bacterium RBG_16_66_12. Classification (GTDB taxonomy): domain Bacteria; phylum Elusimicrobiota; class Elusimicrobia; order UBA1565; family UBA9628; genus GWA2-66-18. The sequence goes on along the minus strand of MGUL01000148.1, from coordinate 64,967 downwards.
TTTAAACGCGTCCAGCGCCTGGAGTTGTTCCCTTCGTAGGATGGGCCAGCAGCCTCGCCGCCAGGCGCGCGGCCTCGATCGTCCCTGAGACGTCCACCTCGCCGGAACGCGCCGCATCCCAGGCCGTGCCGTGCGCGGGCGAGACCCGCACGAACGGCAAGCCGATAGTCCAGTTGACCCCGGCAAGCCCGCCCATAACCTTGAGCGGGATGAGGGCCTGGTCGTGGTACAGGCAGACCAACCCGTCGTAGACTCCGGCGACATGAAGTCGCCAGGCTGAGTCCGCGGGCAGGGGACCATCGAGAAGTATCCCGTCACGACGCAGGGCAGCCACGGCCGGGGACAGACAAGCCTCCTCTCCGCCGATGAGTCCGCCTTCTCCTGAATGAGGGTTAAGCGCGCAGAGGGCCAGGCGCGGTCGAGACCGCCCGAGCCGCCGCAGAGCCGCGTCCAAAGCCCTCGCCGCGGAAGTCACGCCGCGCGCGCCGACCTCACGGACGGCTTTCTTCAAGGGCACATGGCGCGTGGCCAACGCGCACCAAAGGCCGCGGGACGGCACGCCCAGAACCATCTCGGCGCCGTCCGCGCCGCAGGCCGCCAGCCTCTCGGTATGGTCGCGCCAGGGGTATCCCGCCATGTCCCAGGACCGCTTGGAGATGGGAGCGGTGACGAGGCCCGCCGCGAGGCCCCGGCCGACGAGGCGAAGGGCCTCCTCGAAGGAAGCCGCGCTGAGGCGCCCGCCGTCGGCGCTGGGCGCGCCCGCGCGCGGCGGCGCCAAGCCCAGGCGCGTGTCTCGGATCGGCCCGTCGCAGGCGCGCCAGCCGGCGCGTTTCCAGACGGAGGCGTCCCCGACCAGCACGGGGAATACCCCCGCCGGCAAGGCGCCCGCGCGCAGGGACGCGAGGACCGCGCGCGGGCCCACTCCCGCGGGGTCGCCGCAGGTGAAGGCGAGGGTCTTAGGGGACCGTCGGGAGGTGGCGCTCAATGACCGACTTCTCGCGCAAGCCCTTCACGTAGGACTCCAGCTGTTTCTGGAAGGCCATGTTGGCGAGGAAGCCGCCCAGGTCCTCCTTAAAGCGGTCGAAGTCGGGAGTCTCGGCCGCGCGCTTCTCCGTGACGCGCACGATGTTGTAGCCGGCCTCGGAGAGGATCGGCGCGCTCGTCTCGCCCACGCCCATGGAGAAAACGGCCTTCTCCAGCTCCGGCGGGGCGACGCCGCGCAGAACGTAACCGATGTCTCCGCCGCGCGCGGCGCTCTCGGGGTCCTCCGACTCCTCCTTGGCGACCTTGGAGAAGTCCTCGCCGCCGTCGATGCGCTTCTTGAGCTCCGCGGCGGTCTTGAGGGCGCGCTTGCGCTCGTTCTCGGCGGCGGCCGGGGAGAGGCGGATCAGGATGCGGAAGACGCGCACGCGCTCGGCGCTCATGGCCTTGACCTGGCCGGCCGCCTCGCGCAGGGCCTGACCCTCGTCTTCTCCCAAGCCCTTCGGAGTCTCGGTGCTCTTGGACGCGATATACTCCTTGATCTTGTCGAAGTATTCCTTGACCTCGTCCTCGGGAGGAGGAACGGTCTTGGCCTTGACCTGCTCGTCGATGACCTTGCGCGCGAGGATCTGGCGGGACAGGCGCTCGCGGAACCTGCCGAGGTCGAGACCCTCGGTCTGGAGCTGGGCCCGAAAGGCCGCGTCGGCCTCGACTTCGGTCAGGACCTTGCCGGCCTCGTCTTTCTTGAAGCGGGCCTTGATCTCATCGACGGCGTTCTCGATCTCGCGCTCGCGGACCTTCAGCTTCAGCTTCGCGCCCTCCTGGACGAGGAGGTCGCGCGTGATCAGCTCCTCCAAGGTGCTCTCTCGGATCTTGCGCGCGTTGGCCGGGTCGGCCATGGCCGCGGGATTGGTCCGAGACCAAAAATCGAGGGCCGTGGCGGCTTCCTTCTGATACTCGGACAGGAGGATGGGGCTGCCGTTGACGACCGCGACCGTGTCCTCCATCGTCGTGGCCGCGCGGGCCGCGCCGCGCGCCGCGAGCAGCAGGGCCAGGAACGCCGCGAGATGTCCGACCCTACTTGAATTGCTCATCGACGACCTCCACCGGGAATTTCTCCTGGACCTGCTGCAGGTGGCGGTCCAGCTTCTGCTTCTCGATGAGGCGCGCCACGCGCTCGCGCGCCTCGTCGTTGTCATAGGAGATCTTGCGCTCCGCGTCCTTGCGCAGGACATGGTAGCCGAACTTGCTCTTCAGGGGGCCGCCGATCTCGCCGACCCTCATGCGGAAGACGACCTCCTCGAGCTCGGGGAGCACCTCGCCGTAGAGGAGCGCCGGGAAGCGCCCGCCCGCCGCGGCCGTGGCGGCGTCCAAAGACTCCTTCTCCGCGACCTTGGCGAAATTGGCGCCCGAGCGCAGGCGCTTGGCGACCGCCTCGGCCTTCTCGGAGGAGGAGAGCAGCACATGGCGGATCTCCACTTCGCTGGGATATTTATTGATGTAGGCGCGGACCTCGTCGTCGGAGGGGCGGATCGCGCCGCGCTTGCGCAGGTCCGCGATCCACATCATGGTGAGCATGGCCTCGCCGCCCTCGCGCACCCGGTCCTCCTCGTCGCGGCGCAGCTGTTCCAGGCGCGCGCGAAAATCGGCGGAACGCGGCACGTCGGACTGCTGGGCCGCGGCCAGCACCAGCTTCTCGCGCACCAGCACGTCCAGGAACTGGCGGCGGCCGCTGGGCGTCAGCACATAGTCCTGATAGCCCGCGGAGACCTCTCCCAGCTTGCGCTGGAACTCGGACTGGGTGATCTTCAGCTTGCCGACGCGGGCCAGCACGGGATCCTTCTCGCCGCGGCAGGACGCCAGCAGCAGGAACGGCGCCAAAAAGAGGGCTTTTTTCATCGCGCCCATCTTATCATTTCCTAGGCGGAGAGGAACTCCCGCAAGGCCGCGGCGGCCGCGCGGCCGTCGAGGGACAGTCTCACGGCGTCGCCCTCCATCGAATCGGGCACGAAGGCGATCCGGGCGCCGAAGGTCTTCATCCAGTTCGCCAGCGCCTCCGGCGCCGGCGAGGCGTCCGGCCGGAAGCGGATCTCCAGGGCCTTCTCGGATTCGACGACCGATTCCACCTTCGCGCGCCGCGCCAGCGCGCGCAGGGCGATCAGCTCGAAGAGATTCTTCACCGGCTGGGGCGGCGGGCCGGACAGGCGCTCCAGCTCCTCCAGGATCAGCTTCGCCTCCCCGGGGGCGGCCTTCAGCGCCCGCTTGTAGACCTTCAACCTCTCGATCTCCCCCGGCAGGTAATCCTCGGGAATGTAGGCCGGCAGCCGCAGGTCGATGGAGACCGTGCGGTCGTCCTCGACGGCCTTGCCGCGCAGCCGCGCGACCTCGCACTCCAATATCTGGGCATAGTAGTCCGCGCCGATGGCGTTCATGAAGCCGTGCTGCTTGGCGCCGAGAAGGTCCCCCGCCCCGCGGATCTCGAGATCGCGCATCGCCAGCTTGATGCCCGCGCCCAGGGAGCCGAACTCCTTGAGCGCCTCCAGGCGCTTGCGCGCGTCGTCGGGCAGGTCCTTGAGCTCTGATTCCGGCGGGTGGAACAGGTAGCAGAAGGCGCGCTGGCGTTCGCGGCCTATCCGGCCGCGAAGCTGATAGAGCTGGGCCAGGCCGAAGTCCTGGGCGTCTTCCACCAACAGCGTGTTCACCGACGGGATGTCCAGGCCCGACTCGATGATGGTGGAGGCGACCAAAACATCGGACTTGCGCTGGGCGAAGTCCCACATCGCGGCCTCGATCTCGCGCGGGCGCATCTGGCCGTGGACCATCGCCACCCTGGCCCCCCCTGAGAGACGCTTGACCACCTCCGCGGCCTCGGTCATGGAGCGCACTCGGTTGTGCACATAGTAGGCCTGGCCGCCGCGGGCGAACTCGTCGGCCAGCGCCGTCGAGACGACGCGCTCGTCCCACGGCCCCACGCGCGTGACGATGGGCTGGCGGCCCATCGGCGCCGTCGAGATCAGCGAGATGCCGCGCAGGCCCGTCATCGCCTGGTGGAGCGAGCGCGGAATGGGCGTGGCCGACAAAGACAGGATGTCGGCGTTGACGCGGACTTTCTTCAGGCGTTCCTTGTCCGAGACGCCGAAACGATGCTCCTCGTCGACGATCACCAGGCCGAGGTCATGGAAGCGGACGTCCTTCTGCAGCAGCCGCGCGGTCCCGATCACGACGTCGACCTTCCCCGCTTTCAGCTCGGCCAGGGTCTTCGTCTGCTCCCCTTTCGTCTGGAAGCGCGTCATGATGGCGACCTTGACCGGGAAGCCCGCCATGCGGTGGGTGAAGGTGCGATGGTGCTGGTCGGCCAGCACGGTCGTCGGGGCCAGGACCGCGCACTGCTTGACGCCCATCACGCACTTGAAGGCCGCGCGCATCGCGACCTCGGTCTTGCCGAAGCCGACGTCGCCGACCACCAGGCGGTCCATCGGGCGCGGAGACATCATATCCTCCAGCGTCTCCGCCGTGGCGCGGGCCTGGTCCTCGGTCGGCTCATACGGGAAAGAGGCGGAGAACTCCCTCTCGATTTCCCCCTCCGGGGGAAATGAGTGTCCCGAAGATGCGGCGCGCTTGGCCTGCAGGCGAAGCAGTTCCTCGGCGAGGTCCCGCACGCCCTCGGCGACCTGGCGCTTGACCTCTTCCCAGGTGCGCGTGTCGAGGCTCGACAGGCGCGGGCGCTTGCCCTCGGCGCCGGAGTACTTCTGGATGTGGTCGAACTCGGTCAGCGGGACATACAGCCGGTCGGAGCCGCGGAACTCCAGCTTCACGCAGTCCTGCGCGCCGTGGCCGGGGACGGAGATGGGCTCCATCCCCAAGTAGCGCGCGACGCCGTGCTCCTGATGGACGACGAAGTCCCCCTGGCGCAGCTCCCGCCAGCGGACGGCCTGCGCGCCCTTGGCCGCGAAGCGCTTCCAGCGGCTGACGCCGCGCCAGTCCCTCTCGAAGATCTGAGACGTCGCGTAGAGGACCAGACTCTCCGAGTCGAGTCGGAAGCCCTCTCGCAGGGGGCCGATCAGGAACTGGATCGCGCCGGGAGGCAGTTCGTCGGCCAGCAGCTCCTGCAGTCGGGCGTCCTCGCCGGCGTTGAGGCTGAACAAGACGGGCCGGCGGCCGGCCTCGGCGTCCCGGCGCATCTCGGCCCAGGCGCGGCCCGGTTCGCCGCCGAACGGGCCGACGGGCCTCGCGCCCATGTCGATGTCGTCAGCCCCCGTCTCAAGGAGCCCGCCGAGCGAGAGCGCACGCACCCCCTCCGGGACCTGGACCTCGACTCCCTCGGCGACGAGCCACAGGCCGCGGTCGATCAGCCAATCGGCGACGCGGGCGCCGGAGGCTGGCTCCTCGGCGGGAGTGGCGACGGCCTCCACGACCACGGCGCCGGGCTCCTGGGAGATGGGATCGAAGGGCCGGATCGAGGCGATGCGGTCCTCGTCGTAGAGCACGCGGTAGGCGACGGCGGGCTCCAGGGCGTGGAAGTCTAGGACGGCGCCGCGGACGGCGAACTCGCCGGGGCTCTCCACGAAATCCACGCGCTGGTAGCCGGCGGCCAAAAGAGCCTCGATGGAGCTGTCGCGGGGGCTGTGGCCGCCGGAGCGCAGCCGGACGGTGCGGGACGAGAAATCGGCGGGGGCGGCGGCGGGGGCGATGATGCCTTCGGGGGTGGCCAGGGCCAGGCGGGCCCCGGCGCGCAGAAGCTCCAGCGAGGCCAGCCGCTCGCGCGCGTCGTCGCCGAAAACCGCGACGCTCTCGGCGCGGCCCTCGAAGAGAGGCGCCAGCGCTTTGACGGCGTCGGCGACGTCCTCCACGGCGTCCGCGTCAGGCAGGACCATGACGAGCGGGCCCTTCGGGGCTTCGAGGCCGGCGGGGGGCTTCCCGGAGAGGATGCGTCTGGCGAGAAAAGCGCGCGCCCCGGAGCCGGGGGCGCCCACCACGCGGGGCGTCATTTGCGGACTTGCCGGGCGAGGTCGCGGACGAATTCTTCGCGGCGCGAGGGGTCGGGGCAGACGCCTTTGGCGCGCTTGCCCTTGCTTCCTTCGATCGCGAAGAAGCACTCCATGGCGACGCCCTTCCCTTGAACCTGGGCAAAGGCGGCGACGGGGGCGCCGCAGCCTCCTCCGATCTCCGACAAAAAGCCGCGCTCGAACTCGACGCAAAGGCGTGTGGCGGCGTGATCGAGTTTTCCGACGATCTTCGCGATGTCCCCGCGGTCGGCCTTGATCTCGAGGGCGAGCGAGCCCTGGGCGGGGGCGGGGAGCATGACGGCGGGGTCGAGGGGCTCATGTCGGACGTTGTCGCGGCCGAGGCGCTTGAGGCCGGCGACGGCGATGATCATCGCGTCGAACTCGCCCTCGGTCAGCTTGCGCAGGCGGGTGTCGACGTTGCCGCGCAGGGGGAGGAGCTGGATGCCGGGAACGGCTTTTTCGATCATGAGTTGTCTGCGCAGGGAAGAAGTGGCGACCTTCATGCCGGCTTTGAGACCTTCCCATGTCAAGCCGTCGCGGGCAACCATGGCGTCGCGGGGGTCTTCGCGCTCAGGATAGGCGGCGATGGAAAGTCCGCAGGCGAGGACGGCGGGCAGGTCC
>MGUL01000148.1:51448-58353 GCA_001800005.1 Elusimicrobia bacterium RBG_16_66_12 | reverse complement strand
CTGTGGGCGGCGAAGTCGATGGCGCCGTCGAGGAGGGCCTGCTCGATCTCCTTGACCCAGAGGCCCTTGGCGCCCTGAGGAAGCGCCTTAGCGACCTCGGGCGGGGGCGCTCCGAACAGGTCTCCGCTCGTCTTGACGACGACGGTCTCGACTGTGAGACCGGGATTGAGCGACTCGAGTTTGCGGGCGGCCTGGCCGGACTGGGCCAGCGCCAGCGGCGAGCCGCGGGTGCCCATCTTCAATGTCGCCATGCGATATTCTAGCCGATTTGCGGGGGTTTGGCTTTGCGCGGGCTTCCAGTCAACCGTCATCGACGGCGCATTCATGATGGCGATATATTAAGATAGGTCGCCATGCCCGCCCCCAAAGACCTCAAGTGGATCGAAGTCGACCTCTCCGCCGTCGCCCACAACGCGGGCTGGGTCCGATCCCAACTCGAACCCCGCTCGAAGATGATGGCCGTCGTGAAGGCCGACGCCTACGGCCACGGCGCCGTCGAGATCTCCCGCGTCGTTCTCGAGGCCGGCGCCGACAGCCTGGGCGTGCGCGACCTCTCCGAAGCCGCTCAGCTCAGGCGAGCCAAGATCAAAGCCCCCATCCACCTGCTCTTTCCCATATTGCCCCAACAGGCCGCCGAAGCCGTCCGCTTGGATGTCAGCCTCAGCGTGGACCGCCTCGACCAGGCCCGCGCCATCAACGCCGCCGCCCAGCGCAAACGTGCCGCCGTCCATGTCGATGTCGACTCCGGCCTGGGCCGCTGGGGCGTGCCGCCTCGCGAGCTCGGTTCCCTGATGGCGGCGCTCGCGCGCCTGCCGCGCGTGCGCGTGGAGGGCCTCTCCACCCACATCGACTACGTGCCGGGCAAGAACGCCGTCGAGGCCGAAGAGAAGCTGGGCGCTTTCCGCCGCCTCGCCGCGCCTTACAAGAAGAAGGTTCCCGGACTCATCGTCCACGCGGCCAACAGCTCGGTCTTCATGGACTTCCCCCACCACCGCTTCGACCTGGCCTGCGTGGGCAACCTGCTCTACGGAATCAACCCCTCCAAATCACGGCCGGCGCCGCTCAAGAACCCCTGGCGCTTCTGCGCGAGGATCCTCTCCTTGCGCGAGGTGCGCAAAGGCGCTTCCATCGGATATGCCAGCGAGTACGTCGCCCCCCGCCGCATGCGCGTGGCCACACTGCCCGTCGGCTACGCCGACGGCCTCACAATGGAGCCGGCCGAGCGCCTGATCGGCTTCGGCGGAGGCTTCCGGTACTGGGGAATGCGCCAGGGAGTGAAGCTGCCCTTCGTCGGCCGCTGCGGGATCGCGCACGTGCTGGTGGACGCCACGGACGCGCCCGACGCCGAGGTCGGCGACACGGTGACGCTTCCCGTGCGCCGCACGGCGGCGCACGACCTCAGCCGCGTCTACGTCTGACGCAGGCTCACTCGAGTCCCGCCGGCTCCTCGCTCTCCGCGGGGGCCGGCCTTCCTTCGAGCTCCTCATCGCTGGGAAGCGGCGGCGGCGTCTCGCCGGCGGCCGGAGCGGCCGCGGGCGCCGAAGAACCGCCCACGCTCGGCGGCAGGACGGACCCCGGAGCCCCGGCTGCGGATTCCGCCCCCAACTGCGAGGAGACCGGGCGCGCATGGTCGACGTCGCAATAGCGCTTGGGCTCGGTGCCGTGCGCGAACGCCTCCAGGAGTTTGTTCCGCTTCGGACAATACGGGCCGAAGAGCAGTCCCGTCTCGGAATCGATGGGCGCGAACACGATGCCGGGGGGCGCCGGGAAATCGCGCTTCGGGGTCTCCTTGAGCACGCTTTCCATGATGTCCGTCCACCAGGGAACCACGGTGGAGCCGCCCGTCCAGTCCTTGCGGCCCAGCGAGGAGAAATCGTCGTAGCCCATCCAGGCCCCCGCCGCCAGGTCGGGCGTGCAGCCGACGAACCAGAGGTCGCGGTTGTCGTTCGAGGTGCCGGTCTTGCCGGCCAGCGGGCGGTTGAGGCGGCTGGCGTTGCGGCCGGTGCCGCTCTGGACGACGGCCTTCATCATGTTGGCGGTGAGGTAGGCTAACTTAGAAGACATCCCCTCCCGATCGCTGGGGAGATGCCCCTCGAGGATGCGGCCGCTGGAATCCTCCACGCGCTCGACCGTGTAGGGCGTGACCGAGATCCCGCCGTTGGCGAACGTGGCGAAGGCGCTGGTCATCTCGAGGGGCGTGACGACCGAGGCGCCCAGGCCCAGGGCGGGGGCCGGCTCCAGGTCCGAGCGGATGCCGGCGCGGCGGGCGATCTCGACGACCAGGGGCGGGCCCACCTGAGTGATGAGGTTGATCGATGAGATGTTCCTCGAATTGGCCAGGGCCTTGCGCAGCGTGATGCGGCCCGTGAACTTGCCGTCGAAGTTGTTGGGCACCCAGATCTTGAAGTCCGGGGAGGAGGCGAAAGGCTGCGTGGCCAGGTTGATGGAGTATTGGTCGGTGGCCCCTTCCAGCAGGCGCCAGTCCCGCCCGTCAAAATAAAACGCCAGAGGCGTGTCGTCGACCAGGCTCGCCGCGGTCATCCCGGAATTGAGGGCGGCGGCCCAGACGAAAGGCTTGAAAGTCGAGCCGGGCTGGCGTTTGGCCTGGGTCACGCGGTTGAAGTGAGAGTCCCGCCCGCCGATCATCGCGCGGATGGCGCCCGTCTTGACGTCCATCAGCACGAAAGCGCCCTGGATCTTGGCCAGGGGCGCCGTGGAGACCTCGGGCGGGAGGGGCTCGCCGGCGGCCTGGAGCTCCTTGATCTTCTTCTCATGCTCGGCCTGGGCCTTGAGATCGAAGTCGGACAGGGCCTTCTCCATCTTCTCCTCGGCGGTCTTCTGCACGTCGAGGTCGAGGGTGGTATAGATCTTGAGGCCGCCGCGCCAGATCGCGGCGGTGCCGTATTTCTGCTCCAGGCGCCTGCGCACGTGTTCGACGAAATAGGGGGCCTGCGTGTCGACGGCGATGGGCTTGGAGATCGGGATGGGCTGGGCATTGGCCGCGTCGCGCTCCGGAGCGGTGATCAACTTCTCGTCGAGCATGCGTTGCAGCACGACGGCCCGGCGCTTATGCGCGTTCTCGGGGCGGACGAAGGGAGAGTGGGCGCGGGGGGCGCGGACCAGCCCGGCCAGCAGCGCGCAGTCGGCCAGGGTCAGCTCGGAGACCTCCTTGCCGAAGTAGTTGCGCGCGGCGGACTGGACGCCGTAGGCCCCCTCGCCGAAGTAGACCTGGTTGAGGTAGAGCTGGAGGATCTCCGATTTGGAGAAGTTGGCCTCGATCTGGAGCGCGAGCAGGACCTCGCGGATCTTGCGGGAGATCTTGCGCTCCGGCTTGAGGAAGATCTGCTTGGCCAGCTGCTGGGTGATGGTGGAGGCGCCCTGGACCACGCGTCGCGCCAGGAAGTTGCGCACCGCGGAGCGCAGCATCCCCTTGGGCGAGATGCCCCAGTGCTTGAAGAAGTTGTCATCCTCGACGGCGATGACCGCGTTTTGTAAATCGACCGGGATCCTGGTCAGCGGCAGCAGCGCGCGCTTCTCGATGGAGAGCTCGGCGATCACGCCGCCCTTCGAGTCGTAGACCCTCGTGCTCAGCGACGGGGCGTACTCCTCCAGGGCCTGGAGGGGCGGCAGGCCCTCCAGGAGCTTCCGGCAGGCCCAGGCCCCGGCGAGCGCCGCGAACGCCGCGAGCAGCAGCAGCGGATAGAATCTCGACCGCGTCATCCGGCGGATTCTATCATTTCATCCGCTTGACGCAGGCCGTCGGGAAGCCTACACTGTCGCTGATGAAGATCGGCTTCTACGGCGGCGTCGGCGAAGTGACGGGCTCGCGGCACCTGCTGGAGGCGGAGGGTCTGAGGGTCCTGCTCGACTGCGGGCTCTTCCAGGGCCACCGCGCCGAGGCCATCGCCAAGAACAAGCGAACCCCCTTCGACCCGAAGACGCTCGACGCCGTGCTCCTGTCCCACGCGCACGTCGATCACTGCGGGAACCTCCCCCTGCTGGTCAAAAACGGCTTCACCGGAAGCATCCACTGCACGGACGCCACGCGGGACATCTCGCAGGTCATGCTCCTCGACTCCGCCCATCTGCAGGAACACGACGCCGAGTTCTTCAATAAAATCCACGCCAGGGCCGGCGACCCCGAGCGCATCGAACCGCTCTACGGCGAGGAGGACGCCAAGGCCTGCCTCGGATTCTTCCGCTCTCAGCCTTACGAGACCTGGGTCCCCTTGAGCGACAAGGTCCGCTTCCGCTTCCACAACGCCGGACACGTCCTCGGCTCGGCCATGATCGAAGTCGAGGTCAAGACCGCCAAGGGCGTGCGGCGCGTCTTCTTCACCGGAGACCTGGGACGGCGCAAGAGCCTGCTGATGGCCCCGCCCGCCGTCCCCAAGAACGTGGACTATCTGCTCATCGAGAGCACCTACGGCGACCGCGATCACGATCCGATCGACCGCGTCGAGTCCATCATGAGGACGGTCATCGACCGCGCCGTCGCCGAGAAGGGCAAGATCCTGATCCCCAGCTTCGCGCTGGAGCGCACCCAGGAGATCATCTTCATCCTCGAGAAGATGATCCGCCACCGCCAGATCCCCGCGATCCCGATCTACGTGGACAGCCCGATGGCCGTCAACATCACCGAGATCTTCCGCCGCCACCTCGACGGGTTCTCCTTCTCCCCCGAGTTCAAGGACTATGCCGCCAAGGTCGGCGATCCCTTCGATTTCAAGGCCATCCGCTACGTGCGCTCCGTGGACGAATCCCAGGCCCTCAACTCGAAGGAGGGACCGATGATCATCCTCTCGGCCTCGGGCATGTGCGAGGGCGGGCGCATCCTCCACCATCTGCGCAACAACCTCGACAAGGACGCGACCACGATCCTGATGGTCGGATACCAGGCCGAAGGCACGCTCGGCCGCCGCCTCCAGGAAGGAGCCAGGAAGGTCCGCATCTTCGGCATGGAACACGCGGTCTGGGCGCGCGTGGAGACCCTGCAAACCTTCTCCGCCCACGCCGACCAGGCCGACCTGATGTGGTTCATGAAGTCCCTGACCCCGCGCCCGCGCACCATCTTCCTGGTCCATGGCGACCCTTCCGACCGCGCGGCCTTGACCGCGCGCCTGAAGACTGAGGGCATCACGCGCGTCGAATGCCCCGAGTACGGAGACTCCTTCGAGCTGGCATGAGCGCGCCCTTCGACCTCGTCGTCATCGGGGGAGGCGTGACCGGGGCGGGCGTGGCCCGCGACGCGGCCCTGCGAGGCCTGAAGGTCGCCGTGGTCGAGCGCGGCGCCCCGGGCTGCGGGACCACGGCCGCCTCCACCCACCTGATCCACGGGGGCGTGCGCTACCTGCTCTACGACCGGCTGACCACGCACGCGACCTGCTGGGACTCCGGCCACATCGTGCGCACCGCGGGCGACCTGCTGACGCGGCTGCCGCTGCTCTGGCCCGTGTACCGCGACCACGCGCGAGGCCTGGAGACCGTGGAGACCCTCCTCGAGGAATACGACCGCTTCCAGCCGATGAAGTACGGACGGCCGCATCTGCGCCTGTCCGCCGAGGCCTGCGCGCGGCTCGTGCCCGGGATCAAGACCGAGGGCTTGGTCGGCGCCCTCTCCTTCGACGAGTGGTGGGTCGACGCGGAGCGGCTCGCGGCGCGCAACCTCGACTCCGCGCGAGCGGCCGGCGCCGAGGTGCTCCTCGGCTGCAAGGCCGACGCCTTCCTGCGCGACGGCGCGCGCGTGGCGGGAGTGAGGACGGGCGGCCGGGACCTGCGCGGCCGGGTCACGATCAACGCGGCCGGGCCCTGGGTGGACCAGGTCGCGCGATTGGCCGGAGCCCGCTTGCCCCTGCGGCTGATGAAGGGAACGCACCTGATCTGGAAGGACCCGAAGCGCGTGCCCGTGGGGCTGCTGCTCGAGGCCGAGGACCGCGAGCGCTACGTCTTCGTCATCCCCTCGCCGCTCGGGACCTGGGTCGGACCCACGGACCTGCCCGCCGCAGGCGACCCGGACGAGGTCCGAACGACCCCGGAGGAGACGGCCTACCTGCTGCGCTCGGTGAGGCGCTATTTCAAGGACTGGCCCGAGACGCCCGACTCGACGGTCGTCGGCTCGCGCCCCATCCTGGGCCAGCCCGGGGCGGAGAAGCTGCTTTCGCGCGACTTCGAGGTCTTCGACCACGAGACGCGCGACGGCATCCCCGGCCTGCTCACCATCGGCGGCGGGAAGATGTCCGACTACCGCGTGATGGCCGAGGCCGCGACCGACGCCGCCTGTCTCAAGCTGGGGAGCTCCGCGCGCGGGACGACGCAGCTGACGACGCTCGGCGGGGAGTCCGTCGGAGAGATCCCGGACTGGCCTCAGCCCTGCCCGAGGCTCAAGCGCTTCCTGCGCGCGCGCCCGCGTCTGCGCGAGCTGCACGCGCTGGCCTATCTGGGCGCGGCCTTCGCCTCCCATCTCGCGCGCCGCATCGCAGGCCGCCGCCCCGAGGCCGACGCGGACGGCTTCCGCCGGCACTACGACGAAGGAAGGGCCTCAGGACGCCCGCGCCCGGTCAGTCGGCCGTCGGGCGGATAGCCCCGGTGAGGACCGGGATGGTCATCTTCAGGAACAGGGTGTAGAGCAGCAGTCCGAAGGACCAGATGCCCAGGCAGACCAGCCACTCGTTGGCGGTCGGGAAGTACTCCACGATCTCTCCCAACGGCGTCGGGATGAAGGCGGGAATCACCATTCCCATGCCCTTCTCGATCCAGATGCCCACGATGGCCAGCCCGCAGGCCAGGCTCAACGGCTTCAGGTTCCGGGACAGAGGCAGCAAAAGCAGCGCGAGGGCCGCGGCGTCGAGCGCCATCGCGGCCCAGATCCAGGGCACCAAGCCGTGATGGCCGTGAAGCCCGAAGAA
>MGUL01000148.1:49739-51205 GCA_001800005.1 Elusimicrobia bacterium RBG_16_66_12 | reverse complement strand
GAAAGGCCGCCCGCCGAGTCCGACATAGAGGAACGCGGTGACCGTATGGATGCTGATCGCCCAGAAGATGGAGAGGAAGACGAACGGCATGTACAGGACCGGCGACGGCTTGCGGCCATGGTAGACCATGTAGACCAGGTAGCCGCAGATGTGAGCGTTGATGGCCAGGTAGCCGTTGAGGACGATCACGTCCCAGCTGAGCATCGAGATGGGCCAGTTGAACTTGCCCACGAACGGGACCATATGCCAGAAGCGGTCCGGCCGGCCCAGATCGACGGTGACGAAGAGCAGGCACATCACGATCACCGCGATGGCCAGCAGTTCCCCGAGGATCACGACGTCGTGCAGGGTCTCGTCGTGATAGACGTAGACCGGGATCACGAGCATCACGGCGGCGGCCGCCATGCCCACCAGGAAGGTGAAGTTGGCGATGTAGAGGCCCCAGGAGACCGCGTCGCTCATCCCCGTGGTCGTCAGACCCAGGACGAACTGCTTGCAGTAGGCGTTGAGCCCCAACAGCGAACCGGCGGTCAGGGCCGTCATCCAGAGGAAGTAGCGCCAGTCGCCTTCGAGAGTGTGAAGCGCGCAGCGGCGGACGAACACCAGGTAGTCCGAGAGGGTCTTGGTCATAGGTCGAAGTAGTAGTAGAAGCGCGGCAGGGTTCCGACCTCTTCCTTGAGGACGTAGACCCTCTTGGTCTTGAGGATGAGGGAGACCTCGCTCTCCGGATCCAGCAGGTTGCCGAACTTGCGCGAGCCCGTCGGGCAGACTTCCACGCAGGCCGGGTAGCGCCCGTTGCGGGCGCGGTGCAGGCAGAAGTGGCACTTCTCCACGACGCCCTTCGGCCGGGGCCGGTTGGAGAGGTAGCCCATGTCCAAGTTGAGGTCCTCCTTGGGGAGGTCGGGCTGCGCGAAGTTGAAGCGCCGCGCGTTGTAGGGACAGGCGGCCATGCAGTAGCGGCAGCCGATGCACCAGTTGTAGTCGATCACGACGACTCCGTCGGGCTCCTGCCAGGTGGCCTTCACGGGGCAGGCCTTCACGCACGGGGCCTTGCGGCACTGATGGCACTGCACGGGCATGTAGTAGAAGCCGTCCTTCGGGACCTCTCCCTCGAACTGGTGGTCCGAGCTCTCGACGTCAATGGAGCCCTTGCGCATCTGCAGGACGCGGATGTACTGGATCTGCGGGTCGCGCGACTGGTTGTTCTCCTTGACGCAGGCGTAGACGCACTTGCGGCAGCCCACGCAGCGCCCGATGTTGAGGGCGTAGCCGAACTCGACGCCGGGCAGGGGCTGCGGGTCGGTCAGGTTGGGCGTCACGCCGTACTTCGCCTTGACCTCCTGGCGGATGCGCTCGAGGATGGCTTCCTTGTCCGCGGGGGTGAGCTCCTTGTAGTGCTGCTGCAGGAACTGCTCCAAGGTCGGCAGGTCCACGATGTCCTTGAGCGGAGAGAGCGCGGCCGCGGT
>MGUL01000148.1:40932-49560 GCA_001800005.1 Elusimicrobia bacterium RBG_16_66_12 | reverse complement strand
GCCAGTGCGGGTCGTGGCAGGCGATGCAGACCAGGGTCTTGAACTTGCCCTTGGAGGCGTCCCAAAAGCCGGAGCGGCGGCCGTGGGACCCGTTGTTCCAGTCCCGGAACGTCGTGCCGTGGCATTTGGCGCAGAGCAGCTGGATGTCGGCCAGCCCGATGGGAGTGCCGTCGTAGTCGGAGAAGTTCGCGGGCTGCAGGCGGTGGTGGCAGTTGAAGCAATGCCGGTTGCGCCCGTGCTTGAGCGCGATCTTTTCGTGGAAGACCCCCTTCTCGACGGGATTGCCCTGCATGCCCTCGGTCCCCTCATGGCAGGACTTGCAGGGAGCCCCGTCGAAGGTCATCTCCGCGCGCACCTTGCGCACCATGCCGGCGGAAGAGAACTCCGGCTTGTTCGGCGCGATGGCATCGAGGGCCGGAGCCCCGCCGACCGGGTCCATCCAGAAGAAGACCCCCAGCCCGAGAAGGATGGCCGCCATCGCGGCGGCCGCCCGCGTCGAGACGGCGTCCGGGCTATTTCCCATCGCCCTCGGACGCCTCGTGCGCCTTCGCGTAGATGGTCTTGACCTCGGCGAGGAGCTCCTTCGAGCGGGGAGCGAGCCTCTTGAAGTCGAACTCGTGCCAGAACAGGATGACGTCCTTGTAGGCGGCGTCCACCTTCGCCATGGCCTCGGGCTTATGGATGGACTTGTAGTAGAACCTCAGGCCGTTGCGATAGCCGTTGGCGTGGTTGAGGCGCCCGAGGATCTCCTGCGCTTCGGCGATGATCCGGGGGTTGTTGCCCGTCTTCTTGTTGTGGCAGCTGGAGCAAGCCCGCTCGATGATCGTGGTGGAGTACACCTTGGCGTTGAGCGCGCCGTGGCAGGTGATGCAGCTGGGGCCGCGGCCCGATTCCTCCAGCATCTCGTAGTGGCGGCTCTTCTGGAAGCGCGCGAGGATGTCGCCGTGGCAGGCGCCGCAGGTCTTGGGGATGTTCTTGTAGTGGAACGGGCTCTCCGGGTTCGACTGCGGGAGCATCCCCTTGTGGGCCTCGTCCTTGTCGTTTTTGGTCCGGTCTCCGCCATGGCAGCCCGTGCAGGTCACGCCCGCCAGGTCGTGGGGCGACCCCTTCCAGTCCTGGAAGTAGTCGTAGATCTTCTTGTTCTGGACGCGGAACTTCTCGTCTTGATGGCAGTCGCGGCAGGCGTCGACCGGCGCGGGCGCCGGGGCCGCGACGGCTGCCCGCAAACCGACCGGCAGAAACGCAAGCGACGCGACGAGAACGGATTTTCTCGCGGCCATCACGCTCTTCATCCCCATCTCCTCCACGCTCCCGCGTTCGGGCTCGAAGCGCCCGCCGCCAACGGCGTACGCAACGCATTGACCAGGCGGGATCGCGGACGAGCCGGCTTAGGCCGACTGAGGAAGATCGACGATGAAGCGGCTCCCGCCGCCCGGCCGGTCTTCCACCCAGATACTGCCTTTGTGCGCCGCCGCGGCCGCCCGGCAGAAACTGAGCCCGATTCCGGTCCCGGTCTCCAGCGCGGCGTCCTTGCGGCCGCTGGTGGCGAACTTCTCGAAGATGTTCTTCTTATCGGCGTCCGGCACGCCGCGGCCGCGGTCGGAGACAGTGAAGCGCGCCGCGGTCCCCGCGAAGGCGCAATCGACCTCGATCACGGACGCCCCGGAAGAGGCCTTCTGGGCGTTGGCGACGAGATTGGCGAGGATGCGGTAGAGGAGGTTCTGGTCGGCGCGGATGCTCGCGACGCCCGGAGCCACGCGCAGCACGAGGCTCGAACCCGTCAGCCGCAGTCGGCCGGAGAACAGCGTCTCGATCTTGCGCAGCAACGCCGCGGGGTCGAGCGTCACGAGTTCGGCCTTCAAGCCCGTCTGCCGAGTCTGAGCCAGGTCGAGGATGTCGTTGAGCATCAACAGCATGAAGTCGGCCGCGGTCCCCGCGTTCTCGACCAGGCAGGAGTAGCTCTCCTGGCTGATCAAGCCTCGGGAGTGGATGAGCTCCAGGGTCCCCTTGATGGCGGTCAGGGGTGTTTTGAGGTCGTGAACGATCATATCGGCCATGTCCTGGCGAGCGCGCGCCACCAACTCCAGCTCGTAGTTGCGTTTGACCAGTTCCTCGTGGGACTTCTTGACCTGAAGGTGGACCTTCACGCGCGCGAGCAATTCCTCGGACGCGAAAGGCTTGGGCAGATAGTCCTGGCCGCCCTGCTGAAAGCACTCGAGCCGCGTCTTCAGGTCGCCCCGGGCGGTCAGGAAGATCACGGGAACCTTCGGCCCCGGATAGGCGTGCCACTCGCGCATCAGGTCCAGACCGTTGCCGTCGGGCAAGCCGATGTCGAGCACGACCAGGTCGGAACGGTTGGCGTTGAAGAGACTCCGCGCCTTGGCGGCCGTGCCGCAGGCGTCGACGCTGAAGCCCGCGGCTTCCAGGACCGTCTTGCAGTAGCCCTGGATGTCGATATCGTCTTCGACGACCAACACGCGATGGGTCATAGGGTCACTCCTCCGGTTCGGCGTCCAGATGACGGAGCTTCGCGAGCAGGCCGGGCAGCTTCGCCAGGGCGGAGTTCATCTTATGGGCCTCGCGCGCGGGCCGGGCCGGGATGCCGAAGTAGGCCTGTCCGGGCTCGGTGTCCTGGGCCAGGCCCGACATCCCCATGACGATGGAGCCCTTGGCCAGGTGCAGATGGTCCTTGATGCTGACCATCCCGGAGATCATCACGCCGTCCTCGGCCGTGACGGAACCCGCCAGGCCGGTGTTGCCCGCGATGTACATGAAGCGCCCGAGCCGGCAGTTGTGGCCGATGTGGACCTGGTCGTCGATCTTGGTGAAGCTGCCGATGCTGGTGGTCTCGATGGTGGCGCGGTCGATGGTGCAGGAGGCCCCGATCTCGACGTCGTCGCCGATCTCCACGTTGCCGATCTGCGGGACCTTGTGCCGTCCTCCTTTCTCATCGTAGAAGCCGAAGCCGTCCGCCCCGATCACCGAGCCGCCGTGGAGGACTCCCCTCTTGCCGACGACGCAGTGGTGGCCGATGACCGTGTTTGGATAGATGACGGTGCCTTCGCCGATCTCGGCGTGGGGCTCGAGGACCACGCCCGGATAGAGCGTGCAGCGCTCACCGACGACCGCCCCCGCCATCACCGTCGCGCCCGCCATCACGCAGGCGCCCGAACCGATGCGGGCCGCGGGGTCCACGACGGCCTGGGGCGAGACGCCCGCCGGGAACTTCGGGGCCTTGTCGAAATGAGAGAGCAGGCGGATGAAGGCCAGCCGCGCGTCCCCCGACACGACGGCCGCGCGCTGGAAGCCCTCGGCCATCGCCGCCGTCGTCAGGACCGCGCCGCTGTCGGCGGCCCTCGGGTGGCGCTTCAGCACCGCCTTGGACTCCACGAAATAGATGAAGTGCTCCTCCAACGCCTGCTCCGGCGCCAGGCGTTCGATGTCGCGCACTCCGCGGACCTCGTAGTCCGGCTCGCCCTTGACGACGCCGCCCAGCAGTCGGCCCAACTCTGAAAGCGTCATATGACCTCCGCCATCGAACGGCTGTTGAATGACTCAATACAGGGCTGTATACGCATAGCTTTCCTTCGGGTACTTCCTCAGACGCTCCGAGACCTTCGCCATGCGCACGAGCGCCGAATCCGGTCCGTCGACGAAGCCGCCCACGAGCTTCCCGGCCCCGGCCGCGTCGCCGGAGGCCTTGATGCGGACGACCTCCTTCATCAGGGACTCGACCGCCCGGGGGATCAGCGCGTAGTCGACGCGGAAGCGCTCGATGCCGTCCGAGCCGGCCTTCCATTCGAGCGCCCCGGCCTTCACGAAACTTCCGATCTGCACGGCGGAAAGCTGGCTGTAAGGCTTGGGCGCGCCGTTGGCCTCGCTCATGCCGTTGGAGATGTGGCCGAAGCACCAGGCGAGCTCGTGGGTGTAGATCTCCCGGACCCGGCGCTCGCTCAGAAGTCCCTTGCGGCGGAGAAGCTCGACGTACCAGAGGGCCCCGGTCTGGGCTTTGAGCTCCTCGAGCACTCCCTCCATCCGGCCGCCGAAGACCTCGGCCGCGGTCTTGCCGCCGATGCGCGAGTCGCTGTGCGGTCCAAGGTTGTGGGTGGCCTCGTGCAGGATGGTCCCCACCAGGCCCGCCTCCTTGTCGGAGGAATAGTTCTTGACGGCGTCCTCGTCCAGGAGCTCGGCGGCCTTCTGGCGCGCGGTCTTCTTGGAGTCCGGGTCCTCGTAAAGGTTGGTCATCACCACCGTGCGGCGGCGGTTCTCCTCGGCGACCTTGCCCCAGTTCGGCAGGGACTGCCCGATGGTCGCGCCGAGCGGCGGCTGGGAGTCGCCGCTGTTGACGACGATCTCGATGAAATCCGGCAGGCCGAAGGCGACCGGGCGGGCCTTGTAGACGGCGGGGCCCGCGAGGGCCGCCAGTGAATCCTCCATCTCCTGGCGCAGGGGCGTCAGCTTGTCCTGCCAGGCGAGCGAGGCGGCGTCGATGCGCGCGAAAGAGACATGGAAGCCCGCCTTCTCCTGGCAGGGGTCGAACTCGACCTCGTCGGGAGCCGCGCGCAAGTACCACTTGCTGTTGCGGCCGCTCATGCGCGACCACGTCTCGTCGGCCTCGGCCCAGTCCCCGGTCTCGAATCCCCGGGCGGCGCCCAGAAGGTAGGCCTTCAGCGCGGCCTCCTCCGGCCCCTGGGAGCCGGCGGCGGCGCGCAGTTCGGCGGCGACCTGCCTCATCTCCGGTCCGTAGGCCTCGACGAGAGTCGCGGCGACGAGCTTCCCGGCCTTCTCGCGCACGACCGTGAAGGGGTCCAGGAGAGACTTGCCGTCGGGACGGGCCTTGAGCGCGTCGCACATCTGCCCATCTTGGGTGAGGTCCCGCGGGTAGGCATCCGACCTGCGAGGAGGAAAAGACGGGACAGCGTTGCAAAACGGATCATGGTCGGTCGCCGGTGCCTCGCACCAAGGGCCGTGGTTGCGCTCGAAGAGCGCCCGGCTCGCCGCGTCTCCCGGGACGAGCTTCTCGCGCCAAGGCAGGGCGCCTTTCTGCCGAGCGTAGAGTCCGTCGATGAGCCGGCCGGCGGCGACGACATGACGGACGAGAGCCCTCTCCGCCGGGGGTGCCGAGCGGAAATCAGTGACGATCAGGTTCGGACGCCCCTGGTCGAGCTCCTTGCGCACGGCCTCCCGCCGCCGCTCCTCGACCAGGGCTTGGTAGGCCTGATCGAACTCCGGCGTGAACTTTCCACCCGCGACGAAGCGCGCGAGGGCCTCGCCGTCGCCGACCGGGGCCAAGTCCTCGGGACGCAGCGTGGCGGTGTCGTATGCCACCGGCTTCCAGAACACGGGAAGCCCCGACCGGGCGGCCAGGCGATTGAAGTCGGAGCGGGGGAGGTCCGGCGCGGCGGAGGCCGTCAAGGCTGAGGCGAGCAGAACGAAAGTCAAAATGTTTTTCATGTTTGAAGAATGTAGCAAGATTGAGGTGTCGTCGCTTGAAGGGGTATGATAGCGCCATGAGAACCCCGCGGCTGCGCCGCCGCGACTACGCTCCTCTCGTGCGCATGGCCTTGCGCGAGGACCTCGGCCTCGCCGGGGATCTGACCACGAGGCTGTTCGTCTCCCCGAAGACGCGGCTCAAGGGCCGGATCGTCGGCCGCGAGGCCGGCGTGGTCTGCGGCCTGGAGATCGCCGCGGCCGTCTTCAAGGCCTGCGAACCCCGCGCGAAAGTCCGGCTCCTCGTCCGCGACGGGGCGCGCGTGCGCCCGGGCCGGGCCGTGATGGCCGTCTCGGGAGGGCGGGGCCTGCTGACCGCGGAGCGCACCGCCCTCAATTTCCTGCAGAGGATGTCGGGCGTGGCCAGCCTCACGCGCCGCTATGTCGACCGCGTGCGCGGCGCGCGCGCGAAGATACTCGACACGCGCAAGACCCTGCCGGGCTGGCGCGCGCTGGACAAATACGCGGTCGCCTGCGGCGGGGGCGTCAATCACCGCATGGGGCTCTACGACGCCGTCATGGTCAAGGACAACCATTATCTCGGAGGCCGCCTGGAGGCGGGCGCGCGAGAACTCAGACGCCGTCATCCCGGAGTGCCGCTCGTCGTCGAGTGCGACGAGCCCGCGCAAGTCGCGCGGGCCCTTTCCTTAAAACCTGAGGTCGTCCTGCTCGACAACATGAGCCCGGCCCGCCTACGCGCGGCGATACGCCGCATCCGACGAAACGCTCCTCGGACCAAGATCGAGGTGTCCGGCGGCGTGAACCTCCAGACCGTGCGGAGGATCGCGAGGTTCGGCCCGGACCGCATCTCCATCGGGGCCCTGACCCACAGCGCTCCCGCGCTGGACCTGGGCCTGGACCTGGAGTGAATCTGCCCGGCGTGAGCCGCCTCGTGCGGCTCAAAAGCGTTTCCTCCACGCAAACAGCCGCGCGACGACTGGCCGAGCGGGGCGCGCCCGACGGCACGCTCGTCTGGGCTCTGCGGCAGACCATGGGACGCGGTCGCATGGGACGGCGCTGGCGCTCGGGACCGGGAGGCCTCTATGTCTCCTGGCTGCTGCGCCCGAAGTTCCCCCCGGAACGTCTGGCCGACTTCTCGCTGGCCTGCGGCGCGGCCGCGGCGGCGGCCCTGCGCGATGCGGCGAAGATCGAGATGGCGGTCAAGCCGCCCAACGACGTCCTGGTCCTCTGCGCGGACGGCCGGTATCGGAAGATCTGCGGCATCCTCTGCGAGGCCTCCGGCGGGGCTTCCTCCTTGGATTGGCTGGTGGTCGGCATCGGCGTGAACGTGAACAACGCCCCGCCGCTCAGGCGCGCCGTGAGCCTGCGCGCGCTGACCGGCCGCCGCGTCGGACTCGAGACCGTCCTGCTCGCCGTGATGCGACGAATGACCCGCGCTCGACGGGCCGGGGATTTCGTATAATCTTCGTCATGCCCGACACCTACCTCACCCGCGCCGGATACGAAAAGCTCACGCTGGAGCTCAAGGGGCTCATGAAGCAGAAGGCCCAGCTCTCGCTGGACATCGGCGAGGCGCGCGAGAAAGGCGACCTGAAGGAAAACGCCGAGTACCACTCCGCCAAGGAGAAGATGGGCGAGGTCATGGGCCGCATCGGCAAGATCCAGGACAAGCTCCAGAGCGCCAAGCTCATCGACGCGATCGACATCCCCAAGGACACCGTCGCCATCGGCACGACCGTCTCGCTCGAGGACTCCGACGGAGACACCGTGGAGTATTCCCTCGTCGGCGAGGATGAGTCCGACCCGGCCGAAGGCAAGATCTCGGTCCAGTCCCCGCTCGGTTCCGGCCTGCTCGGGCGCAAGTCCAAGGAGACCGTCGAGGTCCAGCTCCCCGCCGGGCCGCGCTCCTTCAAGATACTCAAAGTCGTGCGCACGCCCTGAACCCCGCCGAACTCGCCTCCGAGCTCAAACGCCTCGCCCTCGAAAGCGGCGCCGACCTGGCGGGCATCGCACCCGCCGCCCCCGCCCGCGAGGCCGGGGCTTACGACAAGTGGGTCTCCTCGGGGATGAACGCGACCATGGACTACATGGCCCGAAACGCCCCCTCGCGCCATGACATCCGCGCGTGGTTTCCCCCCTCGCGCTCCGTGCTGATGTGCGGCTTCTCCTATGGGAACGACTCCGCGGCCGGCGAGACGATGCCCGGCTCAGGGCGTTTGGCTCGCTATGCCGTCCGCGAGGACTATCATCCCCTGTTGAAGGACAGAATGGCGTCTCTTCTCGACTGGGTCCGCAGCGTCGTTCCAAACGCGAACGGCCTGCCCTTCTGCGACACCAGCCCTCTGCTGGAACGCTCCTACGCGCTGTCCGCCGGTCTGGGCTGGCAAGGCAAGAGCGCGATGATGATCGCCCCGCGCCTGGGCACCTACTTCCTCCTCGCGGGGCTGGCCCTGGACCTGGAGCTTCCCGCCGACTCCTCGGCCCCGGACCATTGCGGCTCCTGCCGTCTCTGCCTCGATGGATGTCCCACCGACGCCTTCGCCGCCCCGCGCGTGCTGAACGCAGCCAAATGCATCGCGTACCTGACCATCGAGAACCGCGGCCCCGTTCCCGAGGCCCTGCGCCCCGGCGTGGGAGACCGCGTCTTCGGCTGCGACGTCTGCCAGGAGGTCTGCCCCTGGAACCGCTTCGAGAAACCCGGGCGCTTCCTGCCCGGACCTCGCGAGGCCCTCGCCGTGCCCCTTGAGGAGCTGGCGGAGCTCGACGCCGCGGCCTTCAAGCGCCGCTTCCGGGACCTCCCCGTCTCGCGCGCCAAACGCCGGGGCCTCATCCGCAGCGTCCTGCTCGCGATGGGCAACTCCGGACTGTCCCGCTTCCGGGCCGTCCTCCAGGCCTTCACCTCGGACCCCGACGAGATGATCTCGGAGCAGGCGCGCTGGAGCCTGGCCCGTTTGCCCGCCTGAGACGAGAATGATAGACTCCCCCATGTTCCGCCGAGCCTTTCTCTCGATCCTCCTGGCGGCCCTTTGCGCGACGGGGAGCGCCCAGGACTCCAAGAATCTCGAGAGCATCCCGTCCCGGGCGTTCCCCGAGGAGGTCCGTCAGGCTCCCGCGGAGGATGAAACGCCCTGGGTCGTGCGCTGGATATTCCGTCTCCTGCCGCGCGCCACGTTCATC
>MGUL01000148.1:31043-40919 GCA_001800005.1 Elusimicrobia bacterium RBG_16_66_12 | reverse complement strand
CCTGCCGATCATCGACACGGACCCCAACCGCGGCATCACGGCGGGGGTCATGCCCATCTGGGTGATCCAAGGCAGGAACGACGACCGCATCGAGCATATCCATGCCCCGTCTTTGACCTACAACGACAACTTCAGCGTCATCCCGACCTACCGCTACTACTACTACCCTCAGGAAGACGCCAGCCTCACCCTGCGCGCCTCCTGGTCCAGATACGAGCGCGAGGTCCTGGGCCAGTACGAGGACGGCAGCATCCTGGGCACGGACTTCGACATCTTCGCGCGCCTGCAGTACAACATGGACGCGGGACAACGCTTCTACGGCTTCGGCCCGGACACGCCCAAGAGCGGGGAGGCCAACTACAAAGAAGAATATTTCCAATACAAGCTGGGGGCGGGCATGCCTTTCTTCCACAAGTCCGCCTGGCGCCTGCGCATGACCGAGCATCTCCAATCCGACCGCATTCTCGACGGCCCTCTGCCGAACCTCCCGACCTTCTCCGCGACCTACCCCGTGCAGCTCGCGCGCGGACGCCAGCAGACCAACGAGAACCGCCTGACGCTCGTCTACGACACCCGCGACCACGCCGTGACCACCGCGAGGGGCGGCTTCATGGAGGTCTACGGCGAGCGCGCCGTCCAGGGACTGGCCAGCGCCTACGATTACGGCCGCTACGGCTTCGACGCCCGCTGGTACAGGCCCTGGCCGTCCGGCGACGACAAGGTCCTGGCGCTTCAGGCCCGCTACGAACAGCTCCTCGGCCCGACCCCGCCCTTCTGGATCATGCCCAAGCTGGGCGGCAAGCACAACCTGCGCGCCTACGGCGAGGGCCGCTACATCGACCGCGGCGTGGCGACGGTCAACGTCGAACAGCGCTTCAAGGTCTTCGAGAACCGGATGGCCGGTGTGACCACCGAGTTCCAGCTCGCCCCCTTCGTCGGCGCGGGCGCCGTCTTCGACAACCCCGGACGCGCCGCGGCGAGGTACGTTCGCCCCGTCGTGGGCGGGGCCGTGCGCGCCGTGGCCAAGCCCCAGGTCGTCGGCTCCATCGACTGCGGCGTCGGACGCGAGGGCGTGGCCGTGTTCATGGACATCAACTATTCCTTCTAAACCCCGATGAACATCGTCATCCTTCCTCAAGAAGTCCGGGATATGGACTCCGTGCTCGGTTTCATCATGCTGGCCGGCGTCGCCGTCGCGGCCTGCGCCGTGGGCTACTTCCTCATCCGCCACCATCTCCGCGACGACCGCCCACGCAACCACCGCAAGCGCTGATGGGTGTTTCCCTCCTTCGCGCCCTCGTCCCCTCCCTCGCCTTCGCCTACTCAGCGCTGCTGAGGCTGACGACGCGCGTCACGACCGTCCGCGGCGACATCCGCGCCCGCCTGCGGGCCGCAGACCGCCGGTTCATCTACGCCTTCTGGCATCAGCGGCAGGTCTTCTTCACCGTGACGCACCGCGGCGACAAGGTCGCCATCCTGATCAGCCGCTCCAAGGACGGCGAGATGATCGCCGAGACGATCCGCCTCTGCGGCGTCGCCTCGGTGCGCGGATCCTCCTCGCGGGGCGCCTCGCAGGCCGTGCGCGCGCTGATGGAGACCTTGAGGTCCGGCCTCGACCTTGGGATCACGCCCGACGGCCCCAAGGGTCCGCCTCGCCAGGTCAAGGAAGGGGTCCTGTTCCTGGCCCAGAAGCTCGGCGTGCCCATCCTGCCGGTCACGAACGCGCAGTCGAACAGGCTCGTCCTCGCCAAAGCCTGGGACCATTTCCACATCCCCCTGCCCTTCGGGCGCGGCGCGGTGGTCTACGGCGAGCCCCTCTCGGTCCTCCCGGACGACGACCTGAAGGCCAAGGCCGCCGAACTCAAGGCCAGACTCGACGCCATCACCCTGGAAGCCGAGGCGCTGGTCGCCTCGAGCGGAGCGGTCAGCGCCGCTCGTTAAGCAGGCGCTCGAGGATGAGGCGGTTGACGTAGCGCTTGCCGTCCGGTCCCGTGAGCAGGGCCTCCGGCGGCAGACGCAGACCGCGCGCCCGCGCCGGGAGCTTGTCGACTGGGAGGACGTTGGAGTCGCGTTCGAGGACCGGTTCCGGCTCCAGCGCCTCGCGCCCGAGGCGCGCACGCAGCGCGTTGATCGCGCCGAAGGCCGCCCGCTTCCAGCCCGGCACCCGCGGACGAAGGACGGCGAAGCGCTCGATGAAGGCATGCGCGCCCGCGCGCAGGCGCAGGCCGGGGTCGAAGATCGCGCGAAGAGTCTTCGGCAGGTAGGGCGAATCGAGGGGCAGAGGCGAGACCGAGGAGAACTCGCCCGGGCTCAGCAGCTGGAGGTCCCGGAAGGAGTAGAGCTGAGGACGCGAGTGGTTCGAGTCGATGAGCACGAAGCGCCATTGCCCGGCCTCGCGCAGGGCGCCCTGCACCAGCACCGCGTGGTCGCCGCCCTTCAGCGCCTTGGGCGCATGCCAGCTCACCGCCATCATCAGCGCGCCGTGCTCGCGCAGCAGGGAGACCAAGGCCTCGGCGTCGGCCGGGGCCGGGCGGCGGACGACGTCCAGCCCGAGCTTGAAAAGCAGCAGACGGCTCTCGTCGGCCGACAGGCCCTCCTTGCGCACCTTCGCGTCGTTGGCCGCCTCGACCGCGGCCAGGAAACTGCCGTAGGGGAGCTGGCCGGCCAGCGCCGACAGCCGCGGATGGTTGTAAGCCTGCTGGACCGCGCAGTCGCCGTAACACTGCACGCGCACGGGCTCGCCCGAGAGAGGCTCGCCGACATAGGCGCCGGGGTCGCGCCGCCGGAGACCGCGAACGCGCTCGGCGAGCTCGGAGGCCTCGAACTCGCCCATGCGGCCGTAAAGGTAGGGTCCGCCGCGGTCCTTGACGAGGCTGATCAGGGCGTAAGCGTCGCGCGAGAGCTCCAGACGGGTCAGGCCGCCGAGCGGCGCGGCCTTCAGTCCCTCGACCGCGCGGCGCCCCGCCTCCAGCGCGAGGCCGAACTCGCGGCGCGCCAAGAAACGCTCGGCCGCCGCCAGCGCCGAGTCGAGAGCCGAGACCGGCGGCGAGGGCCGGGCGGACTCAAGGCGGCTGCGAAGCAGCCCGACGGCGGCCTTCCCGGCGCCGTCCTGCAGAGCCGGATGGTTCTTGCCCAGGTGGGAGAGGCGCAGCAGCGCCTTCCGCGGCGCGCCGTCGCGCGCATGCTCGGAAAGGGCGCGGTCCTCGGCGAGGGCCTTGGGCAGGCCGCGCAGGAGTCCGCCTCCATCATAAGCCTCCTGGACGCGTCCCGGGTCGACGCGGCCGTCGACGCTGAGTCTCTCGCGCAGAGCGACGGGGGAAAGGTCCGCGGGGCGGGACCCGTCGGGGACGTCGCCCTTGGCCGAGAGTTTCCGCGGGACGGGCGCGGGCGGAGCGGCGGCGACGGCGGTGGGCGCGGCCAAGGTCGGGCCCTGGCTCAGCGCCGGGGCCAGGACCGTCGCGGGCGCGAGCGTGACGGCAGGCGCGGAGCCGACGCGCTCTCCGCCCGAAGAGGGGATGGGGGCGACCTGGCCGGTGCGCGTCTGCGCGGACGCCTGGCCGCAGAACAGCAGCGCGAGCGCCGCGGCGCGCGGGGAAACGGGGCTCATCCCCCTAAGGATAAGCGTCCGACGGGAAAACGCAAGACCCAGAAATCAGCGCAGCCAGCGAGCGAGAGTCTTATCAAGCGCCTCGATGGAAAAGGGCTTCGAAAGGTAGTCGTTCATGCCGGCCTTCACGCATTTCTCGTGGTCGCCGGACATCGCGTCGGCCGTCACGGCGATGATGGGAATCGCCTTGAACCTTCCGCCCAACCCGCGGATCGCGGCGGTCGCCGCGAAGCCGTCCATCTCCGGCATGTGGACATCCATGAGGATGACCGCGTAGTCGGCGGATTGCGCCGCGCGGATGGCTTCGCTGCCGTTGGCGACGATGTCCGCCTCGTAGCCCAGCTTCGCCAGCATGTGCCAGGCCAACACCCGATTGATGTCGTTGTCCTCCGCCAGAAGGATCCGGCCCCGCCTGGCGGGCGCGGGCGGAGCGCCCGCGGCGGCCTTGAACGGGATCGGCGCGCTCTTCGAGACCGCGTTCACGATCGCGTCGAGGAGCGGGGCCTGCCTCACGGGCTTGATCAGGCATGACTCCGCCCCCGCGCCGAGGGCGTCCTGCGGCGGGGCGGCGACGCCCATCGAGGTCATCATGATCAAGCGGGCGGAAGACAGCGCGCCGTCCGCGCGGATGGCGCGCGCCAATTCCAGGCCGTCCATCCCGGGCATCCGGGCGTCGATGAGGACGAGGCCGTAGGGCTGCCCGGCGGCGGCGGCGCGCTTGAGCTCCGCGATGGCCCGCGGTCCGTCCGCCTCGCAGCGGCAGCGCATGCCCCAAGCGTCGAGCCGGCGCTGGAGGATCCCGCGGCTGACGGCGTTGTCGTCCACCACGAGGATGCTGAGAGCGGAGAGGCCGGCCCCGGCGCGCGTCTGCGCCTCCGCGCTCCCGCCGCGTTCGAAGGGAATCTCGCACCAGCAGATCGAGCCCTTCCCGGGCGCGCTCTCCAGCCCGATCCTTCCCCCCATCAGCTCGACGATCCAGCGGGAGATGGCGAGCCCCAGGCCGGTCCCGCCGTAGCGGCGCGTCGTCGAGGAGTCGCCCTGGGTGAACGCCTGGAAAAGACGCGGCTGGATATCGGGAGGCACGCCGATGCCGGTGTCCTTCACCTCGAATCGGATCACGACGGGACTCTCCGCGCGCCCCATCTGGCGGGCGCTGAGCACGACTTCGCCCTCCGAGGTGAACTTGACCGCGTTGTTCAGCAGATTCAGGAGGATCTGGCGCAGGCGCCTGTCGTCGCCGCGCAGGGCCCTGGGGACGTCGACCGCGACGCTCACGGCGATCTCCAGGCCCTTTTCGTGGGCCTGGGCGGCCACGAGATGGGCGCAGTCCTCGAGCGCGAGCAGCAGATCGAAGTCCGCGGACGTCAGATCCAGCTTGCCGGCCTCCAGCTTCGAGAAATCGAGGATGTCGTTGATGAGGGTCAGCAGGGCCGTCCCTCCCGTGTGGCTCATCCGGGCGAACTCCGTCTGCTGGGCGGACAAGGGCGTGTCCAGAAGGAGCTGAGTCATCCCGATGACGGCGTTGAGGGGGGTCCGAAGCTCGTGGCTCACGCAGGCGAGGAACTGGCTCTTCGCCCTGGCGGCCGACTCCGAGGCCTCGAGGGCGGCCTCGAGCTCGCGCGTGCGCTCGGCCACGCGCGACTCCAGGCCGGCGTTGACCTCCCTGAGCCGGGACTCCGCCGCCTCGCGCGCCGCGATCTCGGACGCCAGCGGGCGGAGAATGAAGGCATAGAGAACGGGGATGAGCGTCGTGATGAGGACGCCGGAGTCCAGGAGCATGACGCCCCAACGAGACTCGAGGGCGGTGAACGGAAACAGGGCCATGATCGCCATCTCGATGGCGAAAATCGCGAGGGCGACGATCACGGTCAGCCGGACGGGAAGGGGCAATCTCCTCACGCCATCATTATACGAAGAATTGCTATCCTCGGGCATGACGCCGCCGCATGGAGACGCCCTCGAAGAAAGGCTACGCTCGCTCGAGCGGCTGCTCGCCGAGTCCGGCCGCGAGCTCCGGGAGCTTCGCCGCCACCTGCCGCGCGCCGCGCGCGAGGAGCTCGACGAGATCGCCGACGAGTGGAAGGGCGTCCACTACAAGTGGTGGGTCGGCACGCTCGCGATCCTGCTGATCGCGCTGACGCTCTCGTACACATTCTATACAAAGCTGGGCTGGGTGGCCGACCAGCGCTCGCTGCCCGTCGGCGACGACTGGCTGCTGCGGCGCCTGCCGCTCGTCAACACCCTGCCGATCCTCTCGTGGGGCTGGTTCGCGCTCCACGCCTACGCGATCGGCGCGGCCGCGGCCTATTCGCCCAAGCGCGTCCCCTTCCTGCTCTTCACGCTGACCAACTATATGGTCGTGCGCACGGCCTTCGTGTTCCTGTCGCCGATCGGCCATCCGGCCGGGATGGTGGACATGCGCGTGCACGACCTGATCTTCTCGCGCCTGCTGGGCACCTGGACGTTCATGAACGAGTTCGTCTTCTCCGGGCACACGGCGATGCCGTTCCTCTTCTTCCTCTTCTTCGAGAGCCGCCGCCTCAAGGCCCTGATGCTGGTCGGGTCCCTCGCCATGGGCGCGAGCGTCCTGCTCTCGCGCAACCACTACACGGTGGACGTGCTGGCGGCCTTCCTGGTCGGCTACGCGATCTACGGCCTGTCCGAATTGGCCTACGCCCGCTGGGTGCGGCCGATTTTCCAGACGCGATAACGAAGCTGTGGAAAAATCTGTTTTTGAGCCAACCGACATTGGTGTGAGTGGCGTCTATCGTCGTGAAATCGAGCTTGTTGTCGACGATGTGTAGCTCAGCGCGTGCTCGAACGTGCCAGGCAGGATCTGCTGCTCGAAGGAGATTGGGATGAACTGACCTTGGGCGTATTCTACGGGCTTGTAGCGCGCCATCGAGAGGCCTCCGTGCGGAACGGCCTCATTTTATCGATTCAGAATCGGAGCGAGGGGATAAATCTACAGCTTCAACGTGACGCTGAACGGCGGCGGCTATCAATATTTCCTGCTGGCCGCCGTCCGCTCAAGCGAGTGTTAGAGCGCAAGGAGCTTCTCAGCTGGCGCGCGTTAAGCGGCAGCCAGTGCGTGGTGTGAATCTGTGGAAATGATCCGGGCCCTCTGCCACGTCTTTGAATCGTGGGAAGCATGCCAGAGGTCATAATTCTTCTGTAGATTGATCCAGAGTTCTGGCGAAGTGCCAAAAGTCTTAGCCAGGCGCAAAGCCATCTCGGGCGTGACATCCCCGCGCTCATTGACAATCTTGGAGATGGTCTTTCGCGACACCCCAAGTGCTGCAGCGGCCTGGGAGACGGCCAAAGACAAGGGCTCAAGATAGTGCCTCTTCAGAATCCCACCAGGATGCGTCGGCGGTCTCTTTCTAGCAATCATCTTCATACCCTCCATCAGTGGTAATCCAAATAGTCGACTACATAGGCATCCCCGTGCTCGAATCGGAAAATCACACGCCACCCACCCGAGACTTTGACCGCCCAGTGCCCCTTAAGATTCCCTTTCAGGGGGTGAAGGCCGGAGCCTGGGTAGCCCATATCGCTCACGACTGCTGATGCATCCAGGCGATCTAGAATGTCCTCAAGCTTTTCGGCATGTTGGGGTTGAATGCCCTTTTTGGTTCCGTCATTGAACAGCCGCTCCAGCCCCCTGTGCCTAAAGCTTTCAATCACTGGGATAGTGTAACCCGTTGGGTTACGTTTGTCAAGTGCCCTGTCCCACCCAATTACAGTCGTCCATGGAACTTTTTCGGGGGTCTCACCGTATCAGTTGGTGAGAGCGTGCGGGCAGGAGCGTGCGGACACGTGCGGGCAGGAGCTTGACGGAGGCCTATTTTCGGTGTATACTAAAACTGAGTCGTTCCGGTGGGACCGCCGGAAGGCGCACACCAACGCCGTCAAGCACGGCATCCGCTTCGAGGAGGCGGCGCTCGCCTTCGACGACCCCTACGCACTCGTCTTGGACGCCCTGGAACATTCGACACACGAGATACGGCAATGGCTGATCGGAGATTCGGGGTTCGACGTCTTGGTCGTCGTGTTCACGCCGAGGCCGCCCGGATTCGGCGTCCGGATCATCAGCGCGCGCCGCGCCGGGCGTAGGGAGAAGAGGGGTTATGAAGAAAGCAAAAGAGTTTGATTTCTCGAAAGCCCGCCGGATCACGGCCGAGGAGCGCCGCGTCTACCGGAAGGCCTACGAGAACACCTTCGGCAAGAAGATGCCCCCCCGCGGCCGCCCGCCCAAGGGAGCCGACAAATACCAGGCGATCCACATCCGGCTCCATCCGAAGGCTCTCCGCTGGGCGCGGGACCAGGCCCAAAAGCGCGGCATCGGGTATCAGACGGTCATCAACGAGGCGCTGCTCAGCCGCGCGGGCTGAAGGTCAGCCGTACTTGTACTTCACGCCGAGGCCGCCGTTGGGCCAGTCGAAGGCGATGTTGTCGTACGGGCAGAGCATGCGGGCCGCGCCGCACTCGACGCAGTTCTCGTAGTTGACGACGATCTTGCCGTGCGCGGCCTCCCACTCGTAGACCTTCGCGGGGCAGACGGCGGTGCAGGGCTTATCCTTGCACTGGGTCGCGCAGGGCGAGTCGGGGCCGACGTTCCTGAGGGTGATGTGCGTCTCGGGCGACTTTTTCCAATCCAACGTCCCCAGTTTCGCCTCGACGGTCGTCTCAACCTTGATGTCCATCAGATGGCCACCTTCCTCAGGGGGAACAGGTCCTTGGCGACGCGCAGCAGGCCGCGCTCGCGGACCATGTTGATCGCCGCCTTCAGGTGGCGGCGCTTGGGCACGCCGTCGGCCGAGAAGCGCAGGTGCGCCAGCTCGCAGGCCAGCTTCGGGTAGAACTCGAGGAAGCCCGGGGAGTTCTCGACGTGCTCCTCGAGGTCCGCGAGGTCCTCCATGTCGGAGAGCACGTAGGAGGCCTCCAGCTTGCGCTTGTAGGCCATCAGCGTGGACGCCGAGTAGTCGCCCTTCTTCCTGGCCTCGATCACCGTCTCACCGGCAAGCCTGCCCGCGGTCATCGCCAGGTTCGAGCCCTCGCGGTAGGCGGGGTTCGTCATCTGCGCGGCGTCGCCCGCCACCAGGAAGCCGTCGGCGGCCAAAGGCGGCATGGACTTGAAGCCGCCCTCGGGGATCAGGTGCGCGGAGTATTCCAGGGTCTTGCCGCCGGAGATCAGCTTCTTGACCAGGGGGTGCTGTTTGACGTGCTCGAGGTGGTCGGACGGGCGGATGCCCCTCTTCTGGTAGTCGGAGAGCTTGCAGCCCACGCCGAGCGACAGCGACTCCTTGTTCGTGTAGATGAAGGCGTAACCGAGCATTCCCAATGAAACGGAGCCGAAAAGTTCCATCGTGGCTCCCTCGCCAGCGTTGAGCTGGAAGCGGTCCTCGATGACCCCGGGGGCCAGCGCGATGACCTCCTTGGCGCCGAGCGCCACCTCGGAGGGCTTCAGCTCGGCACGGAAGCCCGCCTTCTGCGCGAGGATCGAGTTGACGCCGTCGCAGGCGATGACCACGCGGGCGGTCAGCTCGTCGCCGTCGGAGGTCTTGATGCCGACGATCCTGCCGTCCTTCTTGACCGCGTCGCGGACGGTCACGCCGCAGAACACCTCGGCGCCGGCCTCCTCGGCCTTCTTCGCGTACCACTGGTCGAAATGGACGCGGATGATCGTGTAGCAGTTCGGCACGCCGTCCATGAACTTCAGCGACTTGTAGCCGACCGTCAGATAGGAATCCTCGGTCGTGACGCAAGTCTTCTGCTCCAGGATCGGGCGCTCGACGGGCGCGTCGGGGCCCTTCCAGAACTCGGGGACGATCTCATGGAGCATCTGGGAGTACAGCACCGCGCCCTGGACGTTCTTGGCGCCGGGATACTCGCCGCGCTCGAGGACGACGACCTTCAGGCCGGCGCGGGCCATCGTGATCGCCGCGGAGAGTCCGGCCGGCCCCGCGCCGACCACGATCGCGTCGTAGGAGGGCTCTTCGGGCATGACCGCTCCGGCCGCGCTCTTTAGGACGCGGCGCGGCGTTCGACCGCGCTCTGGACGGTCTTCAGCAGATCCTCGGGCTTGAACGGCTTCGTCATGAAGCCGACGACCTGAGGGAACTTCTGGAAAAGGGTCCTGGAGGGCTCGAGGGCCGTCAGGACCACGATGGGAAGGTCCTTGGTCGCCGGGTCCTGGGATATCTTGACCTGGAGAGAGTAGCCGTCGACGCCGGGGAGCATCACGTCGAGCACCAGCACATCGGGCT
>MGUL01000148.1:29536-31013 GCA_001800005.1 Elusimicrobia bacterium RBG_16_66_12 | reverse complement strand
CGGCCCGAGTCGCAGGTGGAGACTTCGAATCCGCCGTGCTCCAGCGTGTATTTCACCAGGTTGAGCATCTCAGGCTCGTCGTCGATCACGAGGATTTTCTTGGCCATTTCGTCTCCTATCGGCCGCAGGGTATCAATTCCCGTCGGCGCGCGTCAAGAATCGCTGCGAAAGAATCCCAGGGGCGGCTCCACGCCCTGGCGGCGCAGGCGGTCATAGAAGCGCGGCAACGTCGCCGTGGCGCGCAAGCGCGCCTCCAGGCCCCCGGCCCCCCGCTTGAGGTCCAGGCTGAAGATCTCGGCCATGGAGACCGTGTCGACCTCGATGCCGGTGACCTCGCAGACCGAGACGACGCGGCGCGAGCCGTCGGCCAGCCGCGCCATGAAGACCACGAAGTCCAGCGCGCTGACGATGCTGGAGCGCACGGCCTTCAGCGGCATGTCGAGCCCGGCCTGCAGCGTGAGGGTCTCCAGGCGCGCGACGGCCTCGCGCGCGGAGTTGGCGTGAAGGGTGCTCATCAGCCCGTCCTGGCCCACGTTCATCGCCTGGAGCATGTCCGCGGCCTCCGGGCCGCGCGTCTCGCCGACGATCACGCGGTCGGGGCGCATGCGCAGGACGTTGAGCACCAGCTCCCTCAGGGTCACGTCCGGCAGGCCCGCGGAGTCGCGCAGTCGCGTGCGCAGGCAAAGCACATGCGGCTGGGCGAGCGTGAGCTCCGGCGTGTCCTCCAGGACCAGGATGCGCTCCTGGGGGTCGATCTGCCCGCAGAGGGCGTTGAGCAAAGTGGTCTTGCCGGAGCTGGTGCCGCCGGCGACCATGATGTTCATCTTCTGCTGGACGCAGTAGTCGAGGAAATCGGCGCAGCCCGCGGAGAGGGTCCCGCCCGCCTCGAGTTCGTCGAGGGTCGGCCGGCGGACCGGGCGCTTGCGCACGGTGACGGTCAGCCCGCGGACCAGGGGCGGGGCCAGCACGTGGATGCGGGAGCCGTCGGTCGCGGAGAGGTCCGCGTAGGGGCGCCTCGGGCCGAACTCCTCGGGGCCGCCCACGACGCCGCGCACGAAGGCGAGCACGTCCTGGGGCGTGGGGCGGGCGTCGAGCTTCTCGAGGCGCGCGCCGCTCCTTTCGACGTAGACCGCGCCGTCGTCGTTGACCATCAGCTCCACGACGCCCGAGTCCTCGAAGGCGGCGACCAGTTTCTCGATCTCAGGCACGTTTGAATCGTACCAAATCAGTCGACGGCGGGGTCGACGACGCTTCGGAACGCCCCGAGCAGCTCCGTGCCGTTGCGGAAGCGCCGCTCGGGGTCCGAGTGGAGGGCCCGCTCGAAGAAGGCATCCATGCCCGCGGGAAGCCCCAAGAAACCCGCCCCCGCCGCGTGCCGCCGGCCGGTCAGGCGCTGATAAAGGTCGGCGGCCAGAACGGCGGTCTCAGCCGGACCCGGAGCGAGGGCGGACGCTTTCGCGAGCGCGCGGAGAGCCTC
>MGUL01000148.1:24624-29461 GCA_001800005.1 Elusimicrobia bacterium RBG_16_66_12 | reverse complement strand
CGCCGAGCTCGGGCTGCCGCCGGAAGCGCGCCCAGGCCCAGCCGATGACGGCCGAGGCGGCGAGCAACCCCAGCAGCGCGTCCAGCCCGCCGCGGCGGCGCCGGGCGGGCGCCAGGCGGGAGAAGGCCGCGTCGCGGATCGCGGCATTCGCGCCGTCGAGCTCGGCCGCGCGGCGATAGTCGGCCAGGACCTCTTCGGACGGACGTCCCAGCCCCTCCTGGGCGACCGCCCGACGCAGGACCGCCCGCGCGCTGGCCGGGTTGAGCCCGGCGGCCTTCTCCGCGTCCGCCAAGGCGCCCGAGAAGTCGCCGCGCCCCGCGCGCGCCTCGGAACGCAGGCAGAGCAGGGCGGGCGTCGGGCCCTCGATCTCCATCGCGAGGGAAGCGGCCTGTTCGGCGGCGGGGAAGTCGAGCGCGGCGGCGGCCGCCCGCGCCAGCTGCTGGAGGGCCTTCGCGCTGCGAGGGTCGGCGGCGACGGCGGCCTGGGCCTGGTCCCGCGCGCCGGGCACGTCCCCGGCGGCCAATCGCAGCACCGACTCGCGGACGGCCTCCTCGGAGCGAGGGCTCGCCGCCGCGACCGCGCTCCACAATGCCGCTCCCGTCAGAACGATCGCGAGCATCCGGAGAGGATTCGTCATCAGCGAAAAAGTCTAGCAGTTTCCCGGGACCGAGGCCGATGAGGTATCATCGCTTCGTGGAGCCCCGCCCGCCGCCGCGCCGCAAGGAATTCGCCGCCCGGACCTGGTCGAAGCTGGTCGCCTTCGAGAAGCGTCACGCCCTGCTCCCGAGCGGAGGGCGCGTGCTGGCCGCGGTCTCGGGAGGGCCGGACTCCGTGTGCCTGGCGCACTGGCTGAGCGTCCAGGCCCGCAGGAAGGGCCTGACGGTCCGGCTGCTCCACGTCCATCACGGCCTGCGCGGCCGCGAGGCCGACCGCGACGCCGCCTTCGTGGAGAAGCTTGGGCGGAAGCTGGGACTGCCGGTCAGCCTCGTCCGGGCCGACGTGAAGGGCCTGGCGAAGGCAAGGGGCCTCGGCCTGGAGGAGGCTGGGCGCAAGGAACGCTACCGCCTTCTGGCGGCGCGCGCGAGGCGCGGACGATTCTCGGCGGTCGCCACGGGGCATCAGCTCGACGACCAGGCGGAGACCGTCCTGCTCCATCTGCTGCGCGGCGCCAGCCTGGAAGGCCTCGGCGGCATGGCGCCCCGTCGGACGCTGGCTCCGGGAGTGGCGCTGATCCGCCCCCTTCTGCCCCTGACGCGGGCGGAGGTCCGGGACTACCTGGAAGTGCACGGCCTGCCCTCCCGCCGCGACCGCAGCAACAGCGACCCGAGGTTCACGCGGAACTGGGTCCGCCTGGAGGTGCTGCCCCTGCTCGAAGAGCGCGCCCCGGGCGTCAAGGAACGCCTGGCCGCGGTCGCGGAGAAAGTTCGGGCCGCGACGGGTCGGACATGACGAAATCGACACGGCGGCCGACGGGTCCGCCTGAAGCCCCACGAACCGCGCGTTTAAACGGCATGTTCGTAGGCGCTTTTTTCTATCTCCCCCAAAGGCATCTGAATCGCCATAATTTGCCGACTCGGCCGTTTCCTCTTTTCCCTGTCGTGTGGGACCCATGCCCGGGCGTATCAGCCCTGACCTTACCTTGACAGTATCCCGGAGCCGGGGCTACACTCGAGAATCGGCCATGAATCGCCTATTGCTGGCCCTGCTCCTCACTCCCTTCGCGCCGGCATGGGCCGGCGACGCTGCGGCCCCTGAATTACTCAAACTCGAGCAGAAGCTGACGGCGGCGCAGGAAGGCAAGACCAGGGGCTCGGTCTCGCCGGGGCAGTATCAGGCCTTCCTGGATGATTTCCGCCCCGCGTTGACGGCAACGATGTCGCGGGTTCCCCCGTCATCCGAAAATACCGCGACGAGGCTGTCTTGAGCCTCAATCGCGCGCTCGAAGGGGCCCCAGGCGATTCAACCCTGAGATTGTCGCTCGGTCATAACTATCTGGAGAAGAAAGACTTCGCCGGGGCCCTTGCCGCGGCGAACGAGGTTCTCAGGACGGACCCCGACAACAAGAACGCGAAGTCCTTGAAATACCAGAGCACCGGGCGCGTCGCCCCAAGCGAGGGAGGTTCGACGACGCCGTCGCCGACACGACAGGAGGCGACCGTCGCCGCGAACACAGGATCTCAAGTCACGTTCACGGATCAAGCAAAGCACAAGCCGATCTCGGTCGATGTCCCGGGCGCGGTCGAGGATGCGCCCTCGCCGAAGGACGGCAAGCCGTTGCCGCTTTGGCCGCTGGCAGCGCCTATCGGCGCCGGTCTGATCGGTTACGGCATCTATCGCAATCAGCGGACGACATGGGGCGCCAACGAACCGCTCGACACGCCCGCTGAACTGACGGACGAGCAAATCGCGGGGAGTCGCAAGAAACTCAAATTCGCCGCGCTCGCGGGCGGCGTGCTTCTTGGCGGAGCCGCGATTGCGACGTTCGGCCCGGCCGTCGTGACCGGAGTCGAAGCCTTCTTCTTGAGCGCAGGACCGATAGCCGGCGGGCTCGTTCCAGCCTACGCCAGCGGCGTGGGAGCGGGCGCCGCCGCTTCGACTCTGAATCCCGTCACGGTCGCCGCCGGAGCCGAGACTCTCGGCGCGACGGTCGTCCTCGTCGGAGAAGCAAAGGTCGCGTCGGACTACTACAGCTATTCCAAATCACGACGAGAATCCGGCAGCTCAACGCAGCAACCCATCGGGCAAGAAACGGGGGCGAGCAGCAATTTAAAGAAGCCCTCCGCCAAGGATCCCCAGCTTAAGAACACAATCGACAGGCTGTTCAGAGAGTCAGATCAACTTCGGGGAGGCACGGCTGGAGCAGTGAGAAGCGAGTCCCAGACTGGACTCGCCACAGGGCGGAAATTCCATGCAATAAAGGCTCAAGAGAACATCAGCAACCTGCAGAAAATTCTTCGACGAACCAACCTTGACCCCGTTGACCGGGCCACGGCGGAAGCACTTCTCTCCGACCTCCAGAACGCCCTTAAAGCGAGCGTGAAGCCATGAATAGCGAAGATGTCTCATTTCAGAACATGACGCAGAAGTTGCTCGAAGCTCTCCCTGAACTCACCTCCTACCACGACCGGGCATTGGCGGCTAGCGAGAACGACGGCGAGTGGTCGGGCCAACATATCGCCTACGAAGAAGTCATGAGCAAGGCGATCAAGGAGATGTTGCGGGCGGAGCAGCCCGACGAACGTCTGCTTCATAAGATTTTTGATTTCCTCGAAATGCTCGCCAAACACCCGGAGGAACACGTGCAGGAGGTGGCTCACAACTCCGTGTGCGAACCCATCTGCTCGGATGAACTGACGCTGCAACGGGCGCGAAAATACATGGGCCCAACGACAAAGGACTTCTGCAAGGCCATCGTCACCTGGGAGCCTCCTGCCGGGGGCCGGTAGAGACTGGCCTTTACAATCGACTATAATGGCGGGACCATGGCGAGAATATTAGTCGTCGATGACGAGGCGTCGATCCGGGAGATCGCCTGCAAGCTCCTGACCCTGCACGGCCATACGGTCGACACGGCGGCCGACGGGGCCGCGGCCATCGACATGCTCGAGAAGACGACCTATGACCTCATGCTCCTCGATCATTTCATGCCCAAGATCTCGGGCATCCAGACCGTCTCCATCGTGCGCACCAGCCCCAGGTTCAAGAAGCTGAAGATCCTGATGCTCACCTCCATGAGCGTCACCAAGGACGTGAACGAGGCCTTCGAGGCCGGCATCGACGGCTACGTCATCAAGCCCTTCACGATGAAGCATCTCATCGAGAAGGTCGAGACAACCCTCCTGGGCGGGCGCTGACCGCCGTCCCGCCCGAGTTTCCCGAGAGTTTCGTTGTTTTCCGCGGCGTCCGGAGCTATCCTGACGCATGGGTCCCGCGTCGCCGCCGTCCGTGAAACGGCTCCACCTCGACGAGAACGGGGAGCTGGCCGCCGTCCGGGGCTTGGTCTGCCTCATCCTCGGATACGTGCTGCTTTACGCCCCGGAGGTCGAGCGCGCCGGCGTCAAGCTCGGTTTCGGGGCGCTGGCCGCCCATCTTCTCTCCAGCGCGGCGCTCCTCCGGCTGCCGCGCCGATTCAGCAGGGCCCCCTGGTTGCTCCCCGCCCTCTTTCTTCTCGACCTGGCGCTGATCTCCTGGGTGATGGTCCTGGCCGCCAGCGCCGAGACCGACCTCTATCTGGTCTATTTCCTCGTCATCCTCATGTCGGGCATGCAGCGGGACATCCGCCTGAGCTTCCTGGTCGGCGGGGTCGCCTCGGTCCTTTACGGCTTCCTCTGGTGCAAATCGAACCCCATCGAGGACCTGTTCGGAGCCCGGATGCTGCTGCGCTTCCCGTTCTTCTTCATCGTCGCCTTCTTCAGCGCTTATTTCGCGCGGCGCTCTCAGAAGAGCGAGCTCGCGCTGCTCGAGGTCCGCGACCAGCTCGGGCACGCCGAGAAGCTGGCATCCGTCGGCCGCTTGGCCGCGGGGATGGCGCACGAATTCAACAACCTCCTGGCGGGCATCACGGGGAATGCGGCGCTCCTGGAGGAGTCCCTCTCCGGCGACGACAAGAGGCGCCGGGACGCCCGGATGATACTGGAACTCAGCGAAAAAGCGGCCATGCTGGTCCGGCTCCTCCTGAACTTCAGCCGCAAACAGGCGGTCTTCCCGGCGCGGGTCGACATCCGCGCGTTCCTGATCGAGAAGGCCGCGCCCCTGAGGCAGATCCTGGGCGAGGGCGTGGAGGACCGCATCGAGACGAGCGCCGACCTCCCTCACGCGATCGTGGACCGCGACCAGC
>MGUL01000148.1:23736-24612 GCA_001800005.1 Elusimicrobia bacterium RBG_16_66_12 | reverse complement strand
TGGTCGCGAGCCTCGCCGTCAACGCGCGCGAAGCGATGAAGGGCTCGGGGGTCTTCGCCGTCCGCGCCGAGAACATCGAGCGTCGAGAACTGCCGGCCGCGCTCCGCCCGTCCGACAGCGCGGTCTATGTCCATCTCGCCCTCTCCGACAACGGCCGCGGAATGGCCCCCGAGCTCGCGGCTCGCCTTTTCGAGCCGTTCCTCACGACGAAGCCCGTCGGGGAGGGC
The DNA here is from genome assembly GCA_001800005.1 of Elusimicrobia bacterium RBG_16_66_12. Classification (GTDB taxonomy): domain Bacteria; phylum Elusimicrobiota; class Elusimicrobia; order UBA1565; family UBA9628; genus GWA2-66-18. The sequence continues at coordinate 24,385 of MGUL01000148.1, read as the reverse complement.
GTCGGCCTGGGCCTGGCGAGCGTGTACGGCATCGTCATGCGCGCGGGAGGCGACTTGCGAGTGGAAACCACGCCCGGTCAGGGGACGACTTTTCACATCTACTTCCCCGCCCTGCCGGCGGGTGAGCCCCAGCGCCCGGGGGCGCGAAGCTTCTAAGGTCTCTTCGAAACGACGCGCAGCCGCTTCAGGACGGGCGGGTCGAAGGGGCGGTCGTAGTTCCTGATGTCGCGCGCGGAGGCGCCGATGGCCCGCGCCGCCTCCAGGCCCTCCACCAGTTCCCCGAAGAGCGTGTACCGGCCGTCCAGGTCCGGCGCCGGTCCCAGCGTCACGAAGAACTGCGTCTGGGAGGTTCCGGGCCCCCAGCTGGCCATGCCGAGCAGCCCCGGGCGGTCGAACTTGGCGCCCGAGAACTCGTCGGGGACCGGCGCGGCGGGGTCGCCGTCGCCGGAGCCGGCGGGGTCGCCGCCCTGGATCATGAAGCCGGGGACCACGCGATGGAAGACGGTCCCGTCGTAAAGAGGCCGCAGGACGACCTGGCCGGTCTTGGGGTCCTTCCAGGGCTTGGTCCCGTCGGAGAGGGCCTTCAGATGGGAGATCGTCTTGGGGGCCCGGTCCTCGTCGAGGCGCGCCACCATCCGGCCCTTGGAGG
>MGUL01000148.1:23350-23717 GCA_001800005.1 Elusimicrobia bacterium RBG_16_66_12 | reverse complement strand
CGGGGCGGCCGCAGGCCGCGAGGATGAGGAGCGCTCCGAGGGCGAGGCGCCTCATCGGGGGAGGAGTTCCGCGACGAGCTGAGACGGATAGCCGATGTCGAGGACCTTCAGCGTCCCCACGCAGGGCTTCGCGTGCGGCGCCAGCAGCCCCTTCTTGGGCAGGCCGAGGGTCAGGGTGAGGTCGGCGGCCACATAGGCCCCGCTGTGGTAGCCGGTGTCCGGGTGCAGCCCCGTGGGGATGTCCACGGCCACGACCGGCTTCTTCGCCTTGTTGATCTCGGAGATCATATGGTGGATGGCGCCCGCGGGCTTGCCGCTGGAGCCGGTGCCGAGCAGGGCGTCCAGCACCAGGTCGCAGGCGGCCAGG
>MGUL01000148.1:20105-23339 GCA_001800005.1 Elusimicrobia bacterium RBG_16_66_12 | reverse complement strand
ACAGGCCCGTTTCGGGACCGGCCTGGCGCACTTCGACGCCCGCCTTCGCGGCCGAGGCCAGCGCGCCGCGGACCAGCTCCGGATAGCCCGCGTCCTTCTTGGCCGGGCAGAGGAAGACGAGCACTCCCACTCCCCCCTGGCGAAGATGCCGTGCCGCGACCAGGCCGTCTCCCCCATTGGCGCCGCGCCCGCAGCAGACGACCACGCGCGCCTTGGCGGGCACGAGACCCTTCTCCTTGAGGAACGCCAGGACCTCGGCGCCGACGGCCCGGCCGGCGTTCTCCATCAGATCCGCGGCCTGGATGGAGAAGCGCGCGGTCGCGTCGAAGTCGAGCGCGCGCATCCGCGCCGAATCCACGACGGGCAGATTCTCCCATATCCCGGGGATGGCCGCTTTAGGCGTCACGAGGAAAAAGCCTTGACCGCGAAGGCCGCCACCGCCAGGGTCGTCGAGAGCGCCGCCAGGCAGGCCAAGGCCAAGCCCGGCAGAATCAGGGTCGCCCAGGCGCGGGCCTCGCCCACGCCGTATTCATCGCGCAAGGCGCGCGCCTTGAGCGCCAAGGACCAGAGGCCGACCGCGGCGAAGGACAGCCGCACCGGCCACGGCGACTGCGGGAACAGGGCGTGGGCGATCAGGACGCAGGGCACGGCGGCCATCCACGCCAGCTCGGAGAGCCCCAGATGGACGAAGAGCGCGCCCGAGCCGCCGCGGGCCCCGGAGATGTCCAGCAGGAAGTGGAGGACCGCGGCGGCCGCGAAGAGCAGCGAGGTCCGCCACAGAAGGGCCAGCAGGAACGAGGGCCAGGAGAAAGACAGCAGCACGAGCCTCCCCGCCAGGGCCTGGGCGAAATAGAGGCTGGTCGCCCCGAGCAAGGCGCCCAGAAGTCCCAGGGCGTAGGGGCGGCGTTGCCGGATGATGGCCGTCGCATGGGGACGGTCCTCGAAATAGTCGTATAGGAGCTCGAGAACGTCCATGTCACCAACCCGGCCAGAGATACATCATGCCGTGCGTGGACATGGCGGAGGGAAGAGGGATGCTCACCGGCCCCGCTCCCAGGACCAGGCGCGCCCGCGACTCGAGCAGCTCGAAAAGGTCGCTGAACTTCTCGCCGTCGCGGCGCACGCGGGGCTTCTCGTCCGTGATGCCCCCCATCTTGGCCGCGAGCATCAGCGCGTCCTTGGAGTCGCCCAGCTGGTCGACCAGCTTGTTGGCCAGGGCCTGGCTGCCGGAGTAGATGCGGCCGTCGGCCAGAGGCTTGACGACCTCCACGGGAAGCTTGCGGCCGTCGGCGACCGCCTGGACGAACTGCCCGTACGCGTCGTCGATAAGGTCCTGCAGGATCTTGCGCTCCTCGGCGGTCATCGGGCGAGCCGGAGAGCCGATGTCCTTGTGCTTGCCCGACTTGATGGGGTCCATCTTGTAGCCGACCTTCGCGAAGAGCCCCTCCATGTTGGAGACCGAGAAGATCACGCCGATCGAGCCCGTCAGCGTGCCGGGGTGCGCCACGATCTTATCGCACGCGGCGGCGAGGTAGTAGCCTCCCGAGGCCGCGACGTCGCCGAACAGGGCCACGAACTTGAGCGAGGGATGCTCCTTCTTGATGCGCAGGATGCGGGAGTAGATCTCCTGCACCGCGCCGACGGAGCCTCCAGGAGAGTTGATGTCCAGCACGATGGCCTTCACGCCCTTGGTCTCGGACAACTGCTCGATGCGGCGCGCCCACTGCTCGGAGCCGTGCTCCCAAGGCTTGCCCGACTGGGACGACATGATCGGGCCGCGGATGGAGACCCAGCCGACGGAGTCCTTCGGGGAAAGCGAGAGCAGCTTCGATTTGACGTCCTCGTCCTTGGGCCCGCCGTTCCTCGCGCGCAGGACCAGGACCCCGGCGGCCAGCAGGGCCGCGGCATGGAGGACGAGCAGTCCGGTCACCAGGCGCCTCTTGATGCGACGGGGGCTGGCGGCGTGGGCGTCCGGTCCGGGAGCGGCTGCGGCGCTGGCATTGATCTCGTCCACCTTGATTCTCCTTGATCCGATCAGCGACTGCGCAGAACCTCGCAGTCCACGACACGGTTGCGGCCGCCCGACTTGGCCGCGTACATGGCGGCGTCGGCCCTGGCCACCAGCTCTTCAGGCGTGGACGCGTCGCGCGGGAAGAACGCCAGCCCGATCGAGACCGTGGTCCGCACGGCCTCGAAGCCGACGGAAAAGGCCTCGGCCTCGATCGCGGCCCTGATCGCCTCCGCCTTGCGCCTGGCGCCCTCGGGTTCCGCGCGGGGCAGCAGGACCACGAACTCCTCGCCGCCGTAGCGGGCCACGAAGTCCGTGTCGTAGACCGTGGCCCCCAGCACGGCGCCGATGCGCTTGAGGACCTGGTCGCCGAACGGATGGCCGTAGCGGTCATTCAAGCTCTTGAAATGGTCGATGTCAAGGAGCATCAGCCCGAAGGTCGTCTTGAAGGTCTTCGCGCGCACGGCCTCCTCGGCCAGACGCTTGTCGAAGGTGCCGCGGCGCTTCAAGCCCGTCAGACCGTCGATCTCCGAGAGGCGCTCCATCTCCTGGAACAGCTTGACGCGCTTGAAGGCCACGATCAGCTCCGAGGCGAAGGCCTGGGTCTTGGCCAGCCAATCCTGGGCGGCGGCGGCCTCCGGCACGCGGGCGTAGAGGTAGCCCAGCATCTCGGTCCCCTCGCGTATGGGCATGCCCACCGCGCGCTCGGGGCGTTCGAAGATCTTGGCGGCCGACGCGGCCGCCCCCTGTTCCTGGAGAAAGCGGCTGAGAGTGGCCCAGGAAGAGCCGGGCGAGGTCTTCAGCCCGCGCAGCGTCAGGGAACGGACCTCCCCCTCGCCGCGCAGGCCCGACACATAGAGCGCGTATTCGGCGCCGTTGCCGAAATACTGCTCGATGGCGGCCTCGATGCGCGGGCGGGCGTCGTCCCACGACAGGGCCTCGGCCAGGCTCTTGACCATCCCATAGACGGCCAGGGTCTCCCGGTGTTCGCGCTCCGCGCTCAAGCCCCGCTGTTTGAGGCGGGACAGCTCCTCCGAGACCTTCAGGCGCTGGGTCCGGACCGTCTCCAAGCGCGCGAAGGCGGAAAGGTGGTCGGCCTCGCGGCGGCGGCAGAGCAGCCAGGCCACCACAGTGGCGAGCAGCGAGCCGACGACGGCCAGCGCCGCATCCGGGCGCGAGCCCGCCGGGGTCAGCGCGACCAGCGCGCCGCCCGCGGCCAGAACGCA
>MGUL01000148.1:19088-20078 GCA_001800005.1 Elusimicrobia bacterium RBG_16_66_12 | reverse complement strand
GCGGCGCGGATACGACAGCCAGAGCGCCGCCGCGGGAATCAGGATCGCGCCCGCCTCGAGGACCTCGAGGCTCATCCGACCACCTGGTTGCGTCCGCCGCTCTTGGCGCGGTAGAGCCGCTCGTCGGCGCAGCGCACGATCTGGGAGGCCGTCGTGGCGTCCTGCGGGAAGGACGCGACGCCGAAGCTCATCGTCGCGCGGGTCGCAGACCCCTGGAAGACGAAGGGCTCCTCCGACACGCGCGCCCGGATGCGCTCGGCGAGCTGGACCGTCTCCGAACGGACATAGTGGGGCAGGATCAGCGCGAACTCCTCCCCGCCGTAGCGCGCCACCATGTCCACGGGGCGCGCAAAGGACGCCAGGATTCCGGCCAGGGTCTTGAGCAGATGGTCGCCGGCCTGATGGCCGTAGCGGTCGTTATAGCTCTTGAAGTGGTCCACGTCGCACATGATCAAGGACAGCGGGCTCTGGCTGCGGCCGGAGCGCAGGACCTCCTCCTGCAGGCGCTGCTGGAAGGCCTTGTGGCTGTGGAGCTGGGTCAGCGCGTCGTGGGTCGCCTGGCGGTGGACGCTCTCGTAGAGCTGGATGTTCTCCAGGCTCAGCGCGGCCATCGTGGCGAAAAGGTCGGCCGCCCGCACGTCGTCGGGGCCGAAGGCTCCGGGCTTGTCGCTCTCGATCTTGACGAAGCCCGCGGGGTGGCGCATGACTTGCATCGGGACGGCCACGCCGGAGGCAAATCGCGCCCCGGGGACGATGCTGGTCTCCGTGCGCGCGTCCTTGACCAGGATCGGGCCGCGGCGGCGCTGGGCCGCCAGCAGCAGAGGGTCGTCGGCGGCCCCGGGGACCACCTCGATGCGCGAACCGGGGAAGCGCGCGCGGAGGACCCCGACCAGGCGCGCCTGGACCTCCCCCGCGTCGAGCGTGCCGGAGAGGCTCTTGGCCGCGTCGGCCATGTCGCGGCGCAGGCGGGTCTCGGAGCCCACGGTCTCC
>MGUL01000148.1:17322-18716 GCA_001800005.1 Elusimicrobia bacterium RBG_16_66_12 | reverse complement strand
GGGTGACCGCGCGTGAGTCGCCCATCAAAATGGTGGAGGTGGCGGGAGTTGCACCCGCGTCCAAACGACGCCGGCCGGGACCACTACAGGCTTAGCCCATCCTTGATTTCACCCGGGGAAAACCGATGGACGCGTGCTCCCCGGGCTAACCCCGTTCGGTCTTAGGCCCCCCGCCCACGGGATCACGGGGAAGGACCGCACCCTGCTCATGACGCCGGCGACCCGCTAGCAGGTGTCGCGGACCGGCGTGTGCTCACCGCGTGTTAGGCGGTGGCCCAAGCCAACTGTGTGTTGGCAGTTGTTGTTTGGTCCGGTTTTGACTGGGCCCTGACCAACCCAGGCCTGCGGCCTTCGGCTCAACGACATCTGTCGAAGCTGATTCACCCCCGACGTAAGGAGTATAACAGCCCGAGAGGCCGTCGGCAAGGGCTCAAATCAAGAAAAACAATTCCGGTCTGAGATGGCATGGGTCTCTTGTCGGACAGAATCAGACCGGATGTCCCAGGCGCGCGCGCCGCGAGGATGATATCCTGCGGGCATGAAGAACATCAGCCGCTCGCGCGTCCTGCTCGCTTGGATCATGGCCCTTCCCGGGTCGGCCGCCTGGTGCCAGGAATCCTGGGTCGCCCCGTCCGGTCAGGAACTGCTCCAGAAGATCCAGGCGGCGACGAAGACCGCCGCGCGGCAGGTTCAGCGGCCGGCAGGCGTCTCCGCGAAGAAACAGACCTTCCAGGACATCTTGGACGAGGTCTACCAAGGAAGGGAGCCGGGCTCCGATCTGAGCGCCGCGGCGCCGGACCGCCGCTTCTACTTCGACCTTCACGTCCAATACCGCGACGGAACGAACGAGGAGTTCAAGGATTATAGGAACAGGCGCGCGGAACACATACTGATCATCCCTGACTTGATCGCCGTGGATCCTTTCTGGTCGGGGTTCGTTCCCGTCGGGGATGCGATCTTCACGCGGATGGAATCCCTCTACTTCTTCAATTTCCGGGTCGTGGGCGCCACCCTCCATTACCACCGGATCTTCCAGGAGATGGTCTGGCCCAAGGGCGAGACTCCGCCGCTCGGCCGCGAGATGGACACCGTCGAGCACGGCGGGCAGACCCTCCAGCCTCGGCAGAGAACGGTCATCACCCGCGTGATCGGCAAGCGGGAGTACCGGATCACCTTAGGTTTCACCGTCGAATAGGCTCCCTCCTCTATGCCGACATCGGAGTTATCCGCCGATTTATGCCGGCATAATTTTGTGGATAAGTTTCGTACTCCAGAATCCAGCTCGTCGCCGGAGCCTTGGCTTATCCGAGGATCGGGGATCTCTCGACGAACCTCTTGAATCCGCCGGCAGTGAGGTTTATCATATAGGCGTGGGTCCAGCCTGGCTCGTCCTG
>MGUL01000148.1:10268-17293 GCA_001800005.1 Elusimicrobia bacterium RBG_16_66_12 | reverse complement strand
CCGGACGTCCGGCGCGAGGCGGCTGTACTCGAAGACCGGCTCGCCGCCCTCGCGGCGCGGATGGACGATGAGCGTGAGAGCTTCGTGACGGCCACCGTCGGGGAAGCCTCCCTGCTCGCGGAGTTCGACAAGTGGGCGCCGCAAGCCCCGGCGACGGTCCGCCTCAAGGAAGAGGCAAGGGAAGAACTCGCGCGGGTCGTCCGGGAGTATCAGGTGTCGGCGATCTCCTCCGCGGTCCGGTCGACCCTGATCGCGCGCCGCCTCCAGACATACAAGGCAACGGGGGTCCTGCCGCCCGAAGTCCCGGACGACGGCAGTCTCGCGCGCGCGATCGGCGCGGATTCGCCCGCGATCCCGGAGGCCGCGATGCTCCCGCTCGACCTCGGGGCTCTGGCGAAGGCTCTGGGCCTGCCCGCTCCGCCGACGCGTCAACGAGAGAACATCCCGGACGCGCCGCCCGCCGTCGCCCGCCGCGCGCCTTCCGCGAAGACCGCGCCCGCGTTCGTGCGCGACGCGGGCACGGGCCGGGCGTCCGCGGATCCGGTGCCGGCCCTCATCGCCCAGCTCTCCTCCGAGGAACCGCGTCTTCGCGCTTTCGCGGCCGACGAGCTCGCCGGCCGCGGCGCTGCGGCCGCGACCGCCGTCGACGCCCTGCGCCGCGCGCTGTCCGACGACGACCCGCGCGTGCGCTCCAGCTCCGTCACCGCGCTCGGCGCGATCGTGCCGCCCGACTCCGAGGCCGTTCTCGACATCCGCCGGGCTCTCGCCGACAAGAACGAGGACGTCCGCTTCAGCGCCCGCGCCGCGCTCCGACGCCTCAGAGCCGTTTCAGGAAGGTCAGCAGACGGTCGTTGAAGACCGCCGGATTCTCGACGCTGGGGAAGTGCCCGGCGTCCGGGACGACGCGCAGCTCCGAGCCGGCGATGCGCCCCCGCATCGTCTCGGAGCAGGCTAGGGGCGTCAACCGGTCATCGGAGCCGACCAGGATGAGGGCCGGAAAGCGGAAATCGGACAGCGCGGGCAGGGTCTCCGTGCGGGCGGCCAGGGCCGCCAGCGCGTTCATCACGGCCTCCGGAGAGGCCTTCACGATGAGCTGCCTCAGGAAGTCCGCCGCCATCGGGCTCCTCGTCCATGTCTGAGGCGCCAGGGCCCCCTTCAGGAACGGCTCGGCGAAGGCGGCCATCCCCCCGGCCCGGACGGACTCGATGGCGGCGGCGCGCTTGAGGCGGGCCTCGTTGCCGTCGGCTTCCGCGCGGCTGTCGCAGAGGACCAGGGCGCGCACGCGCTGAGGGGCCTTCTCCGCCAGTCTCAGGGCGACGTAGCCCCCCATCGAATTGCCGACGAACACCGCCTGCGGCACGCCCAGGCCGTCCAACGTCTCCAAGACATCGTCGACCATGTGCTCGATCAGGAAGGGCGCGACCAGAGGAGTCTTGCCGAAGCCGCGCATGTCCGGCGCGAGGACGCGGAAGCTCTTCATCGCTTCGCGTTGGGGCTCCCACATCCCCGATGCCAAGGGGAAAGCGTGGAGGAACACGACGGGCGGTCCCGTCGGAACGCCGGACTCGCGCAGCGCGAGCCTCATCGCCGTCCGATCGACGTCTGCGGGTTCTTGGCCCGGCCGTTCCTGTCGCGCACCTCGAAGTGGAGATGCGGGCCGGTGGAGATGCCGGTGGAGCCCACGCGCCCGATCATGGTCTTGCCGCGCGAGACGACGTCGCCGACCTTGACCATGATCTTGGAGAGGTGGCCGTAGCGGGTGGACTCCCCGTTGGGGTGGCGGATCTCGATGATCTGGCCGTAGCCCTCGTGCCAGCCGGCCTTGGTGACGCGGCCGCTGCGCGCGGGATAGACGGGAGTGCCGTAGGGCTTGGCCACGTCCACGCCGTCATGGAGCCGGCGCCTCTTCAGGATGGGATGGAAGCGGTAGCCGAAGCGAGAGGAGATGCGGCCCCACGCGGCGGTCTCGAAGGGGATCCGGTACGTGTCGAAGTTCACCCTGACGCCCGGGATGACCAGGCGCGCGCCTTTTTCCATCTCGTAAGGGGCCAGCAGCGCGATGCCGGGAAGCTGATTAACGCGCACGATGAGCTCCTTCAATTTCCGCGCGCCTTCCTTGTCCCTTTGGTAGCGCGAGACGACCTGGTCCAGCGTCTCGGAGGCCTTCTTGACCTCGTAGAGCTTGCCGTCGCGGTTGAGGACCGTCATGCGCATGCCGGGATACATCAGCACGAACTCGTTGTCGTTGGTGGCCTGCAGCGCGTTGAGAGTGGTGCCGTAGGCCTTCGCGACGGCGCCGGCCCAGGACTCGCCCTTCCGCACGCGATGCTCGGCGTACAGAAGGCGGCGGCTCGAGGCCAGGAGCGCGGGCGGAGGCTCGTCGAGTCCCGCCTGGGTCAGAACGGAGAAGCGCTCGAAGTCCGAGGCCGCCGGGACCGTCGCGGAGGCGGGCCCGAGGGCCATAAGGGCGGCGAACGCGGCGAGCGCGCGCATCATCCGGCCAAGTTGGACAATTCCATGGCCTTCATGAAGTCCTTGTTCGACTTCGTGGACAGGAGCTTCTCGCGCAGCAGGTCCATCGCCTCGACGGACTGCAGCGGGGCCAGCACCTTGCGCAGGATCCATATCTTGTTGAGGTCGTCCTCGCTCAGCAGCAGCTCCTCCTTGCGCGTGCCCGTGCGGTTGATCTCGATGGCGGGGAACATGCGCCGGTCGGCCAGCTTGCGGTCCAGGTACACCTCGGAGTTGCCGGTGCCCTTGAACTCCTCGAAGATGACCTCGTCCATGCGCGAGCCCGTGTCGATCAGCGCGGTCGCCAGGATCGTGAGGCTGCCCCCTTCCTCGACGTTGCGCGCGGCCCCCAGGAAGCGCTTCGGGCGCTGCAGGGAGGTGGCCTCGAGGCCGCCGGAGAGCACCCGGCCCGACGACGGCGTGCAGGTGTTGTACGCCCGGGCCAGGCGCGTGATCGAGTCGAGCAGGATGACGACGTCCTTGCCCATCTCGACGTGGCGCTTGGCCTTCTCCAGGACCATCTCCGAGACCGTCACGTGGCGCTCGGCCGGCTCGTCGAAGGTCGACGCGATCACCTCGCCCTTGATCGAGCGCTGCATCTCGGTCACCTCCTCGGGGCGCTCGTCGATGAGCAGGACCAGGATGACGGTCTGCGGGTGGTTCTTGGCGACGGCGTTGGCCAGCTTCTGGAGGATGATGGTCTTGCCGGTCTTGGGCGGGGCCACGATGAGGGCGCGCTGGCCCTTGCCGATGGGGCAGATGAGGTCCATCAGGCGCGTGGTGACCTCCTCGCGGGAGGTCTCCAGGGTGAAGCGCTCGTCGGGGTGCAGGGGCGTCAGGTTGTCGAAGAGCGGGCGCTCCTTGAGCAGTTCCGCGTCGACACCGTTGATGCGCTTGACCTGGAGCAGGGCGAAGTAGCGCTCCCCGTCCTTCGGAGGGCGCACGAAGCCCGCCACCGTGTCGCCCTTGCGCAGGCCGAACTTCTTGATCTGCGACGGGGACATATAGATGTCGTCGGGGCCGGCCAGGTACGAGTAGTCGGTCGAGCGCAGGAAGCCGAAGCCGTCGGGCAGGACCTCGAGCACGCCCTCGTCGAAGATCATGCCGTTGGCCTTCAGCTGGCCCTCGACGATCTTGGCGATCAGCTCCTGCTTGCGCAGGCCGCTGACCCCCTCGAGCTTGAGCTCGCGGGCGATGGCGTTGAGCTCGGAGATCGTCTTCTTGGCGAGCTCGGCCGTCTCGAGCGGCTTGAGCGGCGCCGCCGGCGCGGCGGGGACGGCCGCCGGGGCCGGCTCGGGGCTCTTGGACTGCTCGGACGTCTTGATCGGCGTTTCCATTCTACTTTCCTCCGTATAAAAGCGTGAGCTCGGAGTGCAGCGACTTCACCCGGGCGCGCAGTTCGGACAAAGACCCGTCGTTGTCGATCTCGTAGTCCGCGAGAGCCCTCTTCCTGGCCAGCGGCCACTGGACCGCCATCCTCCGTCGAGCCTCCGCGGCGGACAGCCCGTCTCGTTTGACGACCCGTCGTACCTGGGTCTGCGGACGGCAGCAGACCAGGACCGTCGCGTCGAAGCGGTCCTGGAGCCCCTTCTCGAACAGGAGCGGGACGTCGACCACGACAACTCCGCGCAGCCGCCCGACGAGCCTGTCCATCTCGCGCAGGATCGGAGGATGCGCGGCCCGCTCCAGGCGAGCCCCGGCGGCCTTGTCGCGGAACACGAGTTCGCCGAGGGCGCTCCGGTCGATCCTCCCCTTCTCGTCGAGTATCCCGCGGCCGAACACCCGCACGATCGCGCGGTAGCCCTCGCGTCCGCGACGCGCCTGCTCATGCGCGATCCGGTCCAGGGAGAAGACCGCGGCCCCGCGGCGTTCGAACTCGGCCAGCGCCGCCGACTTCCCCGTGCCGATGCCTCCGGTCAGGCCCACGACGAATCGCCTCGGCCTCACGAAGGCTTGTTCCTCTCGGAATATCGGCGCATCAGCGCGCGTTCGTTCTCCGTCAGCGATTCCAGCCCCGTGTCGAGGATCTTGTCGAGGATGCGGTCGATCTCGGCCATGTCGCCGTCCGGGGCCCGGGGAGCGGCCGGCGCGCGGCGACGGACGGGGCGCCGCGGGGCCGCGAGCTCGTCGTCCGCGCCGCCCGAGATCATGCTCCTGAAGGCCGTCTTGAGCTTGAGCTTCCAGACCCACCACCAGCGGATGTAGAGATAGCCCGTGACCATGCCGCCCAGATGCGCGAAGCGGGCGACTCCCGGCGTGGCGTGGCTGGCCCCCATGAAGAACTCGACGACTCCGAAGAGGATGGCCATGTGCGCGGCCTTCACCGGGATCAGGAAGTAGAGGTAGACCACCGCGTCCGGGTAGAGCATCGCGAACGCGACGAGCAGGCCGTAGACCGGGCCCGACGCGCCGATGATGGGGATCGTCGAATGCGGGTCGAGGGCCACCGAGGTCAGCGCCGCTCCCAGGCCGCAGAGGAAGTAGTACTTCAGGAACTCGCCGCCCCCCCACTGCGACTCGACCGGCAAGCCGAACATCCACAGCGCGAAGAGGTTGAACAGAAGGTGGAGGAAGCCGCCATGAAGGAAAAGGTAGGTGACCAAGCGCCAGAACTCGGGCAGGGGCCACTGCGCGACTCGCTCCGGGACCAGGCCCAGCAGGGAGATGAGCGGATAGCCCAAGAACTGGACGAGGAAGACCCCCGCGTTCAGCAGGATCAGCGCCTTGAGGCTGGGAGGCAAACCGCGGAAGTCGATGGGATCGTGCCGGAAGACGCGAGTCACTTGATCTTCTCCATGTCCTGCCAGTTCGCTCCCGCCTTCGCGTCGACGACCAGGGGGACGCGGAGCTTCACGGCCCCCTCCATCACGCCCCGGACCCAGGAGGCGAAGGAGCGGGCCTCGGACTTCTCCACCTCGAAGACCAGCTCGTCGTGCACCTGGAGGAGCATCCTGGCGCCCCGCCTGCCCTTGGCCAGCTCCGCGGCGACCTCGAGCATCGCGAGCTTGATGATGTCCGCCGAGCCGCCCTGGATGGGCGTGTTGCGCGCGGCGCGTTCCGTGAACTGCCGCAGGGACGCGTTCTTGGCCGCGAGGTCCGGCAGCCAGCGCACGCGCCCGAGCAGGGTGCGCACGCAGCCCTTGCGGCGCGCATCCTCCAGGTTCCGCTCGACCCAGGCGGAGACGCCGGGGTAGCGCTCGAGGTAGCTCTTGATGTAGGCCCCGGCCTCCTGCTGGGAGACGCCGAGCTGGGCGGCCAGGCCGAAGGCGGTCTGGCCGTAGACGATGCCGAAGTTGACGGCCTTGGCCGCGCGGCGCTGGTCGTCCGTCACTTTCTCTGCGGGGACGCGGAAGATCTCCGACGCGGTGCGGCGATGGATGTCGACGCCCCGGATGAAGGACTCCGTCAGCGCGGGGTCCTCGGACTCGTGGGCCAGCACGCGCAGGTCGATCTGCGAGTAATCGGCGCAGACAAGAAGCTTGCCCTTGGGCGCTACGAAGGCGCGGCGGATGCGGCGGCCCGCCTCGCTGCGCGTGGGGATGTTCTGGAGGTTCGGGTCGAGGCTGGAAAGGCGTCCGGTCAAGGTCCCCGTCTGGTCGTAGGTCGTGTGGACCCGCCGGGTCGCCGGGTCCAGGCGCTGGAGCAAGCCCTGGACGTAGGTGGATTCGAGCTTGGCGATCTCGCGGTATTCCAGCACCTTCCCGGGCAGGGCGTGCGAGGCGGCCAGGACCTGGAGCGTCTCCTCGTCGGTGGAGCGTCCGCCTTTGGCGGTCTTATGCACGACGTCCAGTCCGAGCTTGTCGAAGAGCACCGCTCCCAGCTGCTTGGGCGACTGGGGGTTCAGCGGCGAGCCCGCCAGGGCGTCGATCTCCTTCTGGAGCTGGGCCAGGGAGGCGTCGAACTCCTTGGACAGCTCGCGCAGGTAGGCCTCATCGACGAGGATGCCGGCGCGCTCCATGTCGCGCAGGACCGAGCAGAGAGGCATCTCCACCTTCTCGAACAGCTCGAGGACCTCGGCCTGGCGCATCTTCGCGACCAAGGCCTCGCGCCCGCTGGAGGCGGCGACGCGGGCGAGCGCCGCGGCCTCGGCGTCGATCTCCTTGGGGTCCTTGGCGGCGCCGGGGTCCAAGCAGTAGGCGGCCAGCTTGCAGTCGAAATCAGGACCCGCCAGCTCGAGTCCCGCGACGTCGAGCGCGGCGCGCGCGGCCTTCAGGTCCCAGCCGACCTTCAGCGCCCGACCTCCCAAGACGGCCGCGACGGGCTTCTGCCGGGCGGCGGACTCGTCGAGGACGGCCGTGCGGCCGTCCTCCAGGCCCAGGGCCAGCCGCACGCGGGAGACGGTCAGCAGTTCCCCCTCTCCGGCGGCGTCCGGCACGGCGGCGACGAGCAGGACTTCGGCTTTGGCCAGGTCCTTGGCGATGGAACGCAGGTCGACTTTCTCCGGCTCGCCGGCGGGCGCGGCGGCCGACGCGCGGACGAGCGGTTCCTCCGAGGGCGTGCCCCCCAGCTCCTTG
>MGUL01000148.1:4074-10230 GCA_001800005.1 Elusimicrobia bacterium RBG_16_66_12 | reverse complement strand
CCTGCGGTGAGCTTGACCGGGTCGGGCTCCTTGACCCGGCAGTCCTCGACGGACGCGTCGAGAGGGACGCCGCGATCGAGCTCGATGAGGCGCAGCGCGAGGTCCGCGTCCTTCTCTCCATCCTTGAGGGTCTGAGCGAGCTTCGGGGTCAGGGCCTTGTCGCCCTTGCGGGCCGCGGCGATGGCCCCCCTCAGCGAGCCGTAGGCCTTCAACAGCTTCAAAGCCCCCACGGGGCCCACGCCCTTGAGGCCGCGGACGTTGTCCGAGCTGTCGCCCACGATGGCCAGGTAGTCGACGACCTGCTCCGGCGGCACGCCGAGCTTCTCCGCGATCTGGGGCGGGTCCATCCAGGCGTTCTTCGAGGCGTTGAACACCCGCACGCCGGGACCGACCAGCTGGAGGGCGTCTTTATCTCCCGTGACCAGGACCGCTTCCCAGCCGGCCTCGACGGCCTTGCGGGCCATCGTGGCCATGAGATCGTCCGCTTCATAGCCCGTCTTCTCGACGCAGTGAAAACCCATCGCCTCGGCCAAGGGCTTGGCCTGGGAGAGTTGGGTCACCAAGTCGGGGTCGATCTCCTTGCGGGTCGCCTTGTAGTCCGGATAGGCCTTGTGACGGAAGGTCGGGCCGGGGCTGTCGTAGCAGACGGCCAGGGCCTCGGGCTTGTCGCGCCTGAGGATCTGGAGGAGGGTGCGGGCGAAGCCGTAGAGGGCCCCCACCGGCTCCCCCTTGGAGTTCGTCAGCGGCGGGAGCGCATGGTAGGCCCTATGAAGGTAGGCGTGGGCGTCGATCAGGTAGAGACGGGGTTTCATCGGCGGAAGGCCGAAAGGAACGGCGGGACGAACGAAAAATCGTCAGGCCAGCAGGCCGTCGAGGATCTTCTTGATGTCGGCCTTCGAGAGCACGCCGACGCGCTGGTCGGCGAGCTTGCCGCCCTTGAAGAAGAGCATCGTGGGGATGGCCGCGATCCGGAAGCGCCCCGGAGCGTTGGGGTGCTCGTCGGTGTTGAGCTTGGCCACCTTGACCTTCCCGGCGTACTCCTTGGCGAGTTCCTCGATGATCGGGGTCAGCATCCGGCACGGACCGCACCACGGGGCCCAGAAATCGACCAGCACGGGCTGGGCGGACTCCAAAACCTCTTTGTCGAAGGTGTCGTCGGTCAGCTGGATCTCGGCCATCGGGGCGGTCTCCTGGGAGGAACGGCTTGCGGATTCATGATAGCAGGACGTCCGGTGAGTGTCAAGCGCGCCTCGGCGCCGGTTCATTTCGCGGTCTTGGACAGGCGCAGGGCGCCCTTGTCCTTGCGCAGCGCGAGATCGGGCTGCAGCTGCGGGGTCTGCTGGCGCGAGTCGCGGTTGGCCTGGCGGCTCACGTTTTTCTTCAGATAAGCGTACTCCTCGTCCACCGAGACCCAGCCGTCGCTGTCGGCGTCGGCGTCGCCGCGCAGGCCGCGCAGGAAATAGTAGGTGAAGAGGCCGTGCTTCTGCGGCTCGTAGCTGCCGGTGATCTCGTCGCTGGAGGCGGCGGCGAAAACGGTGATGTTCTTGGAGGGGTCCAGCTTGCCCTCCTCGACTTTCGCCATCAGCGGCCGCGCGCCCTGCGCGATCACGGAACGCCCGCCCGCGCCCGAGAAGCAGCTGTCCAAGGCCACGATCACCTGCTTGGCGGAGAGGGCGCCGAGCTTCTCGTAAAGCCGCTTGAGAGGGTAGGCCGTCAGTTCCAGGGCCTTGGGGTCTCCGTCATACGGCAGAAGGTAGGCCTGCTGGCTGTTCGGGTCCGGGGCGCCATGGCCGGAATAGTAGATGTAGACCTTCGACTCGGGCGTGACCTGCAGGGGCAGCCACAGCTCCAGGATCTTCGCGAAATCCGAGCGCGACGCGCGCTCGCCCGTCAGGAGCTTGATGTTCTGCTCCGGCACGCCCAGGTAGTCGCGCAGGTAGAGCATGGCCGTGCGCGCGTCCCTCTCCGCGTAGTCCGCGCCGGCCGCGATGTCGCGATATTTCTCCACGCCGATGACGACGGCGAAGTTCTCGTCGCTCTGCGGCAGGCCGCCCTTCGGCACGAGGTCGATGTCGTCGGCGAGAGAGGGCGCGGCGGCGGCGACGGCCGCCGCGGCGGCGGCCTTGGCGAGTTCGTCCTCCCGCGCCTTCAAGGCCCGCTCGCGCTTCTCGAGATCGTCCATGCGGCGCTGGAGGTCGGCCAGCATCGCGACGGCCGCGGTGGAAGCCGCGACCTGGGTCTGGGCCTGAGCCGCGGCCTGGGCCAGCTTCTCGGCCGCGAGGCGCTTGGCCTCCTCCTCCTGCTTGCGCCTCTCCTCTTCCTGATGCCGGGCCGCCTGCGCCAGGCGCTCATCCTCATGGCGCTTCAGATCCTCCTGCAGGCGCAGGCGTTCGGCGCGCTCGGCCTCCGCCTTCGCCAGTTCGCGCTTGACCAGCGCCTCGTCGGCGCGGGCCTCAGGCATCATCTGGATCCACTGCTTGGCCTGCGCGGCCTTGCCGCTGTCGGGATACTGGCGGATGAAGGATTCCCAGCCCTCCCGGGTGTTCTTCTTGCGGGCGTCGCGGAAGGCCGTCATCTCGTCGATGACGTTGGCGGTGGTCTCCACGAAGCCGGACGGAGCGCAGCCCGCCAGCCCGGCCGCGAGCAGCGCCGACGCGAGACCAAAGCGCCTCATCCTTTAGAAGTGGTAGGAGCCGCCGATGGCCAGGCGCTGGGTCTTGATGCTGTCGTAGGTGTCCGTGATCTTGCGGCCGCCCACCTGGCTCGAGGCGGGGGTGAACGCCAGATCGTTGACCTCCGAGTACTTGGCCTCGACGAAGACCGACCAGTTGCGCGCGATGAAGAAATCCGAGCCCACGAAGGCGTTGTAGCCGATCTTGGTGTCCATGGCGGTCGCGTAGCCGGTGACGCGGCCGGCGGACTTCATCGTGAAGGTGTAGAACGACATGAACATGCCGGGCCCGATGCCGGCGTAGACGCGGGCGAACTTCAGCGGCACGCCCACGAGGAGGTTGAAGCCGGGGACCATCTGGATGACTTCCGTGTTGTACTTCGTGTAGGAGATGTAGTTGGCGGTCGTGTCCACGCCGTTGACCACCGTCGTGAAGTCCTTCGTCGTCTGCTCCTTGATGACCGCCGGGAAGAAGTCCATCGTGCCGGAGATACCCAGCGAGACGGGAACCTGCGTGAACCAATGTCCGCCGCCGAAGCCGCCCCAGACGCTGTTCTCCTGCTTGAGGTTCTTCATCGTCAGCGTGAAGGACTTGCCGGAGGTCTGCCCGATCCAGGACGCGTCGTTGCCGGTCGTCTTGACGGTGGTGTTGTTGACGCTGGTGAACCCGGCGTAGACGTTGAGGAAGTTGTTGGGCACCGAGGTGTCGCGCGTCTCGGACCAGGCGCGGCCCGCGGACAGAACGACGGCCAGGCCGGCCAGGACGGCCGGGGCGAAAATGCTTCGGCTTCTCATTTTGGACTCCTCTGCACGGGTATCGGGAAGATGACGGTCATTGTAGCTGTTCCGGCGCGGCGCGGCAAGCAAACCAATTCCGACGCAACGTTCCATCTAGGAGCGCGGCGCGGGACTCTCAGCTCGGGCGCAGAGAGCGCATCACGCCCTCGATCTCCGCCCAGAGCTTCTCGACCGCGATCGGCTTCGGGAGGAACTGCGAGGCGCCGGCGAGCATGCCCTCGGCGCGGTCGCGCGGGTCGGAGTACTGAGAGGAGGCGGAGACGAAGATGACGGGCGTGTCCTTGTAGCCTTCCAGGCGCTTGACCCGCTTGCACAAGTCGAAGCCGTGCACGTCGGGGAGCTGCACGTCCATGATGATGACCGAGGGGCGCGTCTGCTTGAGGGCCTTGATGGCCTCGTCGCCGTTGCGCGCGCCGGTGACCTCGACGCCCTTCAGCGACATCACGTCGATGAAGGTCTCGCGGAAATGGTCGTCGTCTTCGACGATGACCATCGCGGAATCAGCGGAGGAGGGCATGGGTCCTCTCAAGCCCTCGGCCCGCCGAACAGCGCCAGAAGCTTGTTGTAGGCGGCCGACACGTTCATGAAGCCCTCGCCCTCGTCGTCGGGGCCGTTCTTGCCGGTCTTCTCCAGCGTGCCCATCAGGGCGTTCACGATCGCGTCGAGCTTGGCGCCCTTCTCGGTCACGCCGAACATCATCATCAGCAGAGCGATCGCGCCCGCCACCGCCGGGGTGGACATCGAGGTGCCGGAGATGGCCTTCAGCGGCCCCTGGACGGGGTCCCGGCGGTCGGCGCCGCCCAGGCCGGCGGGCCAGGCGCCCTCGGTGTTGTAGCCGACGGCCATCAAGTCGGGCCGGTGCGGATAACCGGGGATATCCTTGGTCTTGCGGGAGCCGGGCCCGCGGGACGAAAAGTAGGCGGCCTTCTTGTTCTTGTCGGAGGCCGCCACGGCGAGCACGCGAACGGCGCCGGTCTCGGCGTCTTTGTAGGTGACGATGGCCGGAGCGCCGATGGTGTTCTTGCCGGAACCCGCGTTGCCCGCCGCGAAGACCATGATGTGGCCTTCCTCGGCGAGCTTGCGGACCAGTTGCGAGTCCGGGCCCTCGGGGTCGCCCGAGTCGTCGCCCCAGGAGTTGGAGATCACGAGGTTGCCGTCGTTGGCCGCGGCGGTCAGGGCCTTCAAGATGTCGTCCAAGCCGGCCCCGCCGTCCACGAACGTCTTGTAGTGCGTGGTGTTCTTGGCCCAGGGCGCGTAGGACAGCACCATACTGGTGACCCAGGAGCCGTGGCCGATGTCGTCGACGTTCGCGCCGGAGGTCACGTTCTTGACCTCCTTGACGCGCTTCAAGAGCGGATGCGTGACGTCGGCGCCGCTGTCGATGACGCCGATCTTGGGCTGGGCCGGCTCATCCTTCGTGAACGGGTGCAGCAGCCGGCGCACGAGCCGCTGCCACGGGCTCATCTCGGGCTTGCCCCAGCGGCCTTCGGCGATCGCCTGGACCGAGGCGGCGTTGGTGATCTGGAGGTTCTCCTCGATGGTGACCGCCCCCCATAGGCTGGGGTCCGCTTCCTCGGGCTTGACCGGGACCGGAGTGATGATCTTGCGGCGGTCGTTGTTGAAGACCCGATGGCCCGAGGCGCGCAGCAGGGCCTCGAACTCGGCGGCCCGGGAGGAGTCCACGCGCAGCGTCGCCGCGTTGATGCGGCTGTAGGCCGCCAGCGGGGTCGCGTTGTATGAGGCCAGGGTCTCGGGGTCGAGGCCGACCGCGGCGACCTGCGCCAGCAGGGCCCGCTGGACGTTCTCGTAGGCCGAGACGTAGGACGCCTGGGCCGGGTCGACCTGAGAGAGGTGGAGGTCCTTCGTCAAGGTCTTGGCGCCCGAGAAGACCACCACGAAGTCCACCGGGCGCGCGGAGTCGGCCGCGGCGGTCACGGTCGGGATCGTGGAAGGCCGGGCCTGGCCCATCAGCATGCCGAGCGCGGCCATGGCGGGCAGGGCCGCGCCGGCCAGCTGGACGCCCGTCACGCCGAGGGAGGCGCCGATCAGGAGCTGGGTGATGACCGTGCCCAAACCGACGATGGCGCCTCCTCCCAGGATCGCGATGACGATGATCGGGATCATCCCGAAGGCGCCGAGGCGGTCATAAAAGGAATCGAGCTTGGCGGAGACCCCGCTGGGCAGGAAGGCCGCCAGGATGTGGCCGCCGTCCAGGGGCCGGACCGGCAGGAGGTTGAAGACCGCCAGCACGGAATTGAGGAAGATGAAACTGACCAGGGCCCCGAGCAGGGCGGCCCCCAGGCCGCCCGCCACCGCGCCCGCGTAAGCCAGGGCGCCCGCGCCGGCCAGGACCAGGTTCACAGCGGGACCCGCGAAGGCCACCTTGGCCATGTCCTTGACCGGGTTCTTGAAATAGGAAGGCTCCACCGGGACCGGCCTGGCCCCGCCGAAGATGAAGCCGCTGGTGAGGAAGGTCGCGATCGGCAGCAGGACGGTCATCACGGGGTCGATGTGCGTGCCCCAGCGCAGCGGGTTGAAGCTGGCGCGGCCCTGCAGGGTGGCCGTCGGGTCGCCGAGCCTGGCCGCCGCCTTCGCGTGGCCGATCTCGTGGAGGACCAGCGAGACCAGGACCAGGGGCAGGATGACGAGAGGGCTGATGATCGCGGTCGCGGCCACGGCCGCCGCCG
>MGUL01000148.1:3704-4059 GCA_001800005.1 Elusimicrobia bacterium RBG_16_66_12 | reverse complement strand
AGGAGCCGCCGCGCCAGCCGTCCGGATCGGAGGCGTCGTACGGGCCGCCCTCGCCGCCGGAACGCCGAGGGTTTCCGATCTCGTCGATATCGCCGTCGCCCTGGACCGGGCGGCCCGTGCCGTCGTGCTTGTCGCCGGAATCGGGGGTGCGGTCCTTCTTCGAGGCTTTGCCGGACTTGGCCAGCAAGGAGCGGCTCAGGCCCAAGGCGGCGGCCACGGAGAACGCGGAACTGCTCCGTGTCTTAGGCGAATCATAGAGGCGGCCGATGACCGTTTCCTGCCGGGCGTCAGGCTCGGCCAGGGACCGGCTCGTCTGCGCCAGCTGGCCCGAGGCGTCGGTGACCGGCGCGCCGGT
>MGUL01000148.1:348-3547 GCA_001800005.1 Elusimicrobia bacterium RBG_16_66_12 | reverse complement strand
CGGAGATCGAGAGCGTGGCGGCGGGAATCGAGGCGGAGCCCTTCGCCGCGCCCGCGGCGCCGAGACCGGAGGACGAGGCGGAGGCGCGCGCGCCGGCGACCTCGGAGAATTGCGCCCAAGCGCCGCTTCCGGGGGAGAGGACGACGAGGGAGAAGGCGATCTCGAGAGAGAGCGCCGAGCGCAGGATCTTCATCGTGTTATTCCTCGGGTGCGTCATCTGCCATGATTATAACGGCGTCGTCGTGGGCTATGACGGGTCCTAGGGCCCAAGCCCTCTCCGGCATTGGTCCCAACGAACCGAGGGACCTTGGCCTCCCCTCATGGGCCCCCGACCTCTCCGGGGCTGGCGGCGATGAGAATCCCTGCTATACTTGGAACATGAGGATCATCGGCCGCCGCCGCGAAGCGCCTCTTTCGTTTTCCGCTTCAGGCGAGCTTTTGGCTCAGGGGGCGCGATTCAACGACGATCTGCGCGGCCTGCCGACCGGCGACGCGGCTTTCATCCCGAAAGGTCTTTACCACTTCCGGACCCACGAGGAAGCCGCCGCGCATGCGCAGAAGTTCCTGGTCGAGCGCATGGCGAAGATCGCGGCACGGCGCTCGTGACCGACGCGTACAGCCGGCCGGCCACGCTCGAAGACCTCAAGCGCGGCTCCGGCTAGGCTTCGGAGGCCGTTTCCGACAGGACCGCCTTCATCGTCTCGACGCCCTCATGGCCGGCGAAATCGTAGACCACGAGCAAGCCTCCGGCCCGGCGGAGCATCTCCGGCCGGTTGACGATGTCGAGTGGGTGGCTCATGCGGACCATCACGTGCGGCTCGCGCATGTGCGGGGTCGGATGGTTCGGGATACCCATCGAGACGGAGTATCCCAGGAACCCGCTCATGGGGCGCAGGGCGGCTAGGTCCGACTCGACCTTCCCTCGAAGCGCCTCGTCCAGGACGATCCCGTCATGCTTGCCGATCTTCCCGGCTCCGGCCGACAGCACCGAGCCCGCGGCGATCGCCGCGCCGCCGACCACGGAGACGAGCCCGAGAGAGGCCGCGATCCACCAAGCGCCCACGAGCGCGGCGAAGGCGCCTCCAAAGATGAAAGCGATGCCCCCCCACACCTCCCCGGGATCAGACAGTCCGTCTCCGGCATCCTCCATGTCGTCCCCACGCCTCAGCATCGGCCAGCCGATGAGATTGGCTCCGATTCCCATCGCCAGAAGTCCGGTCGCTTTCGCCACGCCGAACCCTGCGGCAACCGCGGGACCGAATGCGACCAGGCCGCCCCCGATCGCCAGCAGACCGACCCCCGCCAGGGTCAAGAGCACGTCCACGCGGGTCATGCCGGCTTGGCCGCGGCCCGGCTTGCGAGACTCCGCCTGCGCCGACGGCGTGCCGGCGCTCCCCCCGTTCTTGGCGACGCGCATGGCCTCGGCCATGTCGGCCAGCTTCGAGATGCGGACCATCGTGTCGGGATGCGTGATGAACAGGTTGAACAGGAAGTCGTCGCCTTTGCCCACCACCGCCGATGTGACGGCGTCGAGCCGGGGCATGGCCCCGGCCTCATGCGCCTGCTGAAGAGGATTGACCGTCATCAGGTGCGACAGGGCCGCCATCCGCGGCAGGGTGACGCCGGGCAGGACGAATCCCTCCTTGGGGCGCCAGGTCGTCAGCATCCCCAGCGCCAGGGCCAGGGACTCCGGGTCCTGACTCAGCAGCGCGCCGTCCTCGTCGGCCATACCCTCGTTGTTGCGCGAGGAGGCCATCTGCACGATCTGGACCACGACCGGGACCCAGAGCGCGGCGAAGAGCTTGGCCAGAGCGAACAGGGACTTCCCCGCCACCCCGATCGAGATCGGGTCCACGATCTTCTTGCCGGCGTCGGCCGGCTCGGAAGGCCGGCCCAGTATCCGGTCGAAAGCCTTCTTGACCGCGATCTGCGCGTGGCCCACCGCCCACATGATCCCGTAGGAGGCGAAGGCGATGGAAGCCGAGATGGCCCCCGCGACGGAGCCCGAGAGCATGTGACGGTCCATCACGTGGGAGAACTCGTGACCGAGGACGCCGCGCAGCATGCGCACGCCCAGGGCCTTGAGTTCGGCGCGGTCGGCCTTCAGCACGGCGGACTGGACCTCGGTCGGCGTCGCCTTCAGAGAGACGCCCGAGACCGAGCCGGCCACCGCCAGACGGAAGACCCGGAAGGCCTTGGAGTCGGCCGGCGCGCCCGAGATCAGTCGCGCCACGCCCGTGCGGACATTCTCCGCGTCCAGGGTCATCTCCTTGATGGCCGCGGTCACGCCGACCAGGGCCTTGAAGGGGCTGCGGCCGGTCGCGTAGGCGTTGGGCACCGGCAGAGGATCGATGACCATCTCGGGCATCGGGATCTCCTTCTTGCCCGCCGCGCGGCGGCCCGCGTTGATGCGCTCGCGCAGGTCGCGCATGGTGGAGAAGAACTCCGGGTCCGCGGCCTCGTCGGCCGGCACGGACTTCATCAAGGCCTTGATGATCTTGTGGGCGAAGAAGAACGGGATGAAGGCGAGGAGCGCGGCCGGGATCATGCTCTTGAGCAGGCTGGTGAAGCCGAACACCGTGAAGCCCATGATCACGCCGATGCCGGCCATCGCCGAGAGGAGCGCGCCGGTCTTGGCCCAATAATGATATCGCGGCCAGCGGGAAGACTTCTCGTCGGCGGACGGGTCCGTCGCCGGCGCCGCCGAAGTCGAGGCCTCGGGCTGAGCGCGCGGCAGGAATCGGGTCATCAGCTTCTCCGTCCAGACGGCGGCCCGCTCGCCCGCGAAGGCGATGACCAGGAAGGTCAGCGGGCTGGTGAAGCCGGTGGCGGCCGTGAAGGCGAGGAGCCCGAGATAGGCCACATCGAAGTTGGCGGCCTTATTGAGGATGTTCTTCCAAAGGGGCTGGGTCTTGTCCCAGGCGGCCGGCGAACGCATGCCCAGGATATTCCAGGCGATGAACGCCAGGTTCGTGTGCACGGCCGAATAGCCGGTCAGCAGCGCGAAGACCACGCCGGTCATCACCCACTGGAAGGCCGGGAAGCGGATCTTCTGCAGCGAGCCGGGCACGGAGAAAGGCGCGCCCGTCTCGGCCGAGGAGATCAGTCGTCCGAGGAAGAAGGAGATGGTCGTCATCGCGGGCAGGGCCATCAGTCCCAGGAGAGGCGCCAGGGCCAAGCCGCCGGTCGCGGCCGCGGC
>MGUL01000148.1:0-295 GCA_001800005.1 Elusimicrobia bacterium RBG_16_66_12 | reverse complement strand
GCACGGCCAGCCCGGCGAGGAGGCCCGCCGCAGGCACGGCGGACGCGAGCAGGCCCGCGCCGGTGAGCACCGCGACCAGGCTGGGCGCCGCGATGAAGAGGGCTCCAGAGTAGGCGCCCAGAGCCAGGTCCATGACGGTCTTGACCTTGTCGAGGCGCGGCGAGTCGCGCAGGCTCAGCCGGTAGCGGGCATAGAGAGCTGCGGGGAAAAGGAGGAGGCCGCCGCTGACGGCCCAGACCGCGGCCGCGGGCACGACGGCGAAGAGCGCCGGGGCGAGGGCGACGGCCGCCATCTG
>MGUL01000147.1:6994-7348 GCA_001800005.1 Elusimicrobia bacterium RBG_16_66_12 | reverse complement strand
GCTACGCCCCAGGCTACGGGAGGGTGGGTGTCACCGAACGGATACCGTCAAAGCTCCACTGTGCCGTGTGCGTGTCAGCCGAGCCCAGGTCGGTGAACCAGCCTGTGAAGAGGACTTGCTGGCCAACCGGATGGACCGAGCCCGAGGCCGGGCCCACCATGCTGACCGTGGGGGCGACGTTGGAGACCGTGACCGGGACGTCGGCGGTGGCCACGCCGCCCACGCCGTCACTCCCCTGCACCCGCAGGGTGAGCGCGCCGTTGTCCATAGTCAGCCAGGACACCACGCCGGTCATGGGATCGATGGAAGCCTCGGGGGGCGACGGTGCGACCGGGGCAAACTCGAGGGTATTGG
>MGUL01000147.1:6628-6970 GCA_001800005.1 Elusimicrobia bacterium RBG_16_66_12 | reverse complement strand
GAAGTCCACCGGAGCTCCCTCATCCACCCCTTGCGGCCCCGGCACCGCGATCACCGGAGGCCGATTCACTTCGCGCACCTGAACCACAAACGTCATCGTGTCGCTCTGGGGGGGAGTGCTGTTGTCCACGACCCGCACGGTGATCGGGTAGCTCCCGGGTCCCTGGTCCTCCTCCGGAGTCCAGGCGAACACGCCCGGCTGTGGATGGATCGTGGCCCCAGAGGGTGTACCGGGCTCCAGCGAGAACGTGAGCGTCTGTGGTGGAACATCGGGGTCGGTCGCCTCGATCGGCAGTTGGAAGAGCGCCATCTCGTCCAGGAACTGCTCCGCGACGTGCGTCAG
>MGUL01000147.1:6501-6597 GCA_001800005.1 Elusimicrobia bacterium RBG_16_66_12 | reverse complement strand
ACCGAGAGGATGTAGATCTTTCCCGCCCCGGTACTGGCTTCACGGTTGCTGGGCGCCACCGTAGCAATCTCTTTCAAGCCGTCGGCATTGAAGCCC
>MGUL01000147.1:351-6490 GCA_001800005.1 Elusimicrobia bacterium RBG_16_66_12 | reverse complement strand
CGTGGTGTACCCGAACTCGTCGCCCGGCCGCTCCCCCACAATGGACATCTCGGGAGTCGTGTCGATGTCGGGACCGCCGCGATAGACGTAGAGGCGTCCCGCGTCGCCTCCGCCCAGATCGCTCCTGGGCGCGTCGATCAGGAGATCGGCGTAGCCGTCACCGTCCAGGTCGCCGGGTCCGCTGCCGATTCCAAAGACGTCTCTGTTGACTTCCCCATAGAAGGTGAGATCGGGGATGGCGTCCATACCAGACCCGCCGAAGTAGACGAGCGACCGGCCGAGGTACACGCTTTCACTGGGATATTGTGGATTGCCGAGGAGCAGGTCCCGGGACCCGTCCCCGTTCACATCGCCGACACCGACGAGGGGATTCGCAAAGTACTGGGAACATCCCGTCCCGCTCATGGTGAGGTCCGGGGTCGCGTTGGGCGGTCGCGCCCCGAAATAGACGAAGACCTGGCCCGTGCGGCAGTCGAGCGCTCGGTTCGCGCTGATGACCAGATCCGTCATGTCGTCATCACTGAGGTCTCCCGGGCAGGTAATGACCTGCCCGAAAAAGCTCGGGCCAGTGAAGGTGAAATCCGGCCATGCGTCGGTGTTTGGGCCACCGTAGTAGACATAAGCGCGGCCAGACCCTAGGGCGCCCACGATTAGATCCGTGTACCCGTCGCCATTCCAGTCACCGGCTTGACTCAGCGCCTGGCCGAATTGGCCGCCTGGGTCCGGGCTTTCGATCACCAGGTCGGCGAGGTTGTCGCCGGAGGGACCACCGAAGTAGACGTATACGCGGCCCCTACCGCCGCCGTGGCACCACGCCGATATGCCAATGTCCGAGTACGTGTCGTGGTTGAGGTCTCCAATGCCGGCCACCCTGTATCCGAAGCAGTCGTCCAGGACCCCCGACGAGAAGACCAGGTCTGGAACCGCGTCGGCTCCGGGTCCCCCGAGGAGCAGGTATGCCTTACTGGTGACCCCGGGGGCGGAGCTATTGTTACCGACGATGATGTCCGGGTGACCGTCCCCGCTATAGTCACCCGCGGAATCCATCCAGAAGCCGAAGTTCTCGCTCGGGTAGTTCCCGGTCTGACTGAGAATGGTCTGGATGCGGAAATCGTAAGCGTTCGCTCACGCCCGTCTTGACGGGGTGATTCAGGCGGCGAGGATTTTCTCGAGGATTTCGTTGCGCCGGGCGGTGACTTCGGCTTCGAAGTGCGACTTCCAGGCGTGCGGGGTCAGGAGCCTGGCGTCGGTGCAGGTCGAGATCCGCAACAGGACGTCCTTGAAGTAGTCCCCGGGGTGGATTCCGGCCGCCTTGGCGGTCATCAAGAGGCTCATCAGGATTGCCGCCGTCCTGCCGCCGCCCTCCCGCTGGAAGAAGAGCCAGTTCTTGCGCCCCACCGCGAGGGGACGGAGCGCCCTCTCCGCGGCATTGTTCGAGATCGCCAAGCGACCGTCGTCGCGATAGCGCGTCAGAGCCGCCCACTGATTCTTCGCGTAGCCGACCGCCTTGCCGAAGGGCGGCTTCGGCAGAGCCTGGAGCTCGGCCAGGTCGAGCCAGGCCTTGAACTCCTCGAGGAGCGGCCCGGCTCTCTCCCGTCGGATCGCGGCTCGATCCTCGTCCGACAGGTTTTTCGCCGCCTCCTCGATCTGGAAGAGGATGCGAATGCGATCGACGGCTTCTTTCGCCAGCGTGGAATCGGTCGGCTCGGCGTCGACGAACTTCCGCCTCACGTGCGCCCAGCACGCCACCTCGGTCGCTCCCCCGGGAAGGTAGAGCCCGTCATACCCGCCGTAGGCATCGGCCTGGAGGAAGCCTTGGAAGTCGGCGAACACGCGCGCCGGGCCGTCCCGCTTGCGGCTCTCGGTGAACTCGTACCAGGTGCGGCCTTCGCGGTTGAGGTAGACCCAGACCCGCGCCTGACGCGACCCGCCCCCGGGCGACCGCGCCAGCGTGACCGGGGTGTCGTCGGTGTGGATGACGTCGGACTGAAGCACTTCCTTCCGGATCTCCTCGGCGATCGGCTCCAGAAGCTCGGCGCAGCGCGCCATCGACTCGCAGAGCACCGAGCGGGAGAGGTCCAGCCCTTCGGCCTTGTACTTCCCTTCCAGCCGGTAGTAGGGCAGGTGGTTCCCGAACCGCTCGGTGATGACGTGCGAGAGGAACCCCGGGCCCAGGAGGCCCTTCTCGAGCACCCGGCCCCGCCAGGGAGCGGTGACGACACCCTCTTTGCACGTGGCGCAGGCGTACTTCTTCCGGGCGATCTCGTGAACCACGGTCGTCTCGACGCGCTCGAGCTCGCGCGAGGTTTCCTCGCCGAACTCCTTGAGCTCGCCGCCGCAGGCGCACATGCGGTCTTCCTCTTTCAGTTCGCAGACCGTCCGCACCGTGGGCAGGTGTTCCGGGAACGAGGACCGCCGCCCCTTCTTCTGGCGTTGATGGGCCGGAACCTCGATCGTGGCCACGACTTTGTATTGCTCGGCCAGTCGCGCCGCCTCGGCGGCGATCTCCTTCAGGAACAGGTTCCCCTGGAGCGAGAGGTCGGTGGCGATCGGCGTGCGCTTCTCGCTCGACTTGCCGAAGACGAGCTTCGCCAGGAGCTGGTTGTTGTGTTCGAGGCGAGCGATCTCCTCGCGCTGCTGGTCGATCGTCTGGCGGTGCGAGAGCACCAGCGTCTTCAGAGACGCGACATCATGGGGAAGAACGAGCGCACGATCCATCACGACCTTTGATATCAAACGTGCTCGTGAAACGCAAAGATCTTTTCGCACTCTTCCAATCAATTCCTTCCAACATCATCGACAGCTGAGCACGTTCGATCTCGACCCGCGCGCCGTCACCCCGCGCGCCGTCACCCCGCACGTCGAAAGGGAACCTCCCCTTCTCCAGTCGCTTGTACAGGAGCCAGAACCCGTTGCGGTCCCAGACCAGGAGCTTGATCCGATCCTTCGCGCCGTTGTGGAAGACGAACAGGTCCCCGGAGAAGGGATCGTCCTGGAGCTGGTCGCGCACGAGAGCGCACAGGCCGTCGTGCGCCCTGCGGAAGTCAACCGGCCTGAGGCAGAGAAAGATCCGGTGGTTCCCACCGAGGCTCAGCACCCCGCCGCCAGGACCTGAAGCAAGCGGCGCAGATGGTCGGCAGCGAAGCCCGGCGGGACCGCGACGCGATAGCCGGCGGGGGTCGTGATCTCGATCGAGCCCGGCGGGACCCGGACGGGGTCGGTGACTTCAACCGCGACGAAGGAGGGGGAGGACTTCCGCGGAGCAGGGTTCCGCTTGAATCGCTCGTGCCACCAGCGCAGCTTCCGCGCGGGCAGGCCGCAGTGGCGCGACAGCTCGGCCCAGCTCCAGCCAGAGCCATCGCGCTCGGCCAGCAGGGCGGCCATCCGTTCGGGGTTCTCGCGTCGTCGCATACGCGCGACCATGAACCATCCCGGGCGCGGCGGGGAGGGTGGGCATCACAGAACGATTACCGGAAATCCAGGTTCCGCACCTCGAGGACGGCGATTCCTTCAGCCCAGTCGCTGGGTGCACCGACCTTCTCGGCGCGGATCGTGAGCGGCCAGTCGCCGAGAGGCGTTGCGACCGACGTGGCGATCGTGAGCGTGCTCGAGACCGCCGGTTGATTGCCCGGAACATACACGGGGTTGGGCGACAAGCTGGCACTGGCGCCTGCGGGCAGTCCGGATCGGATCGAGAGGTTGGCCCAGAACGCCGAGCCGGTCTTGACCTCGACGCGGATGGAAAAGGTGGCCGTTCCGCCAGGCTTCATCGGGTTAGGCACCTGGCCGGGAAGGAGCGGGTCCAGCGTCACCACGATCAGGGGAGCGTCCGCGAAATAGGCCTCGGCGGTCACCCCGGGCGTCCGGCCGGTCGCGGCCAGCGTGAAGCGGGTGCTGCTGTCGTCGTCCGCGATCACGAACCGGGCGTCGGAGAAGTTGCCGATCTCGTCGGTGAGAACCTCGAGCACGACTGGGGGGTGCATGTTCGGGTCCTCGTTGAACGCGAGCGTGACGGTCTCGCCCGGCTCCTAGCCGGCGCCGGTGACCACCACGGTGTTGCCGACGGAGTAGTCGTACTTGTCTGTGGAAACTGTCGCTTGTGCATGCGCTGCCGAAGAGACAGCAGCGAGGAAAAGGCAGGCTATGACGCTTGTCTGCGAAGGGGGCGGATGGCGACTCATGACAGACCTCCTCCGGGCGGGGAGCCCGGTGCGGCGCGGAGTCCGATCTCGGGCAGAGCGAGCTTCCAGGATGGGAGCGGTCCTTCGCGGTCGGAGCCCGGCGTGCTAGGCGAAAAGACCTAGCCGCGGATGAGAATGCACACTGTGATTCGACGGGAGCGATGACCGTGGTCAAGCGACATGTTGATGCCGCCCAAGGTGGGCGGTCGCCTAACTGGCTTCGTGGAACCTGTCAACGATTTTGAGACACCGGGCTCATGGGTTTCGGGAGCAACGGCGAGGGTCTCGGGCTTGACCTCGGGGCTCTCGCGGTGATCGGGGAGCCTGTACCGGATTTTGTGTAAGCGTCTGACCGCATGGCGCAGGGAGTCTCTTCCCGGGAAGGAAGGGATACCATGAAGCGGAGGATCCGCAAGGAGCTTCTCAACGAGCTGCTGTCCGGCTACGAGAAGTCCGACGACCTGACCGGCCCCGAGGGGCTGCTCGAGCAACTCACGGGCGCCCTGGTCGAACGCGCGCTGGCCGCCGAGCTGACGGAGTACCTGGGGCACGAGCCCGGCGCCCCGGCGGTGCACGGCAACTCGCGCAACGGGACCAGCCCCAAGACGCCCACGACCGAGCAGGGCGAGGTCCCGATCGAGGTGCCGCGTGATCGCAACGGCACGTTTGAGGACCGGCTGGTGAGGCAGCATCAGCGACGCTTCCCCGGTTTCGACGACAAGATCGTGTCGATGTACGCACCCGGCATGAGCGTGCGCGACATCCAGGCGCACCTCTCGGAGATCTACGGCACGGAGATCTCGCCGAGCCTGATCTCGACCGTCACGGATGCAGTCGTGGACGAGGTCGCGAAGTGGCAGGCGCGACCCTTGGACCCGATCTGGCCGATCGTCTACCTGGACGCGATCGTGTTGAAACTTCCCGGGGATCGGTGTCTCATCCACGTTGGCAGAGAGGTCTCGCGGACGCTAGCTTCGGCTCCGCTCTTGTCAGCCATGGTTCACTTCTCGGGTGAGTGTCCCAGAATACCCCGGAAGTGTCCCTCATTTCAGGCCTTGACCTTGGCCCACTCCGGCTGACACGAAACAGTGTCCGTGACGCAGACGAAGGCGACCACCCCTGGGCTGGGGGGGGCGCCTGACCGAGCCTCGCTGATGGCCGGATTTTCCCGGTTACCTGTACAAGCCCTTGAGCCAACCCCAGGTGCTGGATTCGATTTGCACGGCGCAGTCGCAGGCCTCGGCGCACAGCTCGATCTGGGCTACCTGGTTGCCGCACTTCACGTCGATCGTCAAGCAGCACGTCGCCCCCACGGGAACCGAGGCGTCGGCCGAGACACAGATCCAGCCCGTCCAGCCGGGAGGAAGCGCACCCACGACGGGGGTGTAGTCCTCGTTGACGAGCGTGCCACTCCAGCCCGGGCAGAGGCCGGCGATCGTCCACGTGGCGTCCTCGAGACAACCGGTGATGAGGTGGATGTACGACTTGCCGGCTCCTGGGCACACTTGCAGGGTTCCGACGTGATAGCTGGCCTGACCGGTCCCGCCGGCGTTCCCCCAGAGAATGTCGATGTTCCCATCCCAGTGGTCGTCCGGTGGGCACGGCTCGCCCGGGATGGTCGCGGTTGAGAACTTGGAACCCGACTCGTCATTCTGGGTGGTGGGGGGCGGAGGAGGCAGATCGGACAGCGCGACGTCGAAGGAGACGTCGAAGAACGAGTTCGCTGGAATGGTCGGCGTCTCGCCCATCTTAATCATGTAGGCGTTGGGGACGAAGGCACCGTACGCCTCCTGCGCGAACACCTCGTACATGTTGGGGGGACTCGGCATGTCGTGCGGGTTGTAGAAGCGCAGATGGAATCGAACCATGGGCGGCGCACCCGAGTCCCTCATGGTCATCCAATCCACGGCGACCAGGTCCGAGTGACTCGCTGCGCCTACGGAAGCAGGTGCCGCGAA
>MGUL01000147.1:0-329 GCA_001800005.1 Elusimicrobia bacterium RBG_16_66_12 | reverse complement strand
GTAGCGAAGCGTACGCATGGGGGGTCCTCCTCTCCCACGAGCCGAACCGGCGGGGTGGGAACATATGGATGGCAGAGGCGGGTCGTACCGAGCCGTGTCGAGCAAGTGAGGGTCTCACCTTCTTCCCGGTTGCGGTGGCTCGTCGACGGTGTGGAGTGCCGGGGCTCTCAGGGCGCGGGGGGCGGGGGACAGGCTTCCTCCTCCGCCATTCCGATCGGCGGATTGCCGCAGCAGGAGAAAATGCTACGCTCTCGTCGGCCGCTCGTCCAGTGGTCATGCCGGCGAGTCCATCGAATTGCCGGGCAAGCGAGTGAGCCGCCGGGGCGGTT
>MGUL01000146.1:20114-20823 GCA_001800005.1 Elusimicrobia bacterium RBG_16_66_12 | reverse complement strand
GGACCGGTTCAGCCTCACTACGGCCCCGAGTGGACCCGGATCCACAACGAGACCCTGGACATGCTCCGGCGCGTCTACGGCACGAGCGGTGACGCCTTCATCCTCGTCGGATCCGGATCGTCGGCGCTGGATGCCTGCCTGGGAAGCGCCCTTTCCACAGGAGAGCAAGTCCTGATCGGCGTCAATGGCTGGTTCGGGGAACGCCTGGTGGCGATCGCCGAGCAGTACGGACTCGAAGTGCTCCCCGTATCCTCGCCCTGGGGACAACCCCTGGATCCGGCGGATTTCGACAGGGCGTTCCGGGATCACCCCCAGGCCCGCCTGGCAGCCGTGGTGCATCTGGAGACGTCGACCACGATCGTCAATCCCATCGAAGCCATCGGCCGCCTGGCCGCCGACCAGGGCCGCGTCCTGATGGTCGACGCGGTCTCGTCCCTGGGAGGCATTCCCCTGCGGATGGACGATTGGGGGATCGGGCTATGCGCCTCGGCCTCGCAAAAGTGCCTCGGCGCACCGCCCGGACTGGCGACGTTGGCAGTCAACCCTTCAGCCTGGTCATTGATCGATCGTGATCCGGATAAGGGCCACGGCTGGTACCTCAACCTGCGCGTGTGGCGTCAGTTCGCCACCGATTGGGCGGCTTGGCATCCGTTCCCCATCACCATGGCTACCAACAACGTCCTGGCGCTGCGCGCCGGCCTGCAGGGGT
>MGUL01000146.1:19718-20088 GCA_001800005.1 Elusimicrobia bacterium RBG_16_66_12 | reverse complement strand
ATGGATCGGTATCGCGCCCTGGCTCTCCGGCTGCGCCGCGGTCTGCGTGCAATCGGGATGACGCCGTACACACCCGACGAATGGATGGCCCCCGTTCTCACGGCGGCCTACGGTCCTGCGGGGATCGCTACGGGCGAGATCGTCAGTTACATGGCGGAGGTGCATCACACCAAGATCGCCGGGGGGCTGGGGGCGCCGCTGGTCGACAAGATCTTTCGCATCGGTCACATGTCGCCCACGGTGAACGAGGCAGACATCGACGAAGTTCTGGATCAACTGGCGGCTTTCACGCCGGCCTGGCGAACCGCCGCCTGAGCAGCCTTCATGCACCCCCGAGGAGGATGGGATGACGGAGCGGCCTCTGGAGAAA
>MGUL01000146.1:18003-19709 GCA_001800005.1 Elusimicrobia bacterium RBG_16_66_12 | reverse complement strand
CTGGTCACCGGGGCCTACCGTAATCTGGGCGCGGTCACCGCCGAGACACTGGCGCGCCACGGCGCCTCGGTCATCGTCAACGATGTGGATTCGACGGACCTGGCACCTCACGGCCAGGCGCTGCTCGAACGGATTCGCGGCCACGGCGTGCAGGCAGCGGCCATCCCCGCGGATCTCGGACGATCGTCCGAGGTCGAACGGCTTTGCCGCCTGGCTCTCGCGACGCTCGGGCGGGTGGACATCATCGTCAACAACGCCGGCCCCTTTAATATGGACCCTTATCTCTCACTGGAGGAGGAAACCTGGGACCGGATCCTGAACGTCAACCTGAAGGCGATTTACCTGACGGCCAGACATCTAGCCCCCCAGATGAAGGCTAACGGATGGGGGCGCATCGTCAACATGTGCGCCGGGTCGGCCTTCATCCGCAATCACAACATCTACACCCTGGCCAAGGCCGGTGTGCAGGTGATCACCGAGTCACTGGCGCTGGAGCTGGGGCCGGAGATCACCGTCAACGCCGTCGCCCCCGGTCAGATTTACGAGAGCCTTCCCGACATCCACGCCTTCGACCCCACCTTCGGCGAGCGCTACCTGGCCCGCACCCCGGCCAAGCGACTGATTCACCGTTCCGAAGTCGCCGAGATGATTGCCCTGTTCTGTCTTCCCAGCAGCGGCACGATCACGGGAGTCACTTTTCGCCTCGACGGGGGAGCCGAAATCCCCACGTTTTGAGGCCCAGAATCCCTCGTGCCGGGCCGGACGTAGGAGATACTCAAGGAGGGCGGGGGCCAATGGCCCCGCCCTCCTTGAACGACATCCCCTCCCCCGGCAACCAGGGAGCTTCGATTCGATAGAGCCATGGTCGGAGGGGCGTAAGGCTGGGGGTGAGGGTTCCAAGGAGGCGGATGGGCCCAAGGCTGCCCCCTCGAGTCAGAAGGTTGCTTCTGGAGACCGCCGAAAGGCGCGCAGGAGAGGCCGCCTAGCTTGAACTGCCCGCCGGGGTCAGGGTGACTGCCGAACGGTAGGCCGGGTGGTCTCGCGCCAGGCGGCATGCCACGCGGTGCCCGTTGCCGAGATCGTAGTCCGGCACGGGACTCCGGCACTCCTCCGTCACGAAACCGCAGCGGTCTTGCAGCGGGCAGCCCGGCACCAAGACCCGCGCTGTCGGCGTTTCGCCCTTCAGCAGGATCCGGCTTCGCTTCACCGCCGGATCGGGAATCGGAATGGCCGAGAGCAACGCTTTCGTGTACACGTGCGTCGGATCGTCATAGACGTCCGCCGTCCGCCCCTGCTCCACGATCCGCCCCAGGTACATCACCAGTACGCGGTCGCACAGGTGGCGGATGGTGCTCAGGTCGTGCGAGATGAAGACGTAGGAGAGGTTGAACTCCCGCTGCAGTTTCTTCAGCAGCACGATGACGTGGATCCGCAGCGACATGTCAAGTGACGACGTGGGCTCATCCAGGATGACCAGCCGAGGCTGGGTCACCATCGCCCGCGCCACGCCGACCCGCTGCTTCTGTCCGCCGCTGAGTTGATGCGGCAGCCGGTCGAGGTGTTCTTCGTCGAGGTTGACGCGCAGGACAGCCTCGCTCAATTGCTGGTCGCCGGCGTACAGGCCGTGGAGTTGCAGAGGTTCCCGCAGCGTCTGCCGAATCGATAGGCGCGGATTGAGGGACTCGTTCGGGTCCTGAAAGACCATC
>MGUL01000146.1:15207-17946 GCA_001800005.1 Elusimicrobia bacterium RBG_16_66_12 | reverse complement strand
CGTCGGTTCCTCGAGCCGCAGGATGCAGCGGGCGGTGGTCGTCTTGCCGCAACCGCTCTCCCCCACCAGGCCGACCGCCTCGCCCGGGTAGACCTCGAAGGACACTCCATTCACGGCGTGGATCGTGCTGCGCCCCTCGCGGTACTCCTTGTGAAGATCCTCGACTTGCAGCAGGGGCTCGGTCACGACGCCCCCTCGTTGCGCAGATGGCAGTACACGATATGGTCTTCGGCCAACCGGCGAGGCACAGGCCGCCGGACCCAGCAGGCCTCCAACACGTAGGGGCAGCGATTGGCGAAGCGGCAGCCCGGGTTGTCGTAATCGATGCTTGCGAAAGCGATTGCCCGGCTGGGATCGAGCTCCGCCGCCTGGTCGACTCGCAGGATGCTCCCCAGCAGCCGTTCCGTGTAGGGATGGCTCGGATGGTGGAACAGTTCGGCGACGGGGGCCTGCTCCATGATCTGGCCGGCGTACATCACGGCCACGCGCTGACACACCTCGCTGACCACGCCCAGGTCGTGGGTGATCAGGAGCAAGGAGGCTCCGGTCTCCGCCTGGAGCTTCTTGATCAGCTCGAAGATCTGCGCCTGGATGGTCACATCCAGGCCGGTGGTCGGCTCGTCGGCGATCAGCAGGTCCGGACGGCAGGCCAGCATCATGGCGATCAACACTCGCTGTGCCATGCCGCCGCTCAGCTGGTGGGGGTAGGCCCGCGCCCGGCTTTCGGCGTCAGAGATGCCTGCGTGCCGAAGGAGCTCGACCGCCTGCCGCCGGGCCTCCGCCCGGGACAATTCCCGGTGGAGCAGCAGCGCCCGCGCCACCTGGTCGCCGGCGCGCATGAGCGGGTTGAGTGCGGCCCGCGGGTTCTGAAAGATCATGGCGACCTTCGACCCCCGCACCTGGCGCATCTCCGACTCGGTCAGGCGCAGCAAGTCCCTGCCGCCCAGCTCAATCCTGCCTTCAGAGACGCTCGCCGCGGGCGGCAGCAGGCGCATGATGGTCAGAGCGGTCAACGTCTTGCCCGAACCACTTTCCCCGACCAGCCCCATCACTTCGTTGGGGCGGACGTCGAAGTTGACGTCCAGCAGGATGGACCGAGACCGCTCGTGGTCGGCGATGTCCAGGCGCAGGGACTGAACCCGCAGCAGCGGCTCGGCCATCAGCGTTCCTCGCGAGCCAGCAGATCGCGCAGCCCGTCGCCGACGATGCTGAAGGCAAAGGCGATGATCACAATCGCCAGACCCGGGAACAGCCACGTCCACCATTCGCCGGTGATGATGCGTTGGGCTCCTTCCGCCACCATGACGCCCCACTCGGCCGTCGGCGGGGTGATCCCCAAGCCCAGGAAAGCCAGGCCGGCCGCGTCCAAGATCGCCCATCCCAACACCAGGGTGAGCTGGATGAAGGCCGGTGTCAGCGAATTCGGCAGCAAGTGGACCAGCACGACGCGCCAGCGTGGGTTGCCGACGCCCACGGCGGCGTCGGCGTACTGCATCGTCCGCACGCGCAGCATCTCACCGCGCGTCAGGCGGATGAAGTAAGGCACGTAAGCGATGCTGATGGCCAGGATGACGTTGGGAATCGTGTCTCCCAGGATTCCGGTCAGAGCCATCGCCAGAATGAAGGCCGGAAAGGCCAGGAGCACGTCGACCAGGCGCATGACAAGGTCGTCGACGACCCCGCCGAAGTAGCCGGACAGGCCGCCCACCATGGCGCCCACCAGGAAGGCGCTGACCGCCACCGAGAAGGCGATGCTCAAGTCGAGGCGCGTGGCGTACAGCACGCGCGAGAAGATGTCGCGCCCGAACTTGTCGGTGCCGAAGCGGAAAGCCGGCGACGGCTCCTGCAGCGTGGCCTGCGGATGGGTCGCGTTCGGCTCATAGGGCGCGAGTTCGGGGCCGATCAGCGCCACAAAGACATAGCCCAGGATCAGCAGGGCGCCGAATGACAGCAGTCGCCAACGCCCCACCGCCCTCAACCCGCGAGACCAGGTGGAGCGTCTGCGTACCTCGATCCGGCCTGCGGGGGGAGTCAGGGCTGCGTCCATGTCAGCCCAAGCGGATCCGGGGGTCGAGGAAGCCGTACGCCAGGTCGATGGCCAGGTTCAGGCCGACGTACAAGACTGCGATCAGGATCACGAACCCCTGGACGGCGTTGAAGTCGTTGATCGTCAGCGCATTCCAGGCGTACAGGCCGATGCCGGCCCACGAGAAGACCTTCTCCACCACGACGTTACCGGCGATGAGGTAGCCGAAGACGATCCCGATCATGGTCAGGATGGGAATGAAGGCGTTCCGCAACCCGTCGCGCACCACCACGCTCCGCCGAGGGACGCCGATGGCCTTGGCCGTCCGCACGAAGTCGGAGTTGAGGATGTCGAGCATCGAGCCGCGTGTCATCTTGACGATCGGCGCGCTGACGACGAACGCCAGCACCATGGCCGGTAACCATAGGTGGTCGACCGCGTCGAGGAATGTGTGGAACTGTCGAGCGAGCAGGCTGTCGACGGTGAACAGGCCGGTCACCAGGGGCGGCTCGGCCACACCGATCGTCAGCCGATCCAGCGGCGCCGGCGCCCAATCCAGCGTGTAATAGAAGACGTGAACCATAAGCAGGGCCAGCCAGAAGAGCGCCTGAGCCGCGCCCAGCGTGGCATACAGGCGGACAGCCTGGTCGATCCAGTTCCCGGCGTTGACCGCGGCCAGCACACCCAACACCAGGCCGACGACCAGGGCCATC
>MGUL01000146.1:14826-15176 GCA_001800005.1 Elusimicrobia bacterium RBG_16_66_12 | reverse complement strand
CGCTCCCCCAGCTCCTTGAGCACCGGTTGGCCCGTCTTCCAACTCTCACCCAGGTTTCCCGACAGGAGCTCCTGGGCGTAACGGATGAACTGGACGTAGACCGGCTGGTCCAGTCCCATTTGCCTTTCGTATCTTGCGATAAGCTCGGCGTTGGCCAGCGGGCCGGCGCGCAAGGCGGCCGGGTTCGAGGGCAGGATGTGGGTCAGCAGAAAGACGAACACGGCCACGCCAGCCAGCGTGATGACCGCCAGCCCGATCCGGCGCAGCACGTATCGCAGGAGATGGGGCATCGATCTTTCGCAGCGCCTCCCGGCCGGTTCATTGTACGGCAGGGCCACACGTAGCGTGTG
>MGUL01000146.1:12966-14813 GCA_001800005.1 Elusimicrobia bacterium RBG_16_66_12 | reverse complement strand
GCTGTCATCCTGCCTATCTGAGTCCGAGCAAACCGCTGGGAGAGACAGGTGATCTCACACCCGTCCCCCTCCCCCGGAAGGACGGAGACGCGCGACAAGATGTGCCGGCCGGGGGGGTCGAGGTTTTCAAGGAGGCGGGGGGCCAGCGGCCCCCCGCCTGCTTGAGTTGTCCAGTGCGCCTGGCGGGCCGCCGTGGTTCGCGGCCCGAACGGGGTGAGGCGGGAGATCCTTCCTCCGCGGGCTGTTAGTCCTTCCCCAGGAAGGCGTAGCGCAGGGTGAGATCATTGAACAGAGCGATCCCGCTCACGTTGGACCGCGTGGCAATGATCCACTCGGGCGCGTATAGGTAGATCCAGGGGACTTCCTCCTGGACCACGATCTCCTGCCCGCGCGTGCTGAGCTCCTGGCGCTCGGCCGGGTCGCGGCTGAGCGTCAGGTCGGCGATGATCTGGTCGAGCTCCTCGT
This sequence comes from Elusimicrobia bacterium RBG_16_66_12, assembly GCA_001800005.1. GTDB lineage: Bacteria > Elusimicrobiota > Elusimicrobia > UBA1565 > UBA9628 > GWA2-66-18. Next base: position 14,348 of record MGUL01000146.1, on the reverse strand, counting down.
TGCACATGTTGGCGTAGTTGGTGAACTGACCGCACTTGAAGTTCCAGGTGAACTGGAACGCCGGGTCGTTCCCCCACGAGTACCATTCGAAGATGTAGAACGGCAGGTTGTGCTTGCCGCCCTCGTCCATGGCGTTCAGGAGCTCGTTGTACTGGGCGATTGGCAGGGCGTTGACGTTGACCGTCACCCCGATTTGCGCCAGCCCGGATTGAATCCAGGTGGCCGAGTCCACGCGCGCCTGGTCCTCCTGCGGCACGACCAGGTCGACGGTGAAGCCGTTCGGGTAGCCGGCGGCGGCCAGCATCGCCTTGGCCTCGTCGACCGTCCCCTGCGGGTAGGTGAAGAACTCGTCCGTGTGAGTCACCATACCTTCGGCGATTGGGGAACCCGGGTTGGCGCCGTAGCCGTAGATCACGTTGTCGACGATGGCCTGGTAGGGCACGACCATCGACACCGCCTTGCGTACGTTCACGTCGTCAAAGGGCTCCTGGTTCATATTCATCCCGGCATGGTAGACCCGCGTGGTCGGGATGTGGTGGATGGTGATGTGGGGTCGGCTTCCAACTCGGCCAGGTCGCTGTACGGCACGCCCAGGGCCACATCCACATCCCCGGCGCGCAGCAGCTGCTCGCGCGTGGCCGCCTCTGGCACGACGCGGAAGATCACCTTGCAGTTGTGGAAGTAGTCGGCGCCGCGCCAGTAGTTGGGATTAGGCTCGAAGACGTACTCGACGCCCGGATTCCAGCTGGTGATGATGTACGGCCCGCTGGAGTTCGAGTTGGTGCGGAAGTAGTTCTCCGCCCAGGGGTCGTCGGCGGTGGCGTTGGCCTCGGCCGTGGTCTGGCTCATGGCCCCCACGACCTGGAAGCTGAGGATGATCTCCGCCAGGGCCGCCGGCTGGCTGGCGGTGATCGTCAGGGTGTAGTCGTCGACGACTTCGACCTGGGCCATCGACGTCACGGCCATGAAGCCCGTCAGCAGGGTGATGTAGCCCGGGCCTTCCAGGGCGCGCTGGAGGGTGTATTCGTAGTCGGCGGCCGTGATGGGCGTGCCGTCGGCGAACTTAGCGTCTTGCCGCAAATGGAACGTGTACACCGTCCCATCCTCGGAGACCTCGTAGCTCTCCGCACCGGCGCCGATGAACGCTTCGGAGCCGATCCAGACGTTGTCGCCCTGATCGATCAGCTCCTGCTGGATGAGCGGCTCGTACAGGTTGGCGGTGGCATCGTAAGCGGCGATGCTGCGGAACTGCATCGGTTCGACGTGGTCGATGTCGCCGTCGTAGGCGATGACGATCGTTCCTTCCTCGCCGCAGGCCTCGGGCGCGGCCGGCGCGGTGGTCGGCGCGGTGGTCGGCGCGGCGGCCGGCGGTTCGGTGGGCG
>MGUL01000146.1:8696-12956 GCA_001800005.1 Elusimicrobia bacterium RBG_16_66_12 | reverse complement strand
GGCTGACAGGCGGCGAGGACCATTGCCAGGATTGCGATCAGAGACAGATACCCAAAGTCCTTGCTTCGCGGTTTCATTTCTCCTCCCAATCGTTGCGGATAAGATGCGGGACAACCGACCGGCGCGGCTCTCAATCCATGCGCCGCTCCTTTCCCAGGGGCGCGATGGGCTCTCCCCAGGCGCTCCCGGCTCCCACGATGAACTCACCGATTTCGGCCACGATCTGCCGGATGGCCGGATGGTCTCTCATTGCCGACCGGTATTCGTCGATATCGGTGACCTCCAGGACCTCGATGTAATCGAACGGGGGCCGCCCCCCGCCGTCCACCAGCCCGGCGATGCGGTGGACCCGATAGTGCAGGATGCACGCGATCCCTTGCGCCAGGCGGTAGTCCGTCTGCTGCACCCAGCGCTCGTAGGCCTGCGCCTCCGCCCCCGCTTTGAGTTTCGAAAACCAGAAGACGCTGGCCATCACGTGGTCCTCGCCGGTCGTCGGCTTAGTCCTTTGCCACGGGTTCGGCCACAACGCAGTGCAGCACTTCGACCATGTTCGCCGACTGCGAGTGGACTTCCTCCACCGCCGGATGCGTCTCCAGGTCGCGCAGATACGCCTTCAAGTCATCGACTTCAACCATGTCGACGAAGTCGAAGGGCACTCCACCCTCCGGCGGGATCGTGCCCGAAACCCGAGTGGAACGGTAGCTGCGGATGCTGGCGATCCTTGCCACCGCCGGGTAGTCGACCCGGCGTACGAACGCCTGGTAATCCTCGGCGGTCACGCCGTCTTTCAGCCGGACCAGCCAGTAGACCAGAGTCATCCGAGCCTCCTTGCAGGCCGCCGGCGGGGCCGGCCGTATCCGTCGCTCATGCCCCGGACTTAAGCGGATAGCGCCCATACGCCAAGCCGGCCTCGACCATCGCCAGCAGGTTCTCGACCGGGACGTCCGGCTGGACGTTGTGCGTCGGGTTCAGGATGGACCCGCCGCCCGGGGCCAGGGCGCCGATCTTGGCGCGCACCTCGCGGCGCACGTCGTCGACCGAGCCGCGGGTCAACACCTGGACCGTGTCGATCCCTCCCCAGAAGCCTATGCGGTCGCCGAACGTCTTCTTCAGTCCGATGGGGTCCATGCGCGCTGCCGTGGTCTGGACTGGATTCAGGCAAGCCACCCCGATCTCGACCAGGTCGTCGATGACGTCCACCACGCTGCCGCAGGTATGCCACATGACCGGGGCGGCCGACCGCGAGCGGATCGCCTGCATCATCCGGGCGTGGCGCGGCTTGAAGACCCTGCGGTAGGTAGCCGGGCTCATGCACAGCCGGTCCTGGTGGCCGATGTCGTCGGAAACCGAGATCACGTCCACCAGATCGCCGATTTCCGCCGTCACTAGCTCCAGCGGGCCGAGCATGGACTCCGTCAGGCAATCCGCCATGACCTCGATCAGGTCGGGCTGGGTGGCAAGATCCACGTACCAGTCCTCGTAGCCGCGCACGTTCTGGCTGCATTGGAGCACCCACAACGAGAGGTTCAGCACCAGCGCGCAATCCGTCCCGGCCCGCATGGCTTCCACTCGGGCGCGCAAACCGCGAGTGAAACCGGGGTCATCGGGCTCCGGCCACGAGTGGTGCAGACATCCTGCTTGGTGATTTCGCCCGCCAGCGGCGGCTGGTGCAGGTCGTAGTAGTAGGAGGAGGGCGGCTTGCGCCACTCGATTCCCCACGGATCGCGGTAGTGACCCTCGCCCAGCTCGAAGCACTGGTTCGAGGCCAGCTCGGGGGAGTTGTAAGAAACAAAGCGGGTGTCGACCGACAGGCGAGTGAGGATTTCCTCGTCGATGTGGCAAACCTGCATATTGCGTTCCATCAGCTCGGTCGGCCGATCGACGCCGAAGTGACGCTTGAGGCGCTCGTAGAAGGGGATGGTAGTGGTCGAAATCCATGTGCTGCCGAGGTCGATGGGAACGCGATCGGTCTCGTGGTGTGCCAAGGCCCTGAGCACCCGCTCGCGCGAGCTCATGCCCTGCAGAACCACGTCTCTCTCGGCACCTCCGGTTCCGACACCCATCCAAACGGCTCCTCACCCTCCGGCGGTTTTCAGCAGGTAGGCGATCTCATCGCGGTCGCGGAGGACGGTGTCCCAGCCGTCCAGGTACTCGATCGGCCGGCCGTTGACCAGCACCAGCAGTGCGTCCGGGTGGACGGTGACCAGCCGGTCGTCCGGCGTCGCCCGGGAACGGATTTGAGTCAGAAGACCGCTCACCGTTGTCCCGCCCGAGAGGTCGCCGGCCGTCCGGGTACGCCCTGAGTCGCGGCCATGCAGGCCGAACGTCCTCACGACGACCTGAATGACCGGTGCTGGCTTCATGCCTTCAACCCGCGACCTCGCCGCACAGCTCGAGCAGCCCGAGCGTCTCCAGTGTTTCCGTGCGAGGGACCGCCGTCGCCGGGTCCCAACCGTGCATGTTGTAGTAGGCGTCCAGGAGCCCATCCAACATGACCTGGTCGGTGATCATGCCCTGGTTCGGGCCTGCGGGGACGCGTTCGTTCATCATGCGCCAGGGCAGGCGGTCGTCCGGCCGGCGGGCACCCTCGCGCGCATTGAAACATCGCTCGATGGTGACCATGCGCCGGCCGCCCAGCATCAGCCGCTCTTCGTCAAACGGCTTGCCTAGGGCGTGCGCCATGAGCCGCGCCATGTTGTCGGGATTGACGGCGAAGGCGGCCGTGGAGGTGAACACACAGAAGCCGAGGGCCTCCGAGGCGCCGTACACGTCCTCATGCCAACGTACGATTTCGGCCCGCTTGTCGGTGCGATGCGGGTCGGCGCACTTCTCATCACCGGTGATATGGCGGATCACCTGGCGCGCTTCCTTGCTCAGCCCGAACTCGGCGAATGTCTCGGTCATCAAATGGTCCGGCCCGCGCGGGTTGACGGCGAAGGCCAGCGCATAGGCTTTGGCCATGCGCGTGTCCACGGCCGACTGCTCCAGGCCTTTGGCTTCGATGGCCCATTGGTGAGAGCCCTGCCCGACCTGCTGCGCCGCCCGCCGCGTTCCCTGGGCCAGCAGTTCCCCCAGCATGCCTCGCCGGTAGGCAATGCGGTCGAGCACCTCGTGCAGGACGGCGGCGCTGCCAAACCGGAGCTCGAGGCCGTCGGTATCGACGGAATGCAAGGCCTCGCGTTCGAACGACTCCATGGCCCAGGAAATCACGTGGCCGGCCGAGATCGTGTCCATTCCAAGCTCGTTGCACAGCCGGTTGGCCACCAGCGCCGATTCGGTGTCCACAATGCCGCACTCGGAGCCCAGCGACAGGACGGTCTCCAGTTCCGGGCCGGAATCCAACACTCTGCCCCACCGATGGTCCAGACTTCGGACGAACCGATGGCAGGCGGTGGAGCATGAGAAGCAGGACTCGCGGCCGATCAGGTAACCGTCGTCCAGCATGTGCTGGCCGCTCAGCTGATCGGCGCCTTCCAACGTGACCTGCGAGAAGTTGCGGGCGGCCAGCATTCCCATCTCGTTCAGGCCGGGGATGGAGCCCGAGGTGCCCCATTTGTAGAGGCTCTCGGTGCCGGAGTCCCTGGCCAGCTCGTGACGCATGTGATGGGCCAGTTGGTGGAACGGCTCTCCCTCGGCGACGCGCAGACCTCCGCTCCCCTGGACCGCGATCGCCTTCAGGTTCTTGGAACCCATCACCGCGCCGATGCCGCCCCGCGAGGCGCCGTTGTAGCGCGAGCACAGGATGGCGGCGAACAGGACCCCGTTCTCGCCGGCCGGCCCGATGACCGCGGTTTGCAGCGCATGATCGCCCAACTCGTCTTTGAGGCGGGCGTCGACTACCCGAGTCCCCAGCCCCCAGAGGTGACTGGCGGGCTTGATCCTCACCCGGTCATCGGCGATCCACAGGTAGACCGGCTCCGGAGACCTCCCCGTGATCACCAGGTAGTCCCATCCTGCGTAACGTAACTCCGCTCCCAAGTGGCCGCCAACGCTCACCTTGAGATACAACCCCGTGGCGGGGCTCTTGCACAGCATGGAGGTCCGCCCCGAAGAGGGTGCGCCGGTGCCGGTCAGCGTCCCGGTTCCGATGATCAGAGCGTTTTCCGGACCCAGCGGGTCGGCTCCTCCTGGAACGCGTTGGAACAGCAGTTTGGCGGCGATCCCGCGCCCGCCCAGGTACTTGAGGATGTCTTCCTCTGGAACGATCTCGACGTTGGTTTCGCCCCGAGTCAGATCGGCATTCAGGATCCGCTGTGGGGA
>MGUL01000146.1:6304-8685 GCA_001800005.1 Elusimicrobia bacterium RBG_16_66_12 | reverse complement strand
ATGCCCGCGCCTCCCGGGCTTCCCCTACGCGCGCCGCGAGGCCGTTGGCTACTTGCCACCGTTTTTCCGGCAGTTCCAACCCCTGCGTCTGGAGGATGAGCGGGGCGTAAGCTTCATCCGGCCGTCGTTCGAAACGCAGCGCTCCATACAGGCAGGCGGCCACACAGGCCGGGTCGCCCCCGCACAGATCACACATGATCGCCGACTCGCCTCCGGGAGGGATGTGCACCGCGCCGTAGGGGCAAGCCGCGACACAATCTCCGCAAACGGAGCAGCGCTCCGCCACGATGTGCACCGCCCCCGACACTTCCTCCCGCACGATCGCCTCGCTCGGACAACTCGGAAGGCACGGCGCCTCGTTGCAGTTGATGCACACGATCGGCACATTGACCCCCAGTTCATAGACCTGGAGGACCTTGATGCGGGAGAAGGCCGGGGAGAAGAATCCCTCCTTGGTGAAAGAGCAGGCCAGCTCACAGGCCCTACAGGCCGTGCATCGCGTCAATTCGAGGGTCAGGCTTTCTGGTTCCATGGTGTGGCTTCTCGCAGATCGCTCCATCGTGGATGGGCGGACGGCCGGTTAGGCCGCCGCCAGCTCCGGCACGAGACTCTCGATCGGGCGATACGTCTCCCGGGGTCTGCCATAGCGCGCGGCGCTGAAGGCGCGTTGACCCTCGGGAGAGAGGGCCGCCTGACGCAGCCGCCGATGACAGGCCAGCCCGACGAGCGAGACCCGGCTGCCCATCCTGAGCTCGATGCTCATCATCCCGCGCCCGGTCTCCGGCTCCAGCAAGAGAACCAGATCAGGGAAATATGCCTTGGGCTCGCCGTTAATCGACAGCATCATGGTCTCGTTCTTGATCACCAGATCCGCCTGTTGGCCGGCAAACCGACCGCCGCCCCGAATCCGGGCGGTGGTGTAGTAGAAGCCCAGGCTCTCCTCTTCGGCCATCGCTACGACTTCGCCGGCGTGCAGGAGGGCGCCGCCCACATGGCCGGCGACGGCTTGGACTGGATCCTGGCCCTGCGCCCTGGCGTGCCGCACGGCCCGCCCCAAAGCCAGAGATGCGGAGATCGTGTTCGGGATAACCGCGGCCTTGGCCTGCGCGCCGCTCATGGGATAGTGATTGTTCGCCCCCAGCCCGCCGCCGTTGCTCACCACCCAACGGCCGAGCTGGTCGGGGTACGTAGGATCCGCCGCGGCCTGAACCACCACGACATTGCCCTTGAAATCGATCAGCGGCATCGGTGTGAGGCTGACCCCATGGCCGATGAAGGAGGTCATCTGGGTCTCGGGGGCGGATCGACCCAGGGCGTCCCCATCGATGACCGGCAATCCCATGCGGGCGCCGAGAGAAAGCACGACCGGCGTGTTCAGCCCGCCGACTTCGAACGGGACGACGTGGTCGATTCTCCGGCCGAGGAGCCGCTCCATCACTCGGGTGACATCCAGCAGCTCGAAGCGCTCCTCCCAATGGCGCATAATGTTGTCGGTGCCCATCTGCTCGAGCACTTTGACCGATCCCATGATCCCGCCGCAGACGACGGTGCAGTCATCCGGAATGGAGTCGAGGTCGACCAGGCTGGGCGTCCGGCCGTTGGCAAAGTCGTTCTCCAGGATCGCCTTACCCCACGCAGGCGAGCCCCCGCCGCCCGTTCCGAAGATGGCCAGGCCTTCCAGCAGAGGGTCGATGTCCGCTGGGTTGAGCTGGAGTGTCGGCATTCAGCCTCCGCCGTCCGGGCCGTCCAGCCTAGCCTGACCGGACGGCCTCCGGTGGCACCGCCAGAACGTTGTGGACCCGGACTTCGCTGCTTTGATACATGGCTTTGAGAGTGGGGGACAGGGCCTGATGCTCGGCACTCTCCCGCCAGGCCTGAGCCGCGCCGTCGTCCGAGAACCGCAGTACAAGAACCAGGGTCTCGGCGCCTCCTTGCGGCCGCAGAAGTTCGGCCCCAAGGAAGCCGGGTTGCCGGGCCAGGGCAGGCCCGTACGCTGCCCGGAAGAACGCCTCGAACGCCTCCGCTCGGCCCGGATGCAGGTGGAAGGTCACGTGCCGCTCGATCACCGACGGGCCTCCTGAACCGCCCGGCTGAGCGCCTTGGCCGCGTCGGTCAGCTGGTCGAAGCGGCCCTCGGCGACCGCCTTTTTGTTGACCAGGTTCGAGCCGACCCCGAGGGCGACGGCACCGGCGCGGATGAACGCCTCGGCCGTCTCCACCGAGACCCCGCCCACGGCGATCATCTTGACTTGGGGAAGCGGTGCCCGCACGGCTTTGATGTAGGCGGGCCCGCCGAACTCGGCCGGGAAGATCTTGACGAAGTCGGCGCCGAGCTCCCAGGCGTGGAGGATCTCCGTCGGAGTGAAAGCCCCCGGGATCGCC
>MGUL01000146.1:2617-6186 GCA_001800005.1 Elusimicrobia bacterium RBG_16_66_12 | reverse complement strand
GCCGGCGCCGATCAGTGCCTGGCCGCCCAGTTCGCGACTCGATTCCTCGATGGTCCGGAGTGCGCCAGGCGTCGTAAGAGTGAACTCGATCACGGAGACGCCCCCGGCGGCGATGGCCCGGGCCGCCCGCGTGAGTTCGGCGGCGCTGTCGAGTCGCACGATGGCAATCAGCCCGGTCTCCTCGATCCACTGAGCGTGACGGTCGTGCGTCATCCCCATCTCCTAGCGGACGATCCGCAGTCCGGCTCCCTTGATGAGAGCCTCGGTCTCCTCCAGCGTGGTCCAGTTGAAATCGCTCCACGAGGTGTGCTTCAGCGCGGCAAACGCGTTGCCGACGCTGAGACCGCGTCCGATGTCTTGGGTGAGGTATCCGAAAAGGAAACCGGCGCTGAAGGTATCCCCCGAGCCGACGCGGTCGACCACCTCGACCTCGTAGGACACGTCGTCGTAGAACTTCCCGTCGCTGTAGGCCAGGGCCGACCAGGTGTTCCTCCAGACGGAGGGCGTCCCGCGCAGCGTGATAACGACGACCCGCAGGTGGAACCGGTCCGCCAGGGTCTTGGCGACCTCGCGGTAGTCGGCTCCGGTGATGCCGAAGACCCGCTCCGTGTCCTCTTCGGTCGTGATCAAGACGTCGACGTCGGCCATGAAGGGTGTCTGAACCCGGCGCGCTTTATCTTGGGACCACAGCTTGGCCCGGTAGTTCAAGTCGTAGCTGACCTGGGCGCCGACATCCTTCGCCGCGCGAATTGCCTCGGCCGTGACGGCGGCGGCGCTGTCGCTGAGGGCGGGCGTGATCCCGCTGACGTGGAAGAGCCGACATCCTTGAAACACCTCGCCCCAGGGAACTTCGCCTGGCTGGATCCTCGAAATGGCCGACATACCCCGGTCATACAAGACGGAGCTGGCCCTTGGCGAAGCTCCGTACTCGACGAAGTACAGCCCGAGCCGATCGTCTTTGGTCCACACCAGATGCGAGGTGTCCACCCCCATCTCGCGGGCCTTGTTACGCACCATGCGCCCCAGGGGGTTGTCCGGCAACCGGCTGACCCATCCGGCACTCAATCCCAGCCGGGCCACGCCGGCGGCGACGTTGAGCTCGGATCCTCCGGCTGTCATGTTCAGCTGGGTCGCTTGCTCCAGGCGCTGGAAGTCTGGAGGCGACAAGCGGAGCATGCACTCCCCGAAGGTGACGACGTCAGTCATAGGAGGTCTCCTCTAGAGTGGAGATCCGCCCTCCGGTCAGGGCTCGCCGTAGGTCAGCACCAAGAAAGCATGGGGTCCCCGAACCGGGGCGAGGTACTTTCGTAGGATGAAATGACGCTTTGTCTAGTAAAAAGCGTACAGCAGGTCGATTGGATTTGTCAACTGGAGGAAGGCCCCCGCGCCTGCCGAAGCAGCTTCGCTCGGGCTTGAATTGTCAGGCGGATAGCAGGCCCCGCACGAGGGCCACTGCCCGGCTGGCGTCTGGCGCTGTGCCGTCGGCGCCGATGGCCCGGGCAAAGGCTTCCGTCACTGGAGCCCCGCCGACGATGATCCGGACTTCTGGGCGAAGCCCCGATTGCTCGATGGCCGTGATCGTTGCCCGCATTTGAGTCATCGTCGTGGTCAGCAGGGCCGACAGCCCTACCACCGACGGCTTGACTTCGCGCACCACCTCGACGAAGTGCGCCGGCGAGACATCCACGCCCAGGTCATGCACCTCGAACCCGGCCCCCTCGAGCATCATGCCCACCAGGCTCTTACCGATATCGTGCATGTCGCCTTGCACCGTCCCCAGTACAACCCGGGGGCCGGCAGCGGGAGAGGTCATCACCAGATCGGCTTTGAGGAGGCTCAACCCGGCCTTCATCGCCCGTGCGGCCGCCAGCATCTCCGGTACATAGTATTCGCAGGTCTCGAACCGGCGACCCACTTCATCCATCGCCCGCACCAGGCCCTCCTTGAGAACGGTCTCGGCCGGGATTCCCGATTCCAGCGACCGGCGCACCGCGGTCTCGACCCGCTCGCGGTGTCCGCCGACGACGCTTTCGAAGACTCCATCGATGTGGTCCTGCATGCTCGCCCTTTCGGCTTCGGAGGCCTCGTCCCTCGGGCTCGCCTCATCGCCCTGGGCGACCGGCCCTCCTCCGGCCGGCCGCCGGCCTGGCTGGGGATCCGTCCGGAGGCGGGCTGGAGGCGACGCGACCCAGCCGCGAGGAGATCTCTTCGGCCGCCGCTAGGACCTCCCTGGTCAGGTCTTTGTGGCGGATTCCTCCCCGGATCCGATCGGCCGGCCCGGCGATGCTGATGGCGGCCACGGCCTTGTGGGAGTCGAAGACCGGCGCGGCGATGCACATCACCCCCTGCTCGTGTTCTTCATTGTCGATGGCGAAACCCACCTGCCGGATCCTGGCCAACTCAGGCAGGAAGGCACTCATGCGGGTGATCGTCCTGGGGGTGTAGCCGCGCAGGCCGCTGGCGAACGCCTCGCGAACGAACTCTTCGGGTTGGTGAGCCAACAGGGCCTTGCCCAACCCGGTGCAGTAGGCCGGCGCCCTATCGCCGACCCGTGAGGACATCAGTCCGATCGGATGCAGACCGGGCAGCTTTTCCAAATAGATCACATCGGTGTCGTGGAGGGTCGCCAGGTGGACCGTTTCCCCCGAGCGATCGCGGAGGATGGCCAGGGGCGCTTCGGCCAGCTGCCGCAGGTCGCTGTGGCGCAGAAACGCCTGGCCGATCGACAGCGCAGCCGGACCTAAGCGATAGCGTCCGGTGCTCGGGTTCTGCTCGGCGAATCCGGCGGCACTCAAGGTCGCCAGCAATCGAAAGACGGTGCTCTGATGCAGTCCGACCCGATGGCTGATGTCCGAAAGGCTGATCTCGGCCTCGCCCGCAATGAACAGGTGCAGGATGGACAGGGCGCGCCCCACCGATCGCGTCAGGTAGCGGGAGCGGTTGTCCGTTTTCATGGGCTGGAGTCCACTTTCGGCTTATGAAATATAGAGCGCGGCGGGCGGGATGTCAACTGCGGGTTGGATAGACCGGTGAGCCTCGCCCAGGGCTGATCCCCGGTACACTTCCGCGCGGCCCGCCGCCACCCATCCTCGCTCTTCTCTCTGGAGGCCGGTATGAACTACGGACTGCTCTTGCTGGGAGAACACACCCCGGACAGTACCCTCCAGCTGGCACGCCTGGCCGAGGCCAACGGCTTCCAGGATATCTGGTTCGCCGACGAGAAGTTCTACCGCGACCCTTTCGTCAGCCTGAGTCACATTGCGCATCACACCCGCTCGATCCGCCTTGGGACGTGCGTCACCGACCCCTTTACACGTCATCCGGCGCTGATCGCCATGGCCGCCGCCTCGCTCGATGAAGTAAGCGGTGGGCGCGTCGTCCTCGGCCTTGGCGCCGGATTCAGTGGACTGGAGGCTATGGGGATCGAACGAGGCCGAGTCGTGCGGACGATGCGATGTGCGGTGGATGTCCTCAGACGGCTGTGGGCGGGCGAGACGGTGAGCGCGGAGGAGGCTGCCTTCGTCCTACGCCAGACAAATCTCAACTTCCCCGCCCGGCGCGAAATCCCG
>MGUL01000146.1:2232-2545 GCA_001800005.1 Elusimicrobia bacterium RBG_16_66_12 | reverse complement strand
AGGCGGTGCTCCGGCCGGCGCTAGCCGAAGTGGAGCGAGGTGCGGCCCGGGCGGGTCGCACCACCGAAACGATGCCGCGCATCGCGCGCCTGAACATCGTCCTCGCCAACGACATCGAGAGCGCTCACCAGGCGATCCGCCCCTGGATCCTGGCCTACCTCTGGCACGCCTACCCCGATTGGAGCATGCTATGGGATTACACCCCCGACTGGGACGAACGTCTGCAGCCATTGAGGGAGTTCATCGCAGCCCGCGGGGCAAAGCCGCGCAATGTCGGGGACCGCGAGCAGGTCTTGCAGTACGGCCCCCTGCT
>MGUL01000146.1:1911-2212 GCA_001800005.1 Elusimicrobia bacterium RBG_16_66_12 | reverse complement strand
CACCGCTCCGGACTTCGGAGCGGTGCGTCAGGCCGATCCTGTTCACTGGGCGGTAGTCTACCACACTCGGTGGATTTTGAGAAGGCTGTGTCCCGAGGATCGCCCTTCTTCCTCTAGTCCGCCCTTTCGTTGCTCACCCCCTGCTATGGCCTCATTGCGCGGCCCGGATGGGCACAGGTCTTGCGCTCGACGGCAACCTCCGTTCGGCATTGTTGGGCAAATAAGTCGAAACCCCAATGGGAGCTGGTAACTGGGAACCGGGAACTGGAAACTGGAAACTGGCGGCTGGGAGCTGGAGACT
>MGUL01000146.1:0-1860 GCA_001800005.1 Elusimicrobia bacterium RBG_16_66_12 | reverse complement strand
GCCGCATGGGGACCAGCGTGCAGGCGGCGCTCGCTAAGCCTCCCAACACCAGACCGGCGACTTGACCTGCAGAAACCGGCAGACCCAGGAAGGCCGCGCCGATCAGGGGACCGAAGAACAGAAGTAACACCGCGCCCATGGCCAGCGTGCTGGCGATCATCCCCAGACATCCGGAACCCCCGCGGACCATATGCCGCGGGTCCTCCCAGTCAAACGACGCCCCGGCCACGCCGAAGGCCAAGTTGATGCCGCTGGCGGCGGCGAAACACGAGGCCACCACCAGCAAACCGAAGATCGCCCGGGCAAGCTCGACCTGTCGCGTGATCGAGAGGACGAGCAGAAATGCCCACCCCAGGGCCGTGGCCGGCAGGAAGGCGGTGGCGAACTTGCCGGCCAGGAGGCGACCGGAGCTGATCGGCGCAGTCTTCAGGAGCCAATAGGATCGCCCTTCCTGTGAAAAGCTCATGGTTGCCAGGCGGCCCAACACCATCCAGCCGACGAAGAGGGAGATGGCCGCGTCGCCATAGACCAGCAGCTCGCGGAACCCCTGCATGAACCACCCCGGCGCCTCGCCCCTGCCGGGCGGTGGTTCGCCGCCGCCGCGCACCAACAGCACCGTGTAGAGGATCCCCAGGACGATCGGGGTGATCATCTGCGACAGGTTGCGCAGATCGCGGCGTAGCACGGTGAAATCCTTCCTGACGATGGCCCACACCGGTCCGGCGAGGCGCACGGGGCGCCGCCCCGCGAACCGCGCGGCGCCGCCGGCAACCCGTTTGCCGCGCTTGCGCGTCCGTCCGCTGGGAAGGGAGGCCCATCCGGTGTAGTAGAGACGCTCGGCAGAAACCAGCGCCAGATAGAAGACCGCCACCGCCAGCGCCAACGTCAACCCAAGCAGGGCCGCGCCCGGGAGCCAGTCGCCTTCCCCGATTCGGACCAGGCCTCTGCCGGCCCAGGCCAGCGGTGACCAGGGCGTATCGAAGCGGCTGACCAGGTCGGCTGCCCTGCGCATCTGGTCCCGTGACATGTCCGAATAGTTGGCGAACTGACCGGACTGGGAACACACGATGGAGATCAGGGCTCCCATGAAGCCGAGGACCTCGGCGACCCGACGCGCCGGAAAGACGCGCACGATGACCATCACCAACAGGCTGGACATCCCGGCCGCCGCCAAAGCCAGTCCCGCCAGCGCCACGACCACCAGCGGATAGTACACAGGCTGATAGCCGTTCACCGCGCCCAGGCCGAACAGCAGCGGCAGACCGAGCAACAGGACCAGGGTGAAGTTCGGCAAGATCGCCTGCAGCAACTTGCTGAGGAAGACGGCCCGCATCGGCACCGGGGCGCTGAGCAGGAAGTCCATGTCGTTCGCCAGGTAGAGCGCTTGCAGCAAGACGCCGAAGCTCGTGAGCAGAATCCCGACGAAAACTGCGCCCAGCACCGTGACCGGCAGGCTCTCGACCAGGGCCGCCGGGTTGGGAAGGAGGTTCACCAAGTCGGGCGATCGCAGGAGTGTGAGCAAGGCCTGCGTGGCGTAGAACACAAAGACCATGATGGCGGCGAAGAAGAGCAGGAGGGCAATCCGGCCGATCTTGTCGCGCGTCCGGCCTCGCCGGAACCCGCTGACCCAGATCAGCAGCCTCAGGCGGATCAGCTTCCAGGTCGCGGGCCAAAGAGCAGTCATCAGCTATCAGTCCTCGGTCTTCAGTATTCGTACTGATGACTTATGACTGAGGACAGTCCCGCACGTGCTGGCTCGATCATTTCAGCACCTCGGCGATGGCGGCGTCTTCGATACCGTGCGCGCTGTAGGTATATCCACGCGCTGAGCCTGTCGAAGCGCGTGGATCCGGCAGGGTG
>MGUL01000145.1 GCA_001800005.1 Elusimicrobia bacterium RBG_16_66_12 | reverse complement strand
ACGAACAGTGGGATGTCTAGCCGAGGTCGAGGAGGGGGATCTCGTAAGCCTCCGGGACAACGCAGTCGCCGAGGGGAAGCTGATTGACTACAAGCTCGAGGTCGGAACGACACGGGAGGCGCGGAAGGAATTCCTTAAGGATGTCTCCTCGTTCGCGAACGCCGCTGGCGGTCACCTGCTCGTAGGTGTCGCCGAAGGACCACCGGGCCTGCCCGCCGATTTCCCGGGTCTGCCGCTCTAGGACATCGACACCGAAAAGGGCCGGCTCGAGAACATGCTTCGAGATGGCGTGTCTCCGAGACTGCGGGGCCTCGAGATGCTTGCCGTTCCCGTCGGCGACGGGGCCCGGGCGGTCCTAGTCATCGACGTTCCGCGGAGCTTGAGTCAGCCTCACGTCGTTGACTTCGATGGGCATTGGCGCTTCTACGCGCGCAACTCGGTCGGAGTGTTCCAACTCGACGTGGAACAGCTCCGAACGGCATTCCTAACCGGCGACACGGAGGATCAACGGACCCGAGAGTTGCGGGCGACCCGACTTGCTTCCTTGATGGCCGGCGAGCTCCCCGTGCGTCTGAGGTCCGCTGACATGCTTGTGGTTCATCTCGTTCCGACGAGCGCATGGGACCCGAGTCGGCGGGTCGACGCGGGACGTCTCGGGCGCGCGCTGGATCAGAGGCTGGAGCCGATTCGAGCGGGCGGGACGCGGCATCGACATAACCTCGATGGCCTGCTGATGCATACGTCACCGGATGACGAAGGGGAAATCGCGGCCTACTTGCAGTTGTTCACTTCGGGCGTAATTGAGACGGCAACGGCAGACCCGCTGACACTTGAGAAGGAAGGCGAGAGGGCAGGTCTCTGGCTGCCGATGGGGGCCTTCGAACGGTGGCTCTGGGAGTCGGTTCCTTCGTACCTTCGATTCCAAGCGACGGACCTGGAGGTGGACTTCCCTGTCGTGCTGATGGTGAGTCTCCTCGGAGCCGAAGGGGCGCGCCTGATTACGCGAAACCCCTTCTATTTCCTCGAGGGGCATCCAATCGACCGTCCCAATCTGTTGTTTCCGGAAATCGTCATCGAGGATCCCGAGGCGCCAAAGGCTGAGTACCTCCGGCCGGTGTTCGATGCGCTTTGGAACGCGGGAGGATACCCGGCGGGTCCGGACATCCGCGACGACGGGAAGCTCGATCTGGGATCGGGCTACGCACCGCTCAACTAGCTGGGGGTCGCGATGGACCGAAGAGCGGGGCCTACTGGGTCCGATCCAGGGCGGGATCCGGCCCTGCCGCGGGAACCCGGGCAGGGACGTCCCTGCAGGTGGTGCCCTCGGCAGGAATCGAATCTGCGACGCACGGTTTAGGAAGCCGTTTGCGGGCGTCTACGCCATGAAACTCAGTACGCCACAGTGGCACTGAGCAGGGCATATGGTCCACACCGTCGCCCAGCGCCGATCCCGATGCGGCAGAGTAGATTCCCGCGGGATTCCCACGAACGGGTCGTGGCGGTCGCTTGTGTTGTGGTCTGGCAGCTCGCGTCTTGTACTCCTCCACGGGATGAGGTGGAGGTGGGAGCTGGCTTTGGTGATCGCAGTCCCCACTCGGTGTGGCCCTGCTGTCGCTGCGGGGCGAGAGAATGGGGCCGGCCATGACCACCCTGACAGCGGCTCACCGGGGGTACGAGTACCAGGATCTGCTGGCGGCCGCCCGACTTGTGGACGTGATGCTCGGCGTCGTTGTGGAAGCTCACGTTGATGAGAAGTTGGTGCCCGATGACCGGTTCGACGACCTCACGACGATCGATGCGATGGCGCACCGGGAGCGGACCCAATTCAAACACACGGAGAACGAGGATCAACCGCTCACGTTGGCCACGTTCACCACCGACGCCCGGAGCCTTCGGCTGGATCGATTGGTAGGCACTGCGCTTGCAGATCGAGATGGGCCCGGCGCCAGTGCCAGCGAGTTCACCTTCCGAGTGGTGCTCCGAGACACTCGACCGGTGGATGAACGGCTGCTCGCCGTGCTCCGGCCGGCGGCCCCGGACCCCGGCCCGCTGTTACCTGGCATACAGAGCTTCCGGATGCACTTCGATCCCGATGCGCTCTGGGGCGAAGCGGCCATGGAGGCCGACCAGGACATCGACGGCAACCCCTTCCTCTTCCTTCGCGAAGGCGCGGCAGCAGTCTCGCGCGCCGACCTCGAATGGGTATGCGCACGGCTGGCAATCGAGGTGGAGGCGCCAGCCGCCAGCGGAGATCTGACGGACCCAGGTCCAGCGGAGCAGTTGCTGCTGGCTCGGTTGCGGGACGAAGTGGGGGCGGAGCTGTACCCGAATGCGGACCGCTCGGCTGTAGACGTTGCCGAAGGGGTCATCCGGACGGCCCGTTCTGCCCGGCAGGGGCGTCTCCTAGTCACTCCGCCGGAGTTGCTTCGTCGGACTCAGCTTCGTCACGACTTCGGGGCAGTCGCCCGTGCCCATCCCGTCGACAAGGCGATCGAAGTGCCGAGGAAGGTGACAGTCGAAGACCTGGTCGAAGCGGCGGACGCTGCAGCCGACCGTGGGAGCCCTGTTCTCGTAGTCGGCCCACCTGGGCAGGGCAAGTCTTGGGTTTGCCAACAGGTGATCGATGAGCTCGCGCGCCGCGGCTGGCTCGTCGCAGAGCACTACTGCTATCTGGGTGACGCCGACGGCGAGCGGCTCCCGAGGGTCTTGTCGGAATCCGTGTTCGGGTGCTCTTGGGTCGGCTGGCCGAGTCCGACCCCCGGTTAGTCACCGAACAGCGCCCGCGCTTCGCCGCCGACGAGCAAGCCCTCACAGACGCCGTTGCGCGAGCGCTTAACGATCAACCCGGTCGACGAGTTGCCTTGGTCGTCGATGGGATCGACCACGTCACGCGCGTCCGCGAAGGTGGTCCAACCTTCGATCCGTCGTTCACTCTCGCGGAGGCGTTGAGTTCCCTCGGCTTGCCATCGGGCAGCGTTCTGTTGGTTCTAAGCCAGCCGGGTGCCCATCTGCGCCCTCTAGAGGAAGCAGGCGGCTTCACCGTCGAGGTGCCAGGGCTCACCGACGCTGAGCTGCGTCAGCTTGCCGGTCGGCTCCGCGTCATCCCAGTCAGTGACGGCTCAAGTAGCTCCGGAACCACAGCCGCTTCGCCGTTGTTGGCGGACGACGACGTGGCCGAGTTTCTCGACGCGCTTTCGGAGCGGTCCGCCGGGAATGCGCTTTACGCAACCTACTTGTGCCGGGAGGCCCTTCGACATCCCGCGACGATCGCCAGTCCATCAGCTACCGTCCGTGATCTCCCTCCGTTCGACGGTTCGCTCCACAACTACTACCAGCGCCTTCACACGGCTCTTGGAGCGGAGGGTGGTTGGGTCGCTGACGTGATTGCCTTGCTCGACTTCCCGGTGACCCGCTCCGAGTTGAGAGAGATCCGCCCTGACATGGCCCATCGGGTTGATGAGGCGCTCACCGTGCTAGGGCCAGTCCTCTCGGAGCGTGCTGTCCAAGGCGGAGTGCGCGTCTATCACGAGTCCTTCGCGCGCTTCCTCAGGCGGCCTTTTCAGGAAGACCCAACGGCCAGGGTCGCCCTGCTCGATCGCATCGCCGATTGGCTCAACGCGAAGGGGATGTTTGAAGACGTTCGCGCGTTCCGTTTCCTACTCACCGTTCTTGCCGAGGCCAACCACGATCGTCACGTGGTTGACCTCGTTGGCCACGACTTCGTCGTTCGCGCCGTCGCCGCTGGCTTCCCCGCGTCTGCGGTCGCGCACAACCTTGCGACTGCCATCGGGTGCGCTGCACGAGTCGACGACCGGCCAGCCATCGTCCGGTATGTCGAAATGGCGCGCGCCGCAGAGACATACCAGGAGGAGCGCTTCGACTCAACGATGGTGGACTTCGTCGACGTGCCCATGGCCCTTCTTGGGAAGGACGTTGTCGCCGACCGACTCCTCCATGATGGGCGCCCCGTCATGGCTGCTCGCGCAGGGCTTCAGATGTGCGCTGCTGCAGATGCACTCGGAGCGGTCGCGCCCTGGCGAGAGTACATGACCGCCTACCGACGGGAATCTGAGAGCGACAACACGTCCTACGGTGAGGCTTCCGATCGACAGGTCTCACTCGCTTGGTTGCGTGGCAGGCTTCGCCTCTCGTCGAACGCTCACGGCGGGGTTTCCGACGCTGTCCAGGAGTCCGGTGCAGAAACACCGGTCGACGAGATGAACGACGATGGCGATGCGGATGACTCGTCGCCCGAACTCGCAGCGCCGATCCGATGGGATCACCTTGCGAGCTGGCTCGACCAAGCTGACCTGCGGGCTTCCGGGGTAGTCGACGCCATTGTCGCAACCTACGGCATACCAGCGGTTGTCACCCTTATCAAAAGGCTCAGTCATCCAGGTGGTTTCTGCCTCGCGCTCGCCGAAGACATCTCAGCCGGCACACTTCCCGACACCGATGGAAGCGCGCGTCTCTGGGCTACTGCGGCCTTCGGTCACGGCCTGCCTCCTGGAAACGCTCACCGGCTCATTGCGCTTGGGGTCGAGGTCGATGAACTCGCTGCGCAACCCGTTTCCGAGGCGAGGACGCATCTATTGGATCTCACCCGCGAGGTTCAGGCCAGCTCGGTGAGATGGGAAACCGGCCGTCTCGGCGAGTGGCTTGACGGCTGCGTCGTGGCGGCACGCCGAGATCCTCTCGGCCTTGGCTCAGCTGAGGCCCTCATCGCAGGACCCGGTTGGTACCGCTGTTGGCTCCGCTTCACCGTTGCTCTGGTCCGCGCGGAGGCTGCGCCCGCGACCGATCGAACCCCGATGTCCCTCGTCGCGCTTCAGTTGTTGACCGGGGATCTGAACCCTTTCTCCGGTGACCCCAGAGCCTGCGACCTCTACCCGATTCACGGCGTGATCGATGCGACGATTCGCCGTGCTGTGGCCCTACTGACCGACGAGGCTTGGGAGGAGGCGCTCCACCTCCTGGATGACGTCAGCGGCTCAATCACAACGACGCTCTCGGGAGAACTGGGTGGTCCCATTCCGGCCGACAGACTCCTGCGCCTGGCCGTCGAAACGGCGACACCTACCCGGCACGCGGCTGCGGAGGCGCTCGTCCGCAATGAAATCAAGAATGGCGCACGCGGCAGGTACTACGCAGACTTGGCCGAGTACCGCCTTTGGGGCGCCCGCTTAGCGCTCGCAGTGGAGGACCGCACCGAAGCCGACCGGCTCTGGATCGACGCGTGCCGGTTGCTGACTGCGTACGGGTGGCACAAGGACATCACCATCTACGAACTGCTGGACCCCCTTCCGACACTCATTCGCGCTGATCCTGCGCGTGGCCGAGTGTGTGTCGCACAGCTGCAGCCGCTGTGTGAACGAGTCCCGATTCACACCGACCGGCGGGAAACACGCGGAGCGTGGGGACGCTGGTGGGACCTTCTCGCAGTGGCCGACCCCATAGCCCTCGCACGACTCACTGCGCCGGCCTTGCTCAGCGAGTGCAACCTTCCGAACCACCTGTTGCACGATGCGCGGTCTGAGCTGTGGCGAGCATGGCACCCCAAGGCCGACCCAATCGTGGCCGCTGCGCTCCGCCTCACTCTTGAAGACACCGTCGGCTCGGCTGATCCTGCTGCGTTGGCCGCCCTCGCGCATGCGTCAGACGGAACCGGAGCTGACGTGGCCGCGCGCCTCATGACCTTGCTGCTGGCCCGCACCGACGAGCGCCCGTTTAGGTACAGCGTTACCAATAGCGAGGAGCTCGTGGATCGCGACACGGCTCTGGTCCAAGAGCTGAATTCCGCGGCGGATCGAGCCTGCGTGTCACGCGTCGCGCCGATGCCGACGACCTCTCCTGAAGCCCGCCCAAACTCCGCTGGCCGCAGCTCCAGTTCGTCACCGGTTTCTTCCGATCAGGCGGTCCACCCGAGCTCGCTGTTTGCGCCCGGAGCCGTCGGCCTCGCGCGGGCAATCCGTGCATGGCGAAGCCGACGCTACGACGAAGCGGGACCGGATTGGACGACCGAACGGTTCGCCAACATCCTCGGCTACCGCACGGGTCGAGCTCGCCCAGGCGGGACGGGAAGACGACGCCGCTGCCGCTCTGGGATTCGTTGCCGACGCCGCCGGCTTCGGCGACAGGTCAGGCCTTCTGGGCATCTTGGCCGAGGGTTTGGAGCGCAACGGCCAGCCTCGCCTCGCCACGGTGGCCTACACGTTGGCATGGACCCGAGCCAGAGGTCACGGCGGTTGGCTGACGTTCGGAGGAGAAACCGATATCGCCGCGCTGAGGCGTGCCGCAGACCTCGATTTGGTGCTCACCTTGACGACCATCGCGCAAGAGACCGAACAGATCATCTCGCGCGGCCGTTACGGGACCCACGGGATCTCTCAAGCGCTCATCTACGGCTTCGCGCTCGGCGGCCTCGGCACCTCAGCTGAGTCGGGGCTGGACGTCGCCTTCCGTGCGTGGAACGAAGCATCCACGGTGATCGCCGATCGGGCACCAAGGGTTGATCCCTCAGACGATCCTGAGGTGCCCTACACCCCACCGGAACCCGACGACGGGGGAGAGCTTCCAGGCGATCTCAACGTCGCGTTCGCCGTCGCATCGCTCGCCGGGCTCGCGCACGCGGCCCGCGAGCAGAAGCGGCGATCGCTCGTGACGGCGGAGGTGCTCCTAAATGAGCGACCCGTCGAGGCAGGCCCCGCCTTCAAGACAGCGCTCCTCGCGCTGTCCGACCCCGCGACACTGATGTGGCTGCTTCGCATGCTGGAACGTGCGGGCGACGTCGCCGCCCCCGTCATTGATGAGTGCGCTGCCGCTCTTGCTGAGCTTGCTGGCAGGCCGCACCTGACTGTTCGAGCTCTTGCCCGGCGGCTGCTGGGTGACCGCGAGGCTCCCCCGCCGCCCCCCGCCGAGGCCGATTCCGCGCTGCTCAACTCGGGGTCGTCCGGGCTCTGGCTACCATCGGACATTTCTCCGGGGGGCGAGGACATCATGGGAACGGATGAGCTGGTAAACACGGTCGCTGGCGTACGGCTCTCCCGCGCTCAACCGCTCCTGCCTGGCCTTGAAGACGCCGTACGTATGCGGGTTGCAGCGGCTGTTGGCGAGGAGGGCCACAAGAAACGTATGAACACGCAACTCGATGCGTATGCCGACCGCATCGAGAAGCGCTGGCCTGACGCGTACCTCGCACCGGATGAAGCCGTCGAAGACGCATTGCAGCGAGCCGCGACGGGTGGCCGCGCTGCCCGACTTGCACAGGGTCTCCCTGTCTCTGACCCGGTCGCCTGGGAGGACCAGCTTGCCACTGCGCTGCTTGACGACCCACATCTTCCCGTAGCGTTGGAGGCCACGAGACAGCCTCGCCCCGAGAATGCTCCACCTCCCCACAGAGGTGACCCCTTATGGAATGCTCTGCGTGCTCGCGCCGAGGGGCAGCCCACCGGCGATACCCAAGTCGAGGCGGCAGTCCTCGATGACGGCCTGTTGCTCGGGACGCTGACGGTTGAGTCGGCCGAGACCGCGCCAATCATGAACGCAGGCCGCTACGGCGGCTGGCGACAGCTGGCAACAGTCGAACGGCGGACCAGCCCACCCCCGAATCGGAACGGTGAATCTGATTCTGTCGCGGAGCGCCTTCGGGCCGTCGAGCTGCGCGACAGCGGCGATCTGCGGGCTCTCACCCTTCCGCCTGTCGCATCTGGCGACTTGCGCGCATGGACAAGGCGCCTCCGCTCGCGAGGGTCGCTGATCGCTCCGACCCAGAGTCAGCCGATCGTCGGACGCGACTCTGATGCTGTTGCGGCTGGCGACGCGCGCGAGGGCCTTGGCATACAGACGCCGCTGCTCACTCCAACTCCCTGGCTCATTGCGACCCTCGGCCTTCAGCCGGGCGCGCTCTTCCAACTCGATGACGACGTGGGCCCTGCACTGGCGCTGATCACATGGCGGACGGAATACGAAACGAGCGACTACCACCTCGCGTGGCCGCGGCTGCTCGGGGCAGCCATGGTCATCCGCGGGGACCTCTTCGATCGACTTCTAGGAGTCGCACCGGGAAACCTGGTGCTCCGAGACTTTGTGGCTGGCGATGTGGGGTTGTGCGCTGAGCCCTGATCTGCAGGACCCGCCGCCCTATGGCTCGCGGTCTGTTGCGTAACCGTGGCCCGCGGGGACATGGCTTCACGGTCACCTCGCCGTGTTGGCGCGGACAACACCTACCGGACCTGTCGCACGCCCGCTCTCTGACGGCCGTCAAGGCTGAAGCATCGCCTGTCGGCTCGGCCTTGACTGCCTGAGCTGGGCGTGCGCGGCACCGGGTGTCTGTCCACTGACACGAGAGGTGCCCACCATGGCAAGGAAGTCCCCGTCCCAACCCGCTCCGGTCACTCTGGAGCCCGCCGTTGAGCGCAAGAGCGCGACGCCGAGCGGGTCCGCGACTCGCGTGACGGTCACCGGACGCCTCGTCGCCGATCCCGAGCTCCGGTACACGGCGTCGGGCATCCCCGTGTCGCGCTTGCGCCTGGCAGTCCGAGGCACGGAGGGCGTGCTCTTTCAGGACGTGGTCACCTGGAACCGGCTTGCCGAAGTCACCGCCGAGTACCTCGTCAAGGGCCGCCGCGTCCGCGTCGAGGGACGCCTGCGCGGGCGCACGTGGGCCGGCCTTTGGGACGTCGAGGTGATCGCCAGTGCAGTCGAGTTCCTTCCGCCGAGGGCTGCGTGATGCACGCGGTTGCGCTCACGCCTCTGCACGACGCTCCCGCCGAGCTGGAGCTGGCCGTCGCCATCGTCCTGCTGGCCGAGCAGGAGGGTCAGGCGATCGGCGACACGCTGCCTCGCCTGCGGCGGGCGCTGGCGAGCGTAGGGGGGGTGCGCGACCCGGCGACCGAGCTGGCCGCGGACACCGGCCGTCCGGCACTGTGCGTCATCGACGGCGGCCGCTCATCATCCGAACGAGCGCCGGACGCAGCGTAGGCGGACCGTCCGCGCCGGGTTGTGTTAGCCCGCGTCATGAAAGCCGCGCAGGAACTCCCGGACGGTCGCGACCGCCCGCTGACGGAGCCGGGCTCTCTCGTCCTCATCGTCAGGGCGCGCAAGGAACGCTGCGTATGCGTTCGGCCCGTCCTGACCGACATCGCTGAAGCGCTCCTCGAGAAGCGTCAATGCCTCCACCACCTGGGGATGCTCCGCCACCGCGCTCTTCCTGGCTGCTGCCCCTGCTGCGCGCGGGCCATCCTTGAAGTTGAGCAGCGTGAAGACCAAGTCGTATGAGTCCTTGTTCTCATGGCGGTCCTGGAACGCAAAGATCTTGAGCACGGTGTAGGGCAGGACGTTCGCCACTCGCACGCTGACGCGGGAGTGGCCGCCGCCGTCGAGGCGTTCGCCTTCGATCTCGTACTCGATGAAGTCCTCGCGTGCCAGGTGGGCGCCACGGACGTTGAAGGCGCCGAGCTTTGGTCCCGTGAACTCGCCCTGAGCCTTGGGGCGGTAGATGCGGCCGGGTTCCACCTGGTCCGTCTCACACAGGAACTCGACGGAGACCGTGACGCCGTCGACCACACGCGTCCAGCGGAAGCTGGGCTCCGTCTGCTCGAAGTGACTGTTCTCCAGGTTCTTCTGAAGCGTCTCGTACGTCTCCGATGTCTCGTCCCCGAGAGCGAGACCGATGACCAGGTCGACATCCGTCGTCCCAACATGCGCCGGCACGCCCTCGGGGAGCTGCCCCACCAGATAGCGCGGCGCGAGGCCACCCACGAGGTAGATGCGCTCGCGCCATGGGCCGAGATCACCGAGCAGCGTGACAAGGGCACGCTCGCAGCGGGCGGTCGTCTCCTCGTCGTAATCGGTGCGATGCTCCCGGCCGCTCAAAACCCGATCACCTCCCGGCGTAGATTCTCCGCCTGCTCGCGGCCGCGGCGAGGATCACGCCGCAGGTCCGCGTAGAGACGGAAGCGATTGGCCAGCCACAGGCCCTTCTTCTTCTCGCGGAAGGCGAGCGGCGTGTCGTCCTTCGCCTGCAGGAAGACGACGTTCTGCCCGTCGGTCACGGGATCTGCCTGCGCGCCGTCGTACAGCTCCTCAGGTGCCGCTGTCGCTGTCACCCACACCTCGGCGACCGGAACCGCCGTGATGAAGGGTGCGACCAGGCTTGCGGCCGCCGCTCCCGTGAGGGCGTAGTCGATGCCGGCCCGACCTAGGTTGGTGCCCAACTCCTTGATGAGCTGCTGAGGCGTCTGAGCTAGAAGATGCGCAAGAGTCCGCCTCGGTCGCTCGACGTTCTCCTCGGCCCACAGGTCAAGCAGGGCGGTGGGATTGGTGACTCGCCGCACGCGCTTGGGACCGGTGCCCTCGGCCGCGACGATCCCTTCTTCCTCCAGCCGGGCGAGGACGCGATGCGCAAGTCCCGTCGACACCTGCGCCTCTTTGGCGAGGTCCTTGACCTGCCATGCGCGGTCCGGCTGGAGCAGGAGGACCTGAGCGACGACTCCGGCCTTGCCTTTGAGGCGTGTCGGTGGAGTGTCTCCGGCCTTCTGCTCCGGCCGGCGCTGGCCTTCGAGGTGGAAGAGAAGGCCGGGCAGCTCGATATGAGCGTTGCCGAGACCGTCGATGACGGCGATGCCATGGTCTTCCAGGATCTTCCGCGCTTCCGCCGTGGTCTCGCCGGCGATGAGCAGAACCCGCATGTCCGGACGCTCGTGGACGTAGTGCACGAGCTGCCAGGCGGTGGCCGGGTTGGCACGCCGCTTGAACTCGACGGCCACCGGGGCGCGGTTGCCGGCGAAACGAAGGATGGCGTCAACCTCGCGATCCGTCCCGCCAGGCTGGGCGAGCACGGCCAGGCCGGGGATCTCCCGTAGGATGCGGAGAGCCTCGGCCTCGAACGGCCCCTCCAGATTCACAAGTTCGCGCTTATTCACAACGACTGTAAATATATCTGCTTCTGTGAAGCTTGTCATCTACCCCGCAGGCCCGCGGACTCGCGGGTGGCATGGCGACCGATCAGCCGGCGTCCTCCGCGGGATGGCCGACGGGGATCAGGTACAGTGGGATCTCCCCGCGGTCGAGGCCGAGGACGCGAGCGACGTCCTCGTCGGAGAAGGCGCCGATGGGCACGGCCGCGAGCCCGAGGGCGACCGCCTGGAGGAGCACGTTCTGCGCGGCGTGGCCCGCCTCGAGGTGCACGTACCGCTCGGCACGGTTGTGCCGTACTTCGCCTCGGTCCGAGCGGGCACCGCGGCGATCACGAGGACGGCGGCCGCGCCCGCGACGGCTTCCTGGCCGAGCGCCGCGGCGGCGAGCGCCCCTCGGACGTCGATCGCGGACACGACCTGGGCCCGGTGTCCTTGGGGGAGGTACCGGTACAGCCCCTCGGGCATGGCCGCGTACATCTCCAGCGGGTAGAGCGCGCCG
>MGUL01000144.1:18988-19356 GCA_001800005.1 Elusimicrobia bacterium RBG_16_66_12 | reverse complement strand
GACCGCGGTCCACATGATGGGCCGCGTCGGCGCGCCCGCCGTCGCCGACCTCGAGGAGGTCCTGCGCCGAGAGCCGTGCCGGCACGTGCGCCTGACCGCGGTCCACTGGCTGGGCACGATCGGCGGCGCCGAGGCCGAGCAGGCCCTGCGGCGCGGACTCACGGATGAGAGCGGCATGGTCCGCCTCGTCGGGCGCTACTGGCTCGCCAAGGCCGAGGGCGCTCCAGCCGGCGAGGACCCCGACGCCGCCGCGGCCGCGAGCGAAGACCTCAAGCACTGCGAGTCCTCTCCTGAACCGGGGCGCGCGCCCTGGGCGGACGCGGCCGCCACCACAGCGGCCTCGGAGCCCGCGCCGATCGACGAACCCG
>MGUL01000144.1:16906-18931 GCA_001800005.1 Elusimicrobia bacterium RBG_16_66_12 | reverse complement strand
ACGCGCCGGTCCCGAGCGCGGGACGGCGCGGGCCGAGACGCTGGACCGCGCCCGGCTCACGGAGCTCGACGTCCTGCTCGGCCGCTCGACGGCCCCGACGGAGAGCTTGCCGGCCGCCCCGGCGGGACTGACGAGGGATCACCCCGCGGGCGCGCCCGCCGATTACGCGAGCGACGACGGCAAGACTAAGATCGAGCGAGATCCCATCCCGACCCTGATCGCGCAGCTCGGCCACGCGGACGTCGCTCAGCGCTCACGCGCGGCCGACGAGTTGGGCAAGCGGGGTGCCGCCGCCGCGACAGCCGTTCCCGCGCTGACCAGATCCCTGAAAGATGCCGACCGGCGCGTGCGCGCCGCCGTGGCCCTGGCGCTGGGAAACATCGGCCCGGCCGCGGACGCGGCCGTGCCCGCCCTGGTCGCCGCGCTCAAGCGCGGGCCGGAAGAGGTGGAGTGGAGCGCCGCGCTGGCGCTCGGACGAATGGGCACGCCGCGCGCGCGCCGCGCCTTCGCCCGCTATTCACGCGAATCAGCGGGGCGCCTTGTCGGAGGAAGCCCCGGGCGATAGGAGTTCAGTCCGAGCTCCATGTCCGCGATGACATGGCGACTCGCACCGGTGCGAGTTCGATGTGATAAACCCCATGAAGCCCTACTCCTGAGGCGGCCGCGAGCCGGGGTGGCGGATGTCCTTGCCGACCACCATGAAGACGACGTCCTCGGCGATGTTGGTCGCGTGGTCGGCCACGCGCTCCAGGTTGCGGGCGATCAGGATCACGTCCATGCCGCGCTGGATGGCAGAGGCGTCGCTCTGCATCAGCTGGACCAGCTCGTTGAAGGTCTGGCTCTTCAGGCGGTCCTCCTCGTCGTCGCGATGGATGACGTCCTTGGCCAGCTCGACGTCGCCGCGCGAGAAGGCGTCGAGAGCGTCCTTCAGCATGCCGACGGCGACCTCCACCATGCGCGGGATGTCTCCCAACTTGATGCGGGGCTCCTTGATCAGGTACGTCGCGGTCTCGGCGATATTGACCGCCTGGTCGCCGACGCGCTCCAGGTCCGAGTTGATCTTCAGCGCGGCCGCGAGGAAGCGCAGGTCCCCGGCCGCCGGCTGGTGCAGGGCGATCAGCTTCAGGCAGACCTCGTCGATCTCGATATGGAGGCGGTTGACCTGGCTCTCCCACTCCTGGACCGCGGCGACGTGGGCCGAGTCGCGCTCGACGATCACCTTCACCGCGTAGTGGATCATCTCCTCGCAGAGGCTGCCCATGCGCAGCAGGCGCGCGCGCAGGTCGTCTAAGTCCGTGTCGAAGTGGCGCTTCTGGGTCATCCGAACCTCCCGGTGATGTAATCCTCGGTCCTCTTATCGGCAGGCTGGGTGAACATCTGCCGCGTCAGGCCGTACTCGACCATCTCGCCCATCAGCATGAAGACGGTATATTCGGAGACGCGCGCCGCCTGCTGCATGTTGTGGGTCACGATGACGACGGTCAGCTGGTCCTTGATCTCGAGCAGGAGCTCCTCGATGCGCGCGGTCGCGATGGGGTCCAAGGCCGAGCAGGGTTCGTCGAGCAGCAAGACGCTCGGCTGGACGGCGAGGGCCCGCGCGATGCACAGCCGCTGCTGCTGGCCGCCGGACAGGCTGACGCCGGGGGCGGCCAGCTTGTCCTTGACCTCGTCCCAAAGCGCGGCCCGACGCAGACTCTTCTCGACGGCTTCCGCCACGACGGCGCGGTCACGCACGCCGTTGAGAGTCAGGCCCGCCGCGACGTTCTGGGCGATGGACATCGTCGGGAAAGGGTTCGGACGCTGGAAGACCATGCCGACCTCGCGGCGCAGCAGGACCGGGTCGAGCTCGAGCACGTTGCGTCCGCCAAGGAGGATCTCCCCGTCGCAGAAGGCCCCCGGGAGGGACTCGTGCATCCGGTTCAGGCAGCGTATAAGGGTCGACTTTCCGCACCCAGATGGTCCGATGATCGCGGTCACCGTATCAGCGCGCACTTCCAGGTTCACGCCTTTGAGGACCGGCGGACC
>MGUL01000144.1:13606-16891 GCA_001800005.1 Elusimicrobia bacterium RBG_16_66_12 | reverse complement strand
CGCGCACCGACAGCGCGATAGGTTTCATGTCGATCTCGGTCGCAGCCATAGTCTCGTCGCGGCGTTCACGGCCAGCACGAAGGCCATCAGGATCAGCGCGGCCGCCCAGGCCTGGTCGTGCCAGTCCTCATAGGGCGAGATCGCGTAGGTATAGATCGTGTGCGGGAGTGTGGCGATGGGGTTGAGCATGCCGCTGCCCTCGAAGCGGTTGCCGAACGCGGTGAAGATCAGCGGCGCGGTCTCGCCAGCGACGCGCGCCAGAGCCAGCAGAGCGCCCGTCACAATCCCGCGCCCGGCCGTGGGCAGGATCACGAGCAAGGTCACCTTCCAGCGCGGCACGCCGAGGGCGAGCGCGGCCTCCCGGATCGTGCCGGGCACCAGGCGCAGGAACTCCTCGGTGTTGCGCAGGACGATCGGGACCATGATGAAGGCGAGCGCGACCGAGCCGGAGAGCGCCGAGAACTTCTTCATCGGATGCACGATCAGCGCGTAGGCGAACAGGCCGACCACGATCGAGGGCACACCGTTCATCACGTCGGCGGCGTAGCGCACGGCGAAGGCGTACCTGCCCCGGCCGTACTCGGCCAGGTAGACCCCGCCGAGGACGCCGACCGGGATGCCCAGCGCGCCCGCGAGCCCGACCACCTTC
The DNA here is from genome assembly GCA_001800005.1 of Elusimicrobia bacterium RBG_16_66_12. Lineage (GTDB taxonomy): Bacteria > Elusimicrobiota > Elusimicrobia > UBA1565 > UBA9628 > GWA2-66-18. Next base: position 16,242 of record MGUL01000144.1, on the reverse strand, counting down.
GCCGAGCCGACGATCGAGTTCGCGATGCCGCCTCCGGGCTCGCCGACCGGCCTCGGGAGGTTCATGAGGAAGGACCAGCTCAAGGCCGACGCGCCCTTCCACGCGATGTAGCCCAGAATCGCGAGCAGGGTCCCGGAGGCGACCGCGGCGCACGCCGCGGTCAGCGCGAACATCAGCGCGTTGACCTTCTTGCGCCGGGCGTAGACCGCGGCGTTCATCGACGCCTCCCGAGCCGGGACAGCATCAGGCGCGCGGCGCCGTTGACAACGATGGTGACGGCCATCAGCGTCAGCCCGATCGCGACGAGCGCGGAAAGATGCGCGTCGCTCGCGGCCTCGGCGAGCTCGTTGGCGATGACCGCGGCCATGCTGTAGCCCGGGTCGAACAGCGAGGCGGATATCCTCGGGGTGTTGCCGATCACCATCGTGACGGCCATCGTCTCGCCGAGCGCGCGGCCGAGCGAGAGGAACACCGCGCCGACGATGCCCGAGCGCGCGAAGGGCAGGCTCACACCGCGCACGACCTCCCAGCGCGTGGCGCCCAGCGCGTACATCGCCTCCTTGAGCGGGCGCGGCACGGTGAGCAGGACCTCTCGGGTGATCGTCGTGATGTAGGGCAAGATCATAAAGGAAAGGATCAGACCGGCCGTGAGCATGCCGACGCCGTACGGCGAGCCGAGCGCGCGCATGAAGGGAACGAGGATGAAGATGCCCATCAGGCCGAGGATCACGCTCGGCACCGCGGCCAGCAGTTCAATAGCGAACATCAGGAGGTCGGCGACGCGCTTGGGCGCCAGCTCCGTCAGGAAGACGGCGGCGCCGACGCCGAGAGGGACGGCGATCAGGAGCGCGAGGAGGGAGGAGACGACGGTGCCGTACAGAAACGGGAGGGCGCCGAACACGTCGGCGACGGGGTCCCAGGTCGAGGTCCAGAGGAACGACGGGCCGAAGGCCTTCCAGGTCGAGGCCGACTCGCGCGCAAGCTGCCAGGCCAAGGCCAGCACCGCGACGAGGATCACGCCGGCGAAGCCGGCGATCGCCATGCGGAAGAGGCGATCTCCGGTTCTCTCGACGTTCATGCTATTTGATGGCCTCGATGCTCTTGGCGACCATCGCGTTGACCGAGGCCGGAAGGGGGGCATAGCCCAGAGCCGAAGCCATCCCCTGGCCGTCCTTCAGCATCCAGCGCAGGAAGTCCTTCAGGACCGCGCCTTTGCCCTCGTCGTTCTTCTCGTACACGAGGAGCCAGGTGAAGGTCGAGATCGGGTAGGCGCCCTCGCCCGCCGCGTCCGTGATGGACACGCGGTAGTCCTTCGGCATCGCCACGCCGGCGGCGGCGGCGGTGACCGACTCGATGGACGCCTTGACGAACTTGCCCGACTTGTTCAGCATCGAGGCATAGGCGATGTCGTTCTGCTTCGCGTAGATCAGCTCGACGTAGCCGAGCGCGTTCGGGGTCTGCTTGACGAGGCCGGCGACGCCCTCGTTGCCCTTGCCGCCCAGTCCCGCCGGCCAGTTGACGGCTGTGTTCACTCCCACTTTCTTCTTCCACTCCGGGCTGACCTTGGACAGGTAGTCCACGAAGCAGTAGGTCGTGCCGGAGCCGTCCGAGCGGTGCACCACGGTGATCGGAGCGTCCGGGAGCTTCACGGCCGCGTTGAGCTGGGAGATCGCGGGATCCGTCCAGCGCGTGATTTTCCCGAGATAAACGTCCGCGAGGATGGGCCCGGACAGCTTCAGATCCTCGACGCCCTTGAGGTTATAGGCGGGAACCACGGCACCCAGCACGGTGGGGACGTGAAGGATCCTGCCGTCCACCTTGAACTGCTGCTGGGTGGTCATCGGGCCGTCGGTGGCGCCGAAGTCCACGGTCTTCTCGGTGACCTGGCGGATGCCGCCGCCGGAGCCGATGGACTGGTAGTTGATCTGGAGCTCGGGCTTGACCTTGTGGTACTCGTCGAACCACTTGGAGTAGATCGGGTACGGGAAGGTCGCGCCGGCGCCGGTGAGGCCTTTGACCTGGGCGGCGGCGGGGGCCGCAGCCAGGGCGAGGACGACGATGGTCTTGAGTTCCAGGTTCATGGTCTCTCCTTTAGAACTTGATCGCCACGTCCGTCTGCAGGCGGTTGACGGCCTTGTCGCCGGGGAGGAAGCCCCGGTCGATCGTGTCGGTCACGAAGCCCTTCACCTTCAGCTGCATCCAGTCGCGCGGGGAGTAAGCGACCCAGGCGATGTGGCCGACCCGGTTGGTGCCGCCGTCGCCGAAGTCCGAGTCCGCGGCGTCGGCCACGGTCGCGTCGGTCTGGGAGTACTTCTTGAAATACGCGGCCTCCCAAGTCCCCTTGGCCTTGGCGGCGCCCAGGATCGCGCCGAACTGGTAGGCGTCGCGGGCGACCGGGCCCGTGATGGTCGTGCCGTTGTTGCGTGCGCGCAGATTGCGGACCAAGGTGGCCTGGAGGTTACCGGGGATGCGTCCTGCCCAACCCGTCAGCTGGCCGGTGAGCTCGCCCGCTCCGAACCGGTTGAGAAGCACCCCGTTGGTCGCATTGCCCGCGCGGCGGTTGCCGTCCTGCTGGGCGGCCGAGCTGAGAGTCGAGCGGTTCTCGTCGCTCCACTTGTGGTAGGCGGCGGCCAGGC
>MGUL01000144.1:11900-13581 GCA_001800005.1 Elusimicrobia bacterium RBG_16_66_12 | reverse complement strand
CGTCTCGAAGCCGAGCTGCTGCGAGAACACCCACTGGTTCTTGCCCGAGTTCGAGTCCTGGTCGGCGATCATCTGCAGGCCGTTGGCGAACACCGAGACGCCCGCGTCCGGGAACAGCCACTCGACGGACTCGCCGGCGCCCTCGGGATTGAGGTCGTCGTCCCAGACCACGTCCGACGAGTACGTGCGCCACAGAGGATTGATCATCCGTCCGCCCGTGAGGACGGTCGTCGCGTTCTCATGGACGTTCGGCTTCCACTTGAGGTAGACGGTGTCGATGTAGATCGACTTCTGAGAGCCAAGCTTGCCGGCGCTCTGGTTGGTCGAGACCTGCTCGCCGGCGCCCGAGGCCAGGCGGAAGGCCGCGGTCACGTCATCCTTGAAAGCCGCCTCCAGGCCGAAGCGCAGGCGGTAGCGCTGCTGGCTGTAGTTGGTCTGTCCCGCTCCGCGGCGTCCGCGAATGTCGTTGCGCAGGCGCAGGTCGCCGGAACACGTCAGGGTCTGGATCGCGTCGGACAGCTTCAGCTTGTCGAGTTGGGCGGAGGCGGGCTGGGCGACGACGGCGGCGAGGGCTGCGGCGATGAGGGTATTCTTCATGCGGAGAGGATAGCGTGCAACGGATACGCGAAGGCATAGGGCGGGCGTCAATTCCGCATGACGAATGGATGACGCAACCCCAATCCTCGGATAAGCCACCACGCGTGTGAGGACCGGATCGACTGGAGCTGTCCTCAAAAATAGCGGGCTCGGCTGAAGTTATCCACCGTTTTATGCCGGCAAATTCTGTGGATAACTGCAGTCGTTCCGGCGCCCAGGGCTCATTGGGACATTTTTCACCCGATGGGTGAAAAGTTGTCCGTCGCAGACGCCTGCTTATCCGAGGATGTGGGGGCGGAGGCCCCCTTGACGGGGAAACGAACATGTACTTTGCAGCGTGGACGAGCGGACGAAGACGGTTTACGGCGAACGCGCCCGCACACATTACGGGAACTGAAGGCTTAGGCTGCGCGAAGGGTGAAGCGGAAGACCGAGCCGCCGGGCTGGCGGCTCTCGACGGAGACCTTGCCGCCGTGGGCCTCGACGAGGTGCTTGACGATGGAGAGGCCCAGGCCCGTGCCGCCGGCCTCGCGCGAACGGGCCTTGTCCACGCGGTAGAAGCGCTCGAAGACGCGGGGCAGGTCGTCCGCGGGGATGCCCGCGCCCGTGTCGCGCACGGCGACGCTCAGGCCGCCGGCCGACGCCTCGGCCGAGACCTCCACGCGCCCGCCGCGCTCCGTGTACTTGATCGCGTTGTCGAGAAGGTTCGCGAGGATCTGCCGGAACTGATCGCGGTCGGCGAGAGCCTTCGGCAAAAGCGGCAGGGGGAGCGCCTCCAGGGCCACTCCCCGGTCGCCCGCGATGGGCGCGAATGCGCGGACGGACTCGGTCAGGAGAACGGCCAAGTCTTCAGGCTCCAGACGAGGAAGACGATGGCCGGACTCGATCGCGGACAGGTCGAGGAGGTCGTCGACCATCTTCGTGAGATGGTCGGCGTGTTCCTCTATAGTCCGCAGGAACTCGATGCGGTGCTCCTTGTCGTCGACGGCGCCCTCGCGCAGGGTTTCCGCGAAGCCCTTGATGGAGGCCAGCGGGGTCCTGAGCTCATGGCTCACGTTGGCCACGAAATCGCGGCGCACCTGCT
>MGUL01000144.1:11553-11887 GCA_001800005.1 Elusimicrobia bacterium RBG_16_66_12 | reverse complement strand
ATGTCGTGCAGGACGAGCAGGGCGCCGGAGGGACGTCCGTCCTGCAGGAGGGGGGCGGCGTGCCCTTCGAAGATCCTTTCATCAGGAGAGAACAAGCGCACCTCGCGCGCCGCGGCGCGGTCCTCGCGCAGAACCTCTCCGAGAAGCTCCGCGATGCCGTTGTGGCGCAGGCTCTCCAGGTAGCGTCGCCCCCGGGCCTGCGCGGCGTCCACGCCGAGCAGGCGCGAGAGGGCGGGGTTGACGAGCAGCACTCGGCCTTCTCCATCCACGGCCACCACGCCCTCGGCCATCTGATCGAGGACCGCGGCGAGCTGCGACTTCTCCGAGGAGAGAT
>MGUL01000144.1:6419-11529 GCA_001800005.1 Elusimicrobia bacterium RBG_16_66_12 | reverse complement strand
CGACGCGCTCGGCCAAGGTGTTGAGCGTCTCCCCCAACACGCCGCGCTCGTCGCCGCCGGCAGCGCGCACGCGCGCGGTATAATCGCCGGCGGCCAGACGCCGGGCCACCGCGGCCATCTCCTCCAAAGGGTGAGCCGCCAGGCGGGCCAGAGCCCAAGCCGCGCCGCAAGCCGCGGCCAGCACCGCCAACGCGGTCCACAGGACGAACACCCGGGTCCGGGCGACCCTCCGCGCCACGGCGTCTAAAGGAAGGGCCAGGCGCACCGCACCCGCGATCTTTCCCGCGCGAGAGAGGGGGACCGCCGCGTAGAGGAGGTCCTTGCCCACGGTCGCCGAGTGACGCACCGCGGTCTCCTCGCGGCCCTCGAGCGCGGCCGCGACCTCGGGGCGCAGGCGGTGGTTCTCCGCGCGCGCGAGGCCCGCCGCGTCCAGGTCTGAATCCCCCGACAGCGTGCCGTCGGGCGCGATGATCGTCGCGCGGCAGCCGCAGGAAGCGGCGATCTCGGAAGCCGCGGCATGCGCCGCTCCGAGGCGCGCCTGGATGATCAGTCCTCGGGCGAGGTCGTCCGTCAACTCCCGGCGCAGTTCGTTGGAAAGGGTCAGGCCCATGACGCCGATGGCGGTCGCCAGCACGGCGCCGACGGCCAGCCCCAGGCGGGAGGCGAAACGGGCGGGCCCGCGGCTCACGGGGCGGCCTTGATCCGGTAGCCGACGTTCTTGACGGTCGCGACGATCGATCCCTCCGCGCCAAGCTTGTCGCGCAGGCGGGTCACATGCTGGTCCACTGTTCGAGTGTCCAGGTCGAGCGAGCGGTCGTAACCCCAGACCTTCTCCAACAGCTGTTCGCGCGTGAGGGCGCGCCCGGCCGCCTGGAGGAGAACCTTGAGGAAATCGAATTCCTTGGTGGTCAACTCGACGGCCCGGCCGCGGACCCGCACCTCGTAGCGCTCCGGGTCGAGCTCCACGCCGCCCGCTCGGAGAAGTCCGCCGGGAGTGCTCTGCGCCGCAGGGGCGGACCGTCGCAGGAGGGCCTTGACCCTTGCCAGCACCTCTCGCACGCTGAAGGGCTTGGTCACGTAATCGTCCGCCCCCAGCTCCAGGCCCAGCACGCGGTCGAGCTCCTCTTTGCGGGCCGTGAGCATGAGGACGGGGACGCGCGACTCCCGGCGCACGGCCTTGACCACCTCGAAGCCGTCGAGCTTCGGGATCATCACGTCCAGGATCAGCAGGTCGGGCCGCTCCCTGCGCAGGCAGGCCAGCCCGGCCTCGCCGTCGGCGGCGGCGACGACGCGCCAGCCCTCCTTCTCCAGGTTGTAGCGGAGGAGCTTGACGATGTCCTTGTCGTCCTCGACGACCAGTATCTTCTCCTGGGCCACGGTGACATGATACCATGAGCCCATGGCATTCAATCTGATCCCCAAAGAAGAGAAGTTCTTCGAACTGTTCGAGGCGCAGGCCGCCCACAACGTGGCCGCGGCCAAGGTGTTCCGCGACATGGCCCAGAAGTGGAGCCGCGACCTCGCGTCCTTCGACCGCCTGCGCGACATCGAGCACGAGGCCGACATGACCTGCCACGAGATCTACGACCGCCTCAACCGCACCTTCGTCACGCCCTTCGACCGCGAGGACATCCGCGAGCTTGCCGGCGAGCTCGACACCGTCGTCGATCTGATCGAGTCCGTCGGCCAGCGGATGTATCTCTACCAGATCGACAAGAGCACCGACGACCTCGTGCGGCTGACCGACATCCTCTGGCAGGCCGCCGAGACCGTGCGCAAGGCCGTCGGCGAACTCAAGACCCCGGAGAAGTCGCGGCGCGTGATGGACTACTGCATCGAGGTCAACCGCCTCGAGAACGCCGGCGACCAGGCGCTGGGCACGGCCATCGGGAAGCTCTTCCAGGGAAAGCCCGACCCGCTCGAGGTCATGAAGTGGAAGGAGATCTACGAGACCATCGAGCAGGCCATCGACAAGTGCGAGGACGTGGCGCACACCCTCGAGACCATACTCGTCAAGCAGGCCTGAGGCCGTGGAGCACCTGACTTTCTCGATCGTCTTCGTCATCGGGCTGGCCTACCTGTTCGATTTCCTGAACGGGATGCACGACGCGGCCAACTCCATCGCCACGATCGTCTCCACCCGCGTGCTCTCGCCAAGGCAGGCCGTCGTCTGGGCCGCGTTCTTCAACTTCATCGCGGCCTTCGGCTTCGGCGTCCACGTGGCCAACACGATCGGCAAGGGCCTCGTCGACCCCGGCGTGCTGGGCACCGCCGTCATCGCCGCAGCACTCATCGGCGCCAGCCTCTGGGACTGGATCACGATCGTCTTCGGCATCCCGGTCTCGTCGTCCCATGCCCTGATCGGCGGCATCATCGGGGCCGCCATCTCCAAAGCCGGCTTCGTCTGCCTCCAGTACGATAAGCTCAAGACCATCGTCATGTTCATCTTCCTCTCGCCCTTGATCGGCCTGTTCTTCGGCTTCAGCCTGATGGTCGCGGTCTTCTGGCTCTTCCGCAAGCGCTCGCCCTCCCAGGTGGACAGGACCTTCCGCGTCGGCCAGCTCATCTCGGCCGCCCTCTACAGCCTGTCGCACGGCGCCAACGACGCGCAGAAGACGATGGGAATCATCTCCGTCCTTCTTTTTTCAAACGGCCTGCTGGGCGACAAGTTCTATGTCCCGATCTGGGTCGTCCTCAGCTGCCACGCGGTCATCAGCCTGGGCACGCTGATGGGCGGCTGGAAGATCGTCAACACGATGGGCAACAAGGTCACCAAGCTCAAGCCCGTGGGCGGCTTCTGCGCGGAGACGGGGGCGGGCCTCTCCATTCTGATCTGCTCCTTCTTCGGCATCCCGGTCTCGACGACGCACACGATCACCGGCGCGATCGTGGGCGTGGGCTCGACCCAGCGCCTGTCCGCCGTGCGGTGGGGGGTGGCGGGGCGCATCGTCTGGGCCTGGATACTGACCATCCCCTGCGCGGCGCTCACCGCCGGGCTCGCCTACCAGATGATCAAGTTTTTCTTGTAGATCGGCGCGAGAGGGCGCGAAGCTGGCGCGGGGCCAGAGACCAGACCAGGACGGCGGCGCCGGGAGCGGGCTTCTCCAGCTCCAACAGGACGGCCTGGGACTTCTTCAGATGAATCACCGCGGAAGGCCGACCCGTCATCAGCCGGGACGCCAAGCGCGAGAGCTGGGGCTCGTGGCCTACGAGAACGATGCGATCTTCGCGGCGGAACTTGAGCCAAGAGAGAAGGTCTTCCTGCGCCGAGCCTGGAACGAGAGGGGGGCAATCGACGGGAGTTCGCGCTCCGAGAGCCTGGGCGACGAGCGCCGCGGTCTGGACCGCACGTTTCCAAGGGCTCGTCGCCACCAGGTCGCAGCGTCCAAAGGCTTCGGCCAGGCCAGCGGCAGCCTCGCGCGTCTTGCGGCGGCCGTCGGGCGTCAGCGGGCGCTCGCGGTCGGCGCGGCCCGACTCCGCCCACTTCGCGGGATCCCCGGCGGGGCCGTGGCGCACGAGCAGGAGCTCCATAGAGTCATATGATATCCTATCGGCGCATGGGCGCGCGCTTCGATCGTCTCCGCCGGCTCCTCTTGCGCAAGCTCGCCATCGATGACCTGCGCTTCGTCGAGATCGAGTGCAAGAAGCGCGTGCTGCCCGAGGAGGCCTCCGAGCTCAAGGATTGGCTCCAGGGCCGCAAAGGCGTCAAGCACCAGAAAAGCGCCTATTTCTTCGACCAGTTCCTGGACACGCCTTCCTTCGACCTGCTGAAAGCCGGCGCGAGCCTGCGCCTGCGCTACAAGCGCAACGGGACCGCGGTCTACCTCCAATACAAGGGCCCCGGCTTCGTCAAGGACGGCCTGCTCTACCGCTCGGAGTTCTCCTCGGGGCGCCTCGACCGCCTCGTGCGCGAGGAGAGCCATCATGACATCGTCCACTTCACGGACACGAGCGTGGCCGAAATCCTGAATCGGCATGCAGGCCTGGAGATGGGCGCGGCCATGCGCCGACACCTCGGCGGCTCCATGGTCCGCCGCATCACCAGCGGCCCCATCCTGGCCCTCTACCGCAAGGAGAAATTCGAGGTCGACCTGGGCTCGGCCTTCCTCGAGCCCTCGCTCGACCGCGTCTCGGCCTTCCACATCGCCAAGAAGGGCCTCCATGCCCTCTCGACCTTCTGCGAGTTCGAGAACGAGATCAAGGCGGACGGCGGCTCGCTCGCGGCGAAGTTCGATCACATGGACGAGATGCTGAAGTTCAACGCGGCCGTCGAGAAGCGCTTCGACCTGCGCCGCGAGCCGCTCGACAAGTACCACCGCTGCGCGTCCTTCTTCGCTCGGGACCGCTGAGGCGGCGCACGCCATAAATCCCTTGCATCCTGCGGTGAGCGGGGCTATACTGAGGTTATAGAGCTTTTATCTATTACAATAAGGCTGGAGGGGTTATGAGGATATTCCTGACCGGCGCCACGGGCTACATCGGCGCGGCCCTCGCTCGGAGACTGAGCGGCGACGGCCACGAGGTCGTCGCGCTCACGCGGGACGCGAAGAAAACGGCGAGGCTGAGCGAACATGGCCTGACCCCGCTCGTCGGGGATTTAAACACGCCGTCATCGTGGCGAAGGCAAGCCGACGACTGCGAGGTCCTCATCCACCTCGGCTTCGAACAGGGTCCGAACGCGGCCGTCACCGACCGCCGCGCCGTCTCGAACCTGCTCAAATCGGCCAAGTCCGCGCGCGCCCCGCGCTACTTCATCTACACCTCCGGGGTCTGGGTCCTCGGCGCCGCCAAGGGCGCTCCCGCCGACGAGACATCGCCGCTCGACCCGCCGGAGATCGTGCGGTGGCGCCCCGAGATCGAGGAGTCGGTCCTGTCCGCCTCCCGCGACGGCTTGTCGTCCGCGGTGGTGCGGCCCGGCTGCGTCTATGGAGAGAGCGGGGGACTCTACGGCATGATGTTCCAATCCATCCTCACGGAGCGGAAGCTGAAGCTGGTGGGAGGCGGGAAGAACCGCTGGGCCGCGGTCTACCTGGACGACCTGGTCGAACTCTACCGACTCATCCTGAATCAGCGCCCGAACCGGAGCATCTTCCACGCCACCGACGGCTCC
>MGUL01000144.1:0-6411 GCA_001800005.1 Elusimicrobia bacterium RBG_16_66_12 | reverse complement strand
GGTCCGGAAGGTCGCCGAAGCGTTCGCCGAGGCGGCGGGAGGCGCCGACGTCTTGGACTGGCCGCTCGCACGGGCGCGCCGACAGTTGGGCCCGCTCGCGGACGCTCTCGCGCTGGACCAGCAGGTGTCCAGCGAGAAAGCCCGGCTGGAACTGGGCTGGCAGCCGACGATGACGTCGGCCGCGAAGCACGCCGAGGTCCTGCTGGCCCAATGGGAGGCGCGAACGTCGCTTCCCAGCGTGGCTTGAGCGGAGGCTAAGACTCGACTTTTGTCCTCTGCTCCAGCGCCGTGTCGCGGTAGTCGGAGCGCGCCAGCGCCTCGAAGAAGGTCTGCGAGCGCACCAGAGCCGCCCCTGTGCCGGGGACGGCGCGCGCATAGGACCCGTCGGGCTTGAGCGTCCACGCCTTCTGGTTGTCGGCCAGGCCCTTGGTCAGGATCGTGTCGCGGATGTAGCGCTTCAGGGTCGGATCCTTCACCGGGAAGGCGACCTCGTAGCGCGAGTAGAAGTTGCGCGGCATCCAGTCGGCGCTGGACAGGTACAGCTTGCGAGCGCCCCCCGCGCGGAAGTAGAAGATCCGACTGTGCTCAAGGAAGCGATCGACCACGCTGACCACGCGGATGTTCTCGGACATGCCCGCGATGCCCGGGCGCAGGCAGCAGATGCCGCGCACGAGAAGCTCGATCTTCACGCCCACGTTCGAGGCCTCGTAGAGGGCCTCGACGATCTCCGGGTCCTGCAGCGAGTTCATCTTCGCGATGATGTGCCCGCGCGCGCCGGCCTTCTGCTGGCGCGTCTCCTCGCGGATGAGGCGGAGCATCTCGTCGTGAAGGTTCACGGGCGCGACCAGGAGCTCCAGGAAGCCCTCGGGGCGGCGGCCCTTGGCCAGGGACTCGAAGTAGGAGAGCGCCTCGCGCCCGAGGCCAGGGTCGGACGTCAACAGTCCCAGGTCCGTGTACTGGCGCGCGGTGACCGGGTGGTAGTTGCCGGTGCCGAGGTGGGAGTAGACGGCTTCGGCGCCGTTCTCCTCGCGCACGACCGCCGTGACCTTCGAGTGGACCTTGAAGCGTCCGAGGTGCCGCACGACGCGCACCCCGGCCTTGCGCAGTTCCTCGGCCCAGCGGAGATTGTTCAGCTCATCGAAGCGGGCCTTGATCTCGACGTAGGCGGTGACCTTCTTGCCGTTGGCGGCCGCCAGCTTCAGAGCGCCCATGATCGGCGAGTCCTGGCTGGTGCGGTAGAGGGTGTGATAGATGCGCCTGACCGAGGGATCCTGAGCCGCGCCCTCCAGGAACTTCACCACGATGTCGAAGGAGTCGTAGGGATGGTGGAGGAGGATGTCCTTGCGGCGCACGATTTCGAAGGCCGAGGAGGGCTTGCGGAAAGGGGCCGGCACCTGGGGCTCGACGGGGGGATAGCGCTGGCCCGGCTTGGCCGCCTCGATGCGCGCCAGGGTCCTCAGATCGAGGGGCAGATCGAAACGGTACAGGGCCGAGGAGTCCAGGCCCAAAGCCGTGGCCAGGAAAAGGGCCCCCTCGGAGTAGGAGGGGGAGTCCACTTCCAGCCGCGCGACCTTGGCGCGCACGCGGCGCTGGACGGCCTCCAGAATCTGATCCTCCAGGCTCCCCTCATCGTCCGGGCGCCACCGGAGGTCGGCGTCGCGGATGATCTTGAACGGGAAGGTCTCAATCACCTCGCGGTCCGGGAAAAGGTCCTCGGCGCGGTCGCTGATCCAGCGCTCGAGCAGGGCGTAGCGGCGCACCCCGTCCTTCGTCGGCAGGGCGATCAAGCGCGCGTCGCGCTCCTCGATGGTGACGATCGCGTACTCGCGCGGGAAGCGCACGAAGACGTGAATGCGCTCGCTGACCAGCGGCGGCGGCGGCTCCGGATAGCGCCGCACGACGGTCTTGAGCTGGGGCAGACGCTCCTGCACCTCGGCGTCGGGGCCTTTCTCATCGAGATATTCAGAGATGACCTCGATGCCGTCGGCCTTCAGCGCGGCCAGCACGCCCTGGAGCACGACGGCCTGGCGCGACTTCTGGCGCAACGCATGCTCGCGGACCTGCGCGAGCGTCTGGCGCGCGGTCATCCCGTCAAGGAAGCGGCGCTGGGCGTTGCGGCGCGCGATCTTGGCGATCTCGGCCACGCGGACCATGAAGAACTCGTCCAAGTTCGAGCTGACGATGGTCGCGAATCTCAGGCGCTCCAGAGAAGGGACGGTGGGATCGTCGGCCTCGGAGAGCACGCGGTCGTTGAACGCGAGCCAGGAGAGGTCGCGGTTGAAGAAGCGCTCGGAGGCGCGCAACCCCGCCAACTGGGCCTTCGGCGTCGCGGAAGGGCCCTCGTCGATGCGCAGGGGCAGGATCTTGGAGCGGGTCATGGCATGGGACCTACGTCAATGATAGCGCTTTTTCCTATGATGACTGCGTGACGCCCGAACAGGCCCTCCACGACGTCTTCGGCTACCCATCCTTCCGTCCGGGCCAGAAGGAAGTCATTTCGGCCGCGCTGGCGGGGCGAGACTGCGTGGCGGTGATGTCCACGGGGGCGGGGAAGTCCCTGACCTACCAGATCCCGGCGCGCGTGCTGGGCAAGACGGTGCTGGTGGTCAGCCCTCTGATCTCCCTGATGAAGGATCAGGTCGACGCGGCCGCCTCCGTAGGCCTGCGCGCGACCTTCCTCAACTCGAGCCTGGCGCCGGACGAGCGCCGCTCCCGCGTCGAAGGGCTCAGGCGCGGGGACTACGAACTGGTCTACGCCGCTCCCGAGGGCCTGGAGGCCGGCGCCGGAGCGGCGCTGGCGGGCGCCAAGCTCTCGCTCGTCGCCGTCGACGAGGCGCACTGCATCAGCCAGTGGGGCCACGACTTCCGCCCCGCCTACCGGAACCTGAAAGGCCTGAAGGAACGCTTCCAAGCGCCCGTGCTGGCGCTGACGGCCACCGCCACGCCCCAAGTGACCAACGACATCGTCGAACAACTCGCGATGGAGGACCCCCTGCGCGTGCGCGGTTCCTTCTTCCGCCCGAACCTCCGCCTGTCGGCCTACCTGAAGACCGGAGAACGCGCCGCCCCGCGCCCCGGCGCTGTCGGCGACACGAAGAACTCGGTCCTGCGCCTCGTGCGCGCCCGCGCCGGGGAGAGCGGCATCGTCTACTGCCTGTCGCGCCGCTCGGTCGAGTCGATGGCCGAGTTCCTCTCGGGGCGCGGGGTCAAGGCCCTGGCCTACCACGCGGGGATGGACGCAGCCCAGCGCGAGTTCGTCCAGGATTCTTTTAAAAGAGACCAAGCTGACGTCATCGTGGCCACCGTCGCCTTCGGGATGGGCATCGACAAGCCCGACGTGCGCTTCGTCATCCACCGCGACATGCCGCGCTCGGTCGAGGCCTACGTGCAGGAGGCGGGGCGCGCGGGGCGGGACGGCGCGCCCAGCGACTGCGTGGCCTTCTACTCCTGGGCGGACGTGATCGGCTACGAGCGCATGACCGGCGACCTGCCCTCGACCTTAGCCGAGTGGCACAGGGGAAGGGCGCGGGAGATGTTCCGAACCCTTGAGCGCCGTGCCTGCCGCCATCAGGCCCTGGCCCGCCATCTCGGCGAAGAGATCGCCGAGTGTTCCGCGTCCTGCGACGTCTGCGCGGGCCTGGACCCGGTCGGAACCTCGCCCGTGGTCCCCATGAAGCGCTTCCAGGCCGGCGACCGAGCGATGGCGCGAGGAAGTGCCTCCTCCTCGGAGTCCGTCAGGGAAGCGGCCTCGCCGCTCTTCACGCGCCTGCGCGCCCTGCGAAAGTCTCTGGCCGACGCCCGGCGCGTGCCCGCCTACATGGTCTTCAACGACGCCACGCTGATGGCGATGTGCGCGCAGCTGCCGAAGAACGAGGAAGAGATGCGCGCCGTCTCCGGCGTGGGCCCGAAGAAGTGGTCCGAATACGGCGAGATCTTCCTCTCCGCCCTGCGCGAGGGCTAGCCGACCATCGACAGACCCAGCTGTTCCGACACGGCCTCCCTGAGTTCCTTGCCTGTGATGGGCTTCGTCAGGTAGCGGCTGCCGCCGAAATCGAGGTATTGCACGAAGTCCCTGTCGGAGGTCGAGCCGGTCAGGAAGATCACCGGCAGGTCCTCGAACCCCGCCTGGCCGCGCAGCTGCTTGCAGATCTGGAACCCGCCGCGCTCCGGCATGTGGATGTCCATGATCAGAAGGTCCGGGTCGAGCGCGGCGATCTCCTCGCTCGTCTGCGCGCCTCCCGCCAGGCACGTCACGTCGTACTTCGGCTTCAGCCAGCGTTCGACGAGCTTCAAGAAGTCCGCCTCATCGTCGACGACCACGATCCTCGGCCTGCACACATCGTTCTCGACGGTCATGTTGCCTCCATGTCGCCCGACGCCCATCCTTACGCCGCCAACTCCTCCGCGATCACCCGGCGCAGCTCCTCGGGCTCGATGGGCTTGTTCAGGAACCCCGAGCCTCCCGCCTCGATCTGACGCACCAGGTCCGCGTCCGACTTCGCGCCGGTCAGGAAAAGCACCGAGGTCAGGTCGAAGCGCGCGTCGCCGCGGATGCGCCGGCAAAGCTCGTAACCGTCGACGGGCTGCATGTTGGCGTCGAGGACCACGAGATCCGGCTTCAGCTCTCCCAGGGCCTCGTAGACGCCTTCGCCGCTCGTGAACAGCTTCAGGTCGTAGTCGCGCTCAAGCCAGCGCGCGACCAGCGACAGGAACGCCGGCTCGTCGTCGACGAGCACGATGAGGGGCTTGCTCCTCGCAGTCATCCGACCCCTCCCGACGCGTGCCGCGGCTCGGGGGACGGCGTCGTCGCGGCTTCGGCGGTCAGGTCCGGCAGGAGGACCCGGAAGACGGCCCCTCCGCCCGCAGCGCTTTCCACTTTGATGACGCCGTGATGCAGCCCCACGATCTCCTTGCAGATGGCCAGCCCCAGACCCGTCCCTTTATAACCTTCCGGACCGCGCGGGCGGTCGAGCTGGGCGTACTTCGAGAAGAGCAGCCCCTGCTTCTCGGGCGGGATGCCGACCCCGTCGTCTTCGACGCTCAACTCGACGCCCGAGGGCTTGGCGGAGGCCAGGCTCACGATCACCCGCGAGCGCGCGAAGCGCAGCGCGTTGTCGACCAGGTTCACCACGAGCTGTTCGAAAAGGTCGGCGTCCGCGTCGATGAGGCCCACGGGCCCGATGACCCGGGACGTCAGGACGATCGCCCGCTGAGCCGCGGCGTGCTGGAGCGCGGAGACCGCCATATGGACGACCTCCGCCGCGTCGACCTTCCCGCGGACCAGGGCCGCCGACCCGGATTCCAGACGCGAGAGTTCGAGGAGGTTCAAGATGAGCCTCTCGATGCGTTTAAGTTGATGCTGGGTCATCCGGACCAAGGTCTCCTGGTCCGGCTGCAGGGGCTCCGCCTGGCCGTCCGCGAGTTCTGTGATCGCCCCTTTGATGATCGTCAGCGGAGTGCGCAGCTCGTGCGAGATCTTGGCGATCCATTCATCCTTCATCTCGTCGGCATGCCGGCGCTGCGCGACCTCGGTCCTCAGCTCCTCGAAGCGGCGAACCTCGCCGACATCCCTCAAGCAGGCGAGGACCGCAGGCTCGAGGTTCCAGGAGAGAGGCGAGACCCGCATCTCGACGACAAGGGGCGGCAGCGGAGGCCGGGGAATCTCGATGAGCCCCGTCTCGCCCACCCGCGTCGGATAGGGGAACGGCTTGCCCAGAAGGGACGCGGCCTGGAACAGCCGCTCGGCCGCGGGGTTGACCAGGCGCACCGTGCCCGACGCGTCGATCACGATCATGCCGTCGTCCGCGGCGCGGATGACCTGGTCGCGCTGCTCGAGAGCGGCCTTGCGCTCGACCGCGTAGCGGATGGCGCGCTTGAGCATCCGGAAGTCGGGGCCTTCCTTCAGGATGAAGTCTTGCGCGCCGAGGCGCATCGCCTCCAAGGCGGCCCCCTCGTCGCCGAGACACGCCGTGACCAGGATCGCGACGCCGGGCGCCTTCTCCTGGACGATCCTCAGCGCGTCCAGGCCGGACGAGTCCGGAAGCGTCAGGTCCAGGAGCACCGCGTCCCATTTCTCGCGGCCAAGCAGTTCCAGCGCCTCGGGGAGGCTTCCGGCGCGGACGGTCTCGCAGTCGAGCCCCGGCGCGTCGGACTCGGCGAGGCACCTCTGGATGCGGAGGAAGTGCTCGAAATTATCCTCGATAGCCAGCACGCGGATCCGATGAGCCATCGCACCTCTCCGAGCCACCCGCTTCCTATATTACCAACTTTAGTTTACGTCCATTTACGTCAGGGCGCAAGACCTATTTGGTCACACCGCGGCGGGCTCAGGAGGGGCGGAAGCGGGGCGGACGACGCCCCCGCAGGGCGGCGACGCCCTCGGCGATGTCCCGGCCTTTGAAAGCCGCCGCC
>MGUL01000143.1:8762-11516 GCA_001800005.1 Elusimicrobia bacterium RBG_16_66_12 | reverse complement strand
CGGGGAAGCCCTCGCGAGCCCGGCCTGGGAGATTTCGACGGCATCGGACGCCCTTCAGGCGCTGATGAAGGCGCGGGAACTGCGTCCATTCTGCATCGTCAGCGACGTGCAGATGCCCGCCTTCGGCAAAGGCACGGACATGATCCGCGCGCTGCGTCAGGAGAAAGCGATCTCCGCCACTCCAGTCATCGTGTTGACGGGGATGGAGTTCGAGAGGGCCAAGCGGCTTCTGCCGCCGAATGACTCGAAGGTGCGGCTGCTCAACAAGCCGCCGGACTTCGGCCTCATCTTGACGTTCATCCAGGAGCTGACCGGGGTGGATGGGCGCGCCGGGGCGGCGTGACGGGCCCCGTTATTGCCGGATGTTGAGGACCGCGGCCTCGAAGACGGAGATATTCTCCTTGACGTTGCCGTTGGGGCCGATGATGCAGTTGTTCAGGCGGACCTTCTCGCCCACGGTCACGTTGTCGAAGAGGATGCAGTGGTCGAGGACGGCCCCGGCGCCGATGCGGGCGCGGTCGCCGATCACGGTGAAGGGCCCGACCACGGTCCCAGCGGCCACGCGGCTGCCTTTGCCGATCAGCAGAGGCGGCACCAGCTTGGCCTTCGGATCGACCACGGCCCCGCCCTCGATCCAGACGCCCTTGGGACCCTCGGCCCCCGGGATGTTGATCGCGGCCTTGCGGTCGAGACAGTCGATCTGGCAGCGGCGGTACTCGGGGAGGTTGCCGACGTCGCACCAATACGAATCCGTCTCATAGGCGTAGATCGGCTTCTTGAGCTTCAGGAGCTTGGGCCAGAGCGAGTGGCCGAAATCGTAGACCTTGTTCCTCGGGATCAGCTTCAGGACCTCGGGCTCGAAGAGATATATCCCCGTGTTGACCTTGTTGGAGAAGACGTCGCCCCATGAAGGTTTTTCCAAGAAGCCTTTGATCCGCTGGGAGGCGTCCGTGAGCGTGACGCCGTATTCGAAGCGCGCATCGACGCGCTTGGTCGCCATCGTGGCGATCGAGCCGCGTTTGCGGTGAAAGGCGTACATCGCCGTCAGGTCGATATCCGAGAGTCCGTCTCCGGACATAACGAAGAACGGCCCGTCCTTGAAGAAGCCCTCGACCTTCTTGATCGCTCCCGCGGTCCCCAACAGTTTCGTTTCTAAAGAATACTGCAGCTTAAGGCTCCACCGCGATCCGTCCCCGCAGTAGCCGCGCACCTGCTCCGGGTGGGCGTGGAGGTTGACCATCACCTCCTGCACGCCGTGCTTGAGCAGGTTGTCGAGCACGTGGTGGATGACCGGCCGGTTGACGACCGGCACCATCGGCTTGGGAGTCTCGTAGGTCAGCGGGCGCAGGCGCGTGCCGGCGCCCGCGGCCAGCACCATCGCTCTCTTCGGGACCACGTCAGTGGGCTCCGAGGCTGGGGGCCACCCACTTCTTGGCCAGTTCGAGCAGGGCCAGCGTGCGCTCGGCCTTGTCGCTCTCGGCGTAGACGCGCATCAGGGGCTCCGTGCCCGAGGGGCGCATCAGCAGCCAGTGGCCGTCTTCCAGGATGATCTTCAGCCCGTCGATCTGGATCAGCTCCTTGATCGGGGTGTTGAGGATCTTCTTCGGCAGTTTCTTGACCAGCTTCGTCGTCCAGAGCGCCTTGTCCGCGACCGGGCGGTGGATGCGGTAGTCGATGCGTTTGTAGTGGCTGGCGCCGTAGCGCGACTCGATCTCCTTCCAGAGCTGCGAGGGCGTCTTGCCTAGGCTCGTGCACATCTCGAGGAAGACCAGCGCCGTCAGCAGGCCGTCGCGCTCGGCGATGCCGCCCTTCCAAGCGTAGCCGCCGGATTCCTCGCCGGCGATGACGGCCTCACCCACGGCCAGGCGCTCGGCCACGTGCTTGAAGCCGACCGGGAGCTGTTCGAATGGGAGACCCTTCTCCTTGGTGATGCGTTCGGCCAGGTACCCGAGGGAGACGGATTGGACGATCTTGCCTTTGAACTTCTTGTGCTCGATCAGATAGAGGCAGAGCATCGGGAAGACCTGGCAGGGCGTCAGATACTTGCCGTTCTCGTCGACCAGCCCGAAGCGGTCCGCGTCGCCGTCCAGGGCCAGGCCGATCAGCGCTTTGTTCGTCTTCACCGCCTCGGAGAGCGCTCCCAGGTACTGTTCGATGGGCTCTGGATGCACCCCGCCGAAGAGGGGGTCGTGCTTGGCTCGGATCTCGACGAGGTGCTTGCCGTCGACGAGCTCGGCCATCAGGCCGGAGCCCGCCCCGTGCATGTAGTCCACCACGAACGCTTGCTTGAGCCTCGACTTGATCTTTTTCACGTCGACGCGTCTCTTCAGGTACTGGACGTAGGCGTCGCGGAAGGACTTGACCTTGATTTCGGCGGCGCGCGTCGCGGGCGTGCGGTCGATCCAAGACTCAACGCCTTGGGTCACGTTGTCGGGGGCCGCGCGACCGTCGACCTTGATCTTCACGCCGTTGTAGGCCGGAGGGTTGTGGCTGGCGGTGACCATCAGGCCCATTCCGCCCATCTTGCGCGCGAGGTAGCTGACCGCGGGGGTCGGCAGACTCTCCGCCATCAGGGTCGGCTTGAGCTGGTTGGCCTCGAGGACCTTGGCGATCTCTCGCGCGAAGGCCTCGGACTGGAAGCGCTTGTCGTAGCCGATGATCATCGGGCCCGAGATCGGGGTCTTCTTGCGCGCGTTCTTGGCCTGGTCGTCCTTCACGTAGTCCGCGACAGCCTGCGCGAAGCGGCGCACGTTT
>MGUL01000143.1:3104-8730 GCA_001800005.1 Elusimicrobia bacterium RBG_16_66_12 | reverse complement strand
TGCCGAACTTGATCGGGTCCATGTTATTCTCCGGTGCGGCCGTAATCGTCGCTGAGCCGGACCACGTCGTCCAGTTCGGGCGTTGAGACTTCCAGCAGCGTCACCCGTCCATGGCGGGCCTCGAAGCGGTGCACGGTGCCGGGGGGGACCTCGAAGGCGTCTCCGGATCGGGCCAGCCTGGTCGAGCGCCCCAGCCGCAGGGTGAGCTTTCCCTTGAGCACGAAGAGGCTCTCGTGCTTGCGGCGGTGGTATTGCAGGCTCAGGCGTCTGCTCTTCTCGATGATCAGGAGCTTCCCGGCGTACTTCGGGGCGCGGGCGAAGATCATCTCGCGCCCCCAGGGCTTTTTGACGACGAGGACCTTGGTCTTCAAAGCTGGCTGTAGTCCCCGACCCTGGAGCCGCCGGCCAGGGCCGTTCCGGGCCCCAGGGTCGCGTGCGTGCCCACGCGGGCGCGGGCGCCGACCACACAGCGCTCCAGTCGCGCGCCGTCGCCGATCACGGCCCCGTCGAGCACGACGCAGTCCGAGAGCTGGGCGCCCTTGCCGATGCTCACGCCGCGGCCCAGGCTCACCGCGCCGGAGAAGCGGGCGAAGGGGGCGACCTTGACGCCGGGACCTGCGGCGACCCTGGCGCCATCGGTGTTGCGCAGGGGCTTGGCTCCGGGCCCCGACTTGAAAGGAGTTCGGCCCTCGAGCAGGTCGAGGTGGACCTGCAGGTACTTCTCGACGGTGCCGATGTCGATCCAGTAGCCGGGCGCCACCCACCCGCCCAGCTTGGCCCCGTCGGCCAGTCGCTCGGGGAAGAGCCCGCGTTCCAGCGAATAGGTCTTGCCCGCAGGGATATGGGAGAAGACCGAAGGTTCGAAAAGATAGGCGCCGGCGTTGATGGTGTTGGTCTCGACCTCGTCCCAGGAGGGCTTCTCCAGGAAGCGGCGCACGCAGCCCTCCATGTCGGTGAGGACCAGGCCGTAGAGGGTCGGGTCCTTGACGCGGGCCAGCGCGATGGAAATCTCGGCCTTCTTGGCGCGGTGGAAGCGCAGGAAGGCTCGGAGATCGAAGGCGTTGAGCACGTCGCCGTTGAGGATGAGGGAGGTCCCGCGGCCCAGGAGCTTTTCCGCGTTCTTGACCGCGCCGCCCGTGCCGAGCGGCATCTTCTCGCGCACGTAGCTCAGCTTGAGGCCCAGTCGGCGTCCGTCGCCGAAGGCCCGCTTGCAGTCCTCGGCGCGGTAGGAGACGCACAGCACGGCCTCGCGCACCCCGTGCGCTCTCAGCACGCGGAATTGATATTCCAGGAAAGGGCGGTTGAGGACCGGAAGGAGGGGCTTCGGGGACTCGAGTGTGAAGGGGCGCAGGCGCGTCCCTTGTCCGCCGATGAGGATGGCCGCTTTCATGACCGCCGGATTGTACAAAAATATACTATCATGGGCGCGCTCCGATGAACGACTTCGGAATGACGGTTCGTCCCTCCCGCAAGACCCTCGTCTTGAGCCTCCTGGGCGTGGTCGCCTTCTTGGCGCTCGAGGCGCTCTTGATGCGCCATTATGTCCGGACCGACACGCGTCCTCCGTCGTGGGACCAGTCGATTCATATGGAGATCGCGCTCGACTATAGAGAAGCCATTCACGACGGCCGCTTCGGCGATCTGTGGTACTTGGCCCCCAAGCCCGGGATGCCGCCCTTTCCTCCGGCCTATCATCTCCTTTTGCGCGGGGCTTACGCCTCCCAGGACCCGGCTCGCGCCGCGCTGTGGCTGAACTGGTGGTACATGGCCCTGCTCGCCGTGTCGCTCTTCGCGATCGCGTGGCGCTTCCTTCCCGACGGGAGGGCCTTGGCGGCCACCCTCGCCTTTTGCGCCGCTCCCGGATTGCAGGACCTGATGACGACTCAGCTCGTGGACCTGGGGATGGTGGCCTGGGCCGCGGCCGCCTACTGGGCCCTGTTGTCGTGCGAAGGCTTCACTCTTTGGCTGCCCGCCGTCGCCTTCAGCCTCCTCCACGCGCTGGGGATGCTCCACAAGTGGAGTTACTTCAGCTACCTTCTGCCCGCCTACGTGGTCTGGGCGCGTTCGCTGTCGGACCGGCGCGCGCGTTGGAAGGCCCTGGCCGCGGCGGCGCTGTCTTTGGCCCTTTTCCTCCCGTGGTACTGGTCTCACGTCGCGCTGCTCCCGTCGCGCCTCGTCCAGGCCTCCGCGGACTTCGCCGTCCCGTTCTGGAAGGGCGACGCCTGGATCTCCTACTTCAGGCAGGCGTGCGGTTCGCTCGGGCCGCTGTTGTGGGCGCTCGGCTTCGTCGGCCTGCTCGCGCCCCAGTACGCGCGGCGTCGGGAGAACGGCTGGCTGCTCGCCTCCTGGGTGTTCTTCTCCTACGTCTTCTGGACCGTCGTTCCCAACCGCCAGATCCGGTTCCTCCTTCCCGGCCTGGCCCCCCTCAGCATCGCGCTGGCCGCGAGCTGGCCTTCCTCCGTGTCTTGGACGGTCGCCGCGATCCAGATCCTCGGGGCGGTCAACTTTGCCTTCGGCTGGGTCGGCCCTCTGAGGCTCGGCCTGCCTTTGATGCCGCTCACCTTCTTCGAGAATCGTCCGCCGGCCCGCGAGGACTGGAAGATCGAGGAGATCCTGCGCCGCATCGAGGCCGTGCGCGACCCCACGAGGCCGCTGACCAACGTGACCCTCGTCGCCAACGACCACTACTTCAACGCCCCGACCTTCCACTGGTCGCAGAGGCGCTTGAACCTGCCGCATGTCCGCATGAGAGGCGTCAATAAGAGGCTTTGCGAGCTCTCCGAGTTCCTGCTCCTCAAGGACGGCGTGCTCGGCCCGGCGGGCGTTATCTCGGGCCTCCCGGAAGCCGCCAAGATCGTCAAGAACCCCGACTCCTGGTTCCACTCGGCCTACGAGGAGTCGGCGCGCTGGATGCTGCCGGACCGCAGCGTCGCGGTCCTTTACCGCCAGCGTCTCGACCGCCGCAGGCCCATCGCCCAGCGCCGCGTGACCTATCCGTTCTTCGAGGCCGGCACGGCGCGCGTGAGATCGCTGAGCCTGGACTTCGGCGCTTGGGACCCCGCGCTCGCCGCTTGGAAGACGACGCGCGTGAAGGCCCAATTGGCGGAGGTCCGAGACCTGGCGGTGCGCGGCATCGAGGCCGAGCTCGAGGGCTTCTCCTTCACGGGGCTCTACGAAGGCGGCCGCGGGGATTTCGAGTGGAACGACCTGCGCCTGATGCGCCTGACGAGGCTCAAGATCAAGAGCCTCTCGATCGACGAGGAGGACCTGCGGAAGTTCCTGGAGAAGCGCGTGCCCGGGCTCCAGGTCACCGCCCTGAGGCTGGACGCGACGCTGAAAGCTTCGGGAAGCTTCCGGGGGAAGTCTTTCTTCGTGGAGGCGGTTCCCGAGTTCGACCCGGCGGCCCGCCGCCTCAGGGTGAACGTCTTGTCTCTCTCCTACATGGGCACGCCCCTGCCCCCCGCTCTGCTGCGGCCCATCAAGGAGCTCGGTCTTTCCCTGGACCCGACCCCCGAGACGCCGTTCTACATCGATCTGCCCGGCCTGACCGTCAAGGGCGGACGTCTGAGCGTTCCGTAGAGAGCCAGCGCCGCATCCACGCCGCCGGCAGCGCGACCAAACCGAGCAGGGCCAGTCCGTAGAGGGTCCGCCATGGCTGTGGAGTGGCGTCGATCGGCCCGCCGTCGACGAAGAGTTGGATGAGAGGGAACTGGCGAGGGCTCCAGACGCCGGCCAACTGCTCTTCCAGCGTCAGCCGGGCGCCGGGCCACTGGAAATCGGCTCCCGCCATGTGCACCAGGACGCAGAAAGCGAAGGTCCAGGCCCAAGCCGAGGTCAGCCGGGGGGAGCGCCGGATCTCGGGCTCCAGTTCGCCCGCGAAGACCGCCAGAGTCAGGCACGGCAGCGCGAGATAGCGCATCCCGAAGGTCGTTCCCCCGGTCCAGGAGCTGCGGAAGCAATAGAAGACCCACAAAGCGACGCCTGCCGCGGCCATGTAGGGGGCCCAGCGCGTGCGCGGGTCGCGGCAGGCCTTGAGCCCGCCCCAAACCCCGAAGACGGCGGCCGGGAAATAGAGGAGCATGCCGCGCGAGGGGCTGGCCAGCATGGCGATGAAGGCCGAGGCGTTGAAGCCCCCGAAGAGGCCGGCCTGCAGTTCGTAGTAGGGCGGCCGAAGGCCGCCGGAGAAGCGCCGCCAGTAGGCGAGATTCAGGAGGATCGGGATCGCGGCGCCCGCGAGGAAGACCGCTAGGCGGTCGCGGCGATGGGCCGCCAGGAACAGGCCGGCGGCCGCGAGGTAGAAGAGGCTGTCCTCCCGGGCCGCCCAGGCGAGCGCGAAGCCGAGCCCCGCGGCGGAGGAATAGGCGGCGCCCTCGCGGGTCAGGCAGTAGATGCCGAGGGCCGCGCCGAGCAGGGCCGGGGCGTGGGAATAGAGCGCCTGGGAGCTGACGCTGTAGGCATAGGACCCGAGGCCGTACAGCAGGGCGCAGGCCATCGCCCAGCTCGGCGAACATCGCGTCGCGAGCGTGCGCCGGACGAGGACGACCGAGGCGGCCGTGATGAGCGCTCCGGCGATCTTGGAGAGGTTGTGCAGGAAGACGTCCGACGGAGCGCTCACCGTCGCGGCCGGGATCAAGTACAGCGGCAGGGCGAGTATCGCCGGCGCGACGGGATACATCGACACGAGCCGGCCTCTGACGTCGTGGATGAGGTCGGCCATCCCGGGCGCGGTGGCCCACTGCCGGTAGGGGTCGAAAGACAGGGTGCCGTGCCTGAGGATCGAGTACGGCAGGAGGCTGTTGGGGATGTCGTCGCCGCCGTGCCAGCGGAAGGACGCCAGATAGAAGGCCATGCACAGCCAGAACAGGGTCGCGTCGGGGCGGGAGTCGAGGGCGCGCCGCCCCGCGCGCCTTTCCATGTGCCGGAGATGCGCGAGGACGGCGGTCGAGAGCATGAAAAGAGCCGTCCATGGAGGCAGGAATCGGGGCGGTCCGCCGAGCGCCAAAGAGAGCGCGAAGAGCAGGCCGGCCGCGGCGACGGCGAAAAGGCTCATTCCTTGAACGCGTAGACCTCGATGGTCCCGCCGGAGCGCAAGGCGGCCTCGAGCACGGTGAGGATCAGGGTCACAGGGAGGAGGATGGGCAGGAGCAGGACGACGGCGGCCGTCTGGAAGGGGTAATGCAGGGCCGTGTCCGTGCGCGCGCTGCCGTCCTTGAGCAGGGAATAGAGCAGGTTGAAGCGCAGGCCCAGGGCGTTGTAGAAGCTCTGCAGGATCCCGTAGGGGTTCTGCTCGAAGCTGAAGTGGTCGAGCTGGACGATGCGGAAGCGGTGCCGGACCAGGACCGCTTCGAGCGCGCGGGCGCTGAAGTGGAAATAGTGCCTGGGCACGTCGAGGTGGAACCAGGCGCGGCCGAACGCGCGCGCCTGCCAGCTGCCGTAGTTCGGGACCGCGACGACCAGCATCCCGCCGGGCTTCAGGGCCTGATACGCGCGGCTGACGGCGGCCACCGGGTTGGAGAAGTGCTCCAGCGAATGCCAGAAGATGACGGCGTTATACCGGTCTTTCTCTCGGGGAGACTGGGTGAAGTCCTCGGTCGTGACGGGCAGCTTGAGGACATGGCGCGCGCGC
>MGUL01000143.1:2738-3093 GCA_001800005.1 Elusimicrobia bacterium RBG_16_66_12 | reverse complement strand
GTCGGAGAACTCCACCCCGTGCGGTTCGTACCCGAGCCCGCGCAGGAAGTCCAAGAGCAGGCCGCGGCCGCAGCCGACGTCGAGGACGGGGCCGTAAGGCACGCGATTGTGCAGGACGGCGGCGCGGCGCCGCCGGAACCAGCGGACGAGGTACTCGAAGACCGCGTTGAAGCGCACGTTGCCTTCGCCGTAGTAGCTTGGCGGGTACCAGGACGTGACGCGCTCCGCCGGTTCCGGAGGCCAGGTCCGCCCCAGGCCGCAGTCGGGGCAGCGCAGGACCTCGAAGCCCTCTTCGACGCAAGGGTGGACCGTCTCCGGCGCGTCGTGCCCGCAGGCCGGACAATGGGGGGGGCGC
>MGUL01000143.1:661-2706 GCA_001800005.1 Elusimicrobia bacterium RBG_16_66_12 | reverse complement strand
AGCGTGAGGACGAGGCGGTCATCGGAGCGAAATGATATAAAATTCCGTCATGAAGACCCTCCTGCTGGCGGCCGGATTCTTCGCCTCCGCGGCCCCGTCGGCGGCGCTTCTGGCCGACGAGGAGAACACCATCGCGGTGTTCTCCGGAGCGTCGGCTTCGGTCGTCTATGTCACCAACGTGGCCATCGGCCAGAGCATGTACATGGACGAGTTCGCCATCCCCCAGGGGGCCGGCTCCGGCTTCGTCTGGGACAAGGAGGGCCACATCATCACCAACTTCCACGTGGTCCAGGGCGGAGACGCCTTCCTCGTCACGCTGAAGGACCAGACCCAGCTGGAAGCGAAACTCGTGGGCGCGGACCAGAACAAGGACATCGCGGTCCTGAAGATCTCCAAGGGCCTCGACAAGCTCAAGCCGATCAAGATCGGCTCATCGGATATGCTCCGCGTCGGGCAGAAGACCCTGGCCATCGGCAACCCGTTCGGCTTGGACCACACGCTGACGACGGGCATCATCTCGGCGCTGGGGCGCGAGGTCGTGGGCATCGGGGGCGTGACGATCCGCGACATGATCCAGACCGATGCGGCCATCAACCCCGGCAACTCGGGCGGGCCGCTCTTGGATTCCTCCGGCGATCTGATCGGGATGAACACGATGATCTACAGCCGTTCGGGCTCCAGCGCCGGCATCGGCTTCGCGGTTCCCGTCTCGTTCATCAAGCGCATCGTGCCGCAGCTGATCGCCTACGGCCAGGTCATCCGCCCGGGCATCGGCGTCACCATCCTGACCGCCGAGCAGAAGTACTACCTGATCGGCGACCAGGAGGGCGTGGTCATCAACCAGGTCTCGCGCGGCGGACCCGCGGCCAAGGCGGGGCTGCGCGGCCTCCAGCGCCTGCCGGGCGGGCGCGTCGTGCTCGGCGACATCCTGGTCGGCGTCGGGGAGCACGAGGTCAAGGACTTCGACGACCTCTACAACGCCCTCGATCGCCATAAAGTCGGCGACACGGTCGACATCTCGGTTCTGCGCGACGGGAAGGTTCTCAGGCGTCCGATCACCCTGATCGGGGTCCAGTAGCGTGACCCCCGCCCCGGCGCCAATTTTGTTCAATCGGAGTCGTCTCGACAGGAGGTGGTTATGGCTCGTCTGCTGACCTGGGGCTTTCTCGCGCTTGCCGTCGCGTCTCATGCCGATGTTTTCGACGGGTCGGTCGGGCAAAGACTCGTCGTTCCCGTCGTCGACAAGGCGGCCCTCGCGGCCGCCTCGGTCGTGACGGCCGTCGCTCAGCCGGTCAAGCAGTCCGGCGCGGATCTGTTCTATTTCACGAAGGAGGAGGCGGCGGCGGCCAACAGTCTCTTCGGCTTCCGCCCGGAGGCGCGCGGCTTCGTCTTCGATGCCGACGTCCCCGCCGAGATACAGGCCCAGATGCGCGGCGACCTGGCGTTCATCGCGGGGATACTGGGCTCGGGGACCACGAAGCTCCATCAGCAGATCTTCGGGAATATGGACGGCGCGGCCTACGCGAAGTTCTTCGAGACCCGCGTCTCGGCGATCGGGATGAACAGCTGCGGCAGCGGCAACGCGGTGGCCTGCGTGATCCCCTTCCGGGGTCCCTCGAAGATGTGGCTGACGAAGAACTTCATCAGGTTCAGCCATCCGCAGGTCTCGCGGATGATGGTGGTCTACCATGAGGCTCGTCACACGGAGTCGCGCAGCGGCAACTGGCCGCACGCTTCCTGCCCCCGGCCGTTCCGTGACGCTCAGGGCCGCGACATGAAGAGCATCTGGACCGGGGCCATGCTCGCCGGCGAGCCGGCCTGCGATAAGACGCCGTTCGGGTCATACGGCTCCTCGACGATCATGCTCAAGAACATCGCGAAGTTCTGCGCGAACTGCACCGACAAGGTGAGGATGGACGCCGGCTTCTACGCCGACGACCAGATGGGCCGCATCATCGACGAAGGCGCCAAGAAACAGATGCGGGACGACTTCTCCAAATGAAGTTCGCGGCCGTGGTCGCGGGCGCCTTGGCGCTCGCGACCAT
>MGUL01000143.1:0-638 GCA_001800005.1 Elusimicrobia bacterium RBG_16_66_12 | reverse complement strand
AAGACGCTCGAGGAAATATTCCTCTCGCGCAACGACAACGACCCCCGGCTCGACGCCGACTTCAACGACCTCTCGCCGGAGGACCGGCGCCTCTTCCGCGCGAAATATAAGGAAATCGCTCCCGAGCGCCGCAACGAGCGCGGGACCATCGTCTATCTGCTCGGCAAGAACCTTCGCGATGACGAGGATTGGGCCTTCCTGCGGGAAGTGGTGAGTGAGCCGCCGTGCCTGAGCCTGGCCGACTGCACGAAGCCCTCTCTCGCCGCCGCCGAGATGGGCGATGAGGTCACGCTGGCCTATCCGGCGCTGGTCGCGCTGAGGCAGGCGCAACGCGCCGCGTCTCCTCAGGCGCGAGGCGTCATCGCGGCCGCGAAATCCTCCCGGGTCCGCGTCGTCGCGCGGATGGCCGCGGTCCTCGAAGGGCGATCCTCGCCCGCCCCGGCGGCGCCGAGTTCAGACGGAAGATGACGACATGTCGGAGATGGCCATTGGGAGTTCATTGCACCAGTCTACGGCGCAGGGGCGGCTGCTGCGCCGGCATACGAGCGGGGCAGGGCCGAGGCCAATTCGGAGTTTCCCACGAGCTCATAGAAGCTCCGACGCTCCTCAGCGCGTGTCAGGCGGTCGTCGATCCAGCC
>MGUL01000142.1:5518-7792 GCA_001800005.1 Elusimicrobia bacterium RBG_16_66_12 | reverse complement strand
CGCGGCCGAGCAGCCGGCGCTGGCGGAGCTCCTGAACGGAGTGGCCATCACCTCGGGCGAAGACTACACCCGCCTGACCGTGACCGTGTCCCACGAGGCCCTAAGGATGCTCTATCGGTTGGCCGAGCCTAAGGCGGTCGAGCCTAAGGAACCGGAGTGGCAGATCCTCTTTGAGCAAGCCAAGACCCTCGGCCGCGGAGGCCAGACCGATCGTGCCCTGGAAGCTTACGAACAGGCGCTTCAACTTGCCGACCGGGAACTCGGGCCGGAACACCCCGACGTGGCCGGTATCCTGAACAGCCTCGCGAATCTCTATTATGACCAGGACCGGTACGCGGAGGCGGAGCCGCTCTACACGCGCGCGCTGGCGATCCGGGAGAAGGTCCTCGGGCCGGACCACGCCGACGTGGCCAGTCTCCTGAACGGGCTCGGGAATCTTTATTATGACCAGCGCCGGTACGCGGAAGCGGAGCCTCTCTATAAACGGGCCCTGGAAATCAGGGAAAAAGCCCTCAGTCCCGATGACCTCAACCTGGCTTGGAGCCTGTATAACCTCGGGAATTGCTGCCGTGATCAAAATCGGTACGCGGAGGCGGAACCGCTCTACAAGCGAGCCTTAGAGATCCGGGAAAGGGCCCTCGGGCCGGACCACACCGACGTGGCCAACGTCCTGAACCGGCTCGGGAATCTCTACTATGACCAGGATCGGTACGCGGAGGCGGAGTCGCACTACAAGCGTTCGATGGCGATATTTGAGAAGGTCTATGGTCCCGATCATCTCGACGTGGCGGTGAACCTGTATAACCTCGGAGGTGCCTACTTGGAACTCCGACGGTATGCCGAGGCCGAGCCGCCCCTCATGCGCGCGCTGGAGATCAGGGAAAAGGCCCTCGGGCCGGACCATGCCGATGTGGCCAACGTGCTGAACCGGCTCGGGAATCTTAATTACCGGCAAAAAAGGTACGCGGAGGCGGAGCCTCTCTACAGGCGGGCGCTGGAGACATGGGAGAAGGCCCTCGGTCCCGATGATCTCGACGTGGCCGTGAGCCTGTATAACCTCGGGAATACATACTTGGGACAGAAACGGTATGCCGAGGCGGAGCCGGTCTACAAACGCGCTTTAGAGATCCGGGAGAAGGCCCTCGGTCCGGATCATCTCAGAGTCGTCAGCAGCTTGAACAAACTCGGGGAACTCCTCTATGCCCGACTACGGTACGCGGAGGCGGAACCGTTCTACAAGCGCGCGCTGGCGATCAGGGAAAAGGCTCTCGGTCCAGATCATCCCGATGTGGCGACGAGCTTGGGCAATCTCGCAAATCTCTACAACGCCCGGGGCCTGTACGCGGAGGCGGAGCCTCTCGACAAGCGCGCGCTGGCGATCCGGGAGAAAGCCCTCGGTCCGGATCACCCCGATGTGGCCGAGAGCCTGAATAACCTGGCAGCGCTCTATAGCACTCTGGGCGAGTACGCGGAGGCCGCGCCACTTCTAAGGCGTGCGCTGGCGATCAAGGAGAAGACTGTCGGTCCAGACCACCCCGACGTGGCCATGGCCTTAAATAACCTTGGGCTGCTCTACTCCAAACAGGGCCTGTATGCGGAGGCTGAGCCCCTCTACACGCGCTCGCTGGAAATCAGAGAGAAAGCCCTCGGCCCGGACCACCCCGGCGTGGCTGAGAGCTTGAATACTCTAGCCTCGCTCTACATCACTTTGGCCCGGTACACGGAGGCGGAGCCGCTCTACAAGCGTTCCCTGGCGATCCGGGAAAAGGCTTTCGGGCCAGATAACCCCCAACTGGCTCCGGCCCTGAATGGTCTCGCGGGGCTCTACTTCACCCGGGGGCAAGACGCGGAGGCAGAGCCGCTCTACAAGCGCTCGCTGGCGATCAGAGAGAAAGCTCTCGGTCCAGATCATCCCGCTGTGGCGACGAGCCTGGGCGATCTCGCAAATCTCTACAACGCCCGGGGGCAGTACGCGGAGGCGGAGCCGTTCTACAAGCGCTCTCTGGCGATCAGGGAGAAGGCTCTCGGTCCAGACCACCCCGATGTGGCGACGAGCTTGGGCAATCTCGCCGCGCTCTACAGCACTCTGGGCCGGTACGCGGAGGCTGAGCCACTCAGCAGGCGCTCTTTAGCGATCAGAGAGAAGGCTCTCGGCCCCGATCATCCAAGTGTGGCCTCGAGCCTGGTCGACCTGGCCGTGATCTATGATACCCTGGGGCGGTACGCGGAAGCGGAGCCGCTTTACAGGCGCTCGCTGGCGGTCAAGGAGAAGTC
>MGUL01000142.1:1038-5500 GCA_001800005.1 Elusimicrobia bacterium RBG_16_66_12 | reverse complement strand
ATCCCGCCGTGGCCGGGAGCCTGTGGAGTCTTGCGCTGCTCGCCTATGAGCGGGGCCAGTACGCTGAAGCGGAGCCGCTCGGCCGGCGCGCCTTCGAGATCTACGAGAAGACGTTCGGTCCCGAATATGTCGTCGTGGGGCGGGCCCTGAACCTCCTCGCGGAGCTGGACCGGGCTCGAGGCCTCTACACGCAGGCCGAGCAACTCGGCCTACGGGCGCTGGCGATCACGGAGAAGGCCCTCGGTCCGGATCATCCGGATGCCGCCTCGAGCTTGAATGTCCTCGCGCTCCTCTATACCGAGCAAGGCCGATATGCGGAATCGGAGTCGCTCGGCCGGCGCGCGCTGGCGATCTCCGAGAGGTCTTACGGCCCGGACCATCCGACCGTGGCCGAGAGCTTGAATAACCTTGCCAAAGTCTACGGTGTCCGAGGCCTCTACGCCGAGGCCGAACCGCTCTGCAGGCGATCGCTGGCGATCCGCGAGAAGGTCTTCGGCATGGACCACCCGGCCGTGGCGGAGAGCCTGAACAACCTCGCCGAACTCTATTGCGCCCAAGGCCTGAACGCGAAGGCGGAACCGGTCGGCGCGCGGGCCCTGGCGATCAGGGAGAAAGCCCTCGGTCCCGACCATCCGCATGTGGCCGAGAGCTTGAACAACCTCGCCGAGCTTTATCGCGCTCTGGGCCGGCACGCGGCGGCCGAACCCATCTATGAGCGGGCATTGACGATCAGAGAGAAAGCCCTTGGGCCCGATCATCCCGAGGTGGCCGCAAGCCTCGAGAATCTGGCGCGACTGTATCGGGCGACCGAGCGGGAGAGAGAGGCCGAAGAGCTCGAGGCCCGGGCCGCCCGTATCCGCTCCATCAAGCGCTGAGAAAGCACTACGGGGTAATCGAGGTGAAGTTCAGCGGGGTCAGGCGATGGGAGCCATGAAAAAGACAGTTGTCCTGCTGACCTTGCTTTCATGGGTCAACGTCTTTGCCGCGCCCGGCGGGGCGGCGCGGGCGGCCGCGCCGTCGCCCGGCGAAATGGCGGCGCCTGGACAGATCGTTGCGGCCGACAAGGACCTGACCGAGCTCCTGCCCCGCTCGACGGTCGGCGTTCTCGTTCTGGACATCAAGAGACTCCTGGAGATCGACGCCATCGCCAAAGCCATGGAGGGCCCCGAGCTCAAGAAGTTCTACGACGAGTCCGTCAAGGCGAGCGGCATCGATCCGATGAGGGACGTCGCTTATGTAGGCTGGGGGATACCCGCCTCGGCGCTCGCTGGCCCATCGTCCACGCCCGCGAGCCCGGTCCCCTTCAAGGACTTCGCCATTATCGTCGGCCTGAGAACCCAAAAGGCCCTGCTTCAGGGCCCGGTCAAGAAGAAGGCGCCGGAAGCCAAGGAGAAGATCTATAGCGGAATTAGCATCTTCGCTCTCGTCGATGAGGGCAAACCGATGACTGCAATGCCAGGCGTCCTAGCCGAAGTGGGGAAGATGAACTTCCGGTTCGCCTTCCTCGACGCGTCCCACATCGTCCTCGGCAGCGATCCGAGCGTCAAGGGCGTCATCGACGTCTACCGGAAGAAAGCCGAGCCTCTGGCTAAGAACTCCGAGCTGATCGCCCTCCTGAAAGAGGTCGACAAGTCCGGCTTCGGCTGGGGCGGCGTCTCCATTCCGCCCGAGCTCATCAAGAGGGGCGTCGAAACCGACCGCTTGTTCAAGGCCTTCGAAGCCGTCAAGGGATTGACCGTGGCGCTGGACGACCATGTCCCGGGATCGATCGCCGTCGATATCAGGTTCTTCGGCGGCACCAAGGAACAGAATGCCAGCCTCGCCTCGGTCCTTATCGGCCTGAAGGCGATAGGCACGATGGGAGCGGCCCTGGAGCCGGCCATGGAAGTGCTGATGAACGGCGTCGCCATCACCTCGGGGGGAGACCACACGCGGCTGTCCCTTACGCTCTCCGGAGAGACATGGGAGGCGTTAAGCGGGCTGGCCCAGTCGCAGGCGGGCGAGCCGAGTCCCGATCCTCCGGGAGCGGGGGAGGAGTGGCAGGCCCTCTCGGCAGAGGCCGACACGCTCTATCGCGGGGGCGACTACGAGCGGGCCTTGGAGGCGGGCCGAAAGGCCCTGGAGGTCGCCGAGAAGAACGCTTGCCCGGACCATCCCGATGTGGCCGTCAGTCTGAATCTCCTCGGGCTGCTCTTCCAGGCCCAAGGCCAGTACGCCGAGGCGGAGCCTCTCTTCAAGCGCGCGCAGGAGATCGAGGAGAAGGCCTTCGGGCCGGACGATCCCAATGTGGCCACATGCCTGGCCAACTTCGGTTCGCTCTACAGCGTCCAAGGCCGGTACGCGGAGGCGGAGCCGCTCGTGACGCGCGCGCTGGCGATCCGGGAGAAGGCCCTCGGCCCGGACCATCTCGACGTGGCCGAGAGCTTGGACGAACTCGCGACTCTCCACTTCAGCCAGGGGCGCAATGCGGAGACGAAGCTGCTCATGACGCGCGCGCTGGCGATCCGGGAGAAGGCTCTCGGTCCGGAGCATCCCGATGTGGCCAGTAGCCTGGACAACCTCGCGGCGCTTTATCGCGCCCGGGGCCAATACGCGGAGGCGGAACCGCTCTACAAACGCGCGCTGGCGATCTACGAGAAAGCCCTCGGCCCGGAGCATCCCGACCTAGCCACATGCCTGGATAACCTTGCTTCGCTCTACGACGCTATGGGCCGGTACGCGGAGGCGGAGCCGCTCAGCGCGCGCGCGCTGGACATCTATGAGAAGGCTCTCGGTCCAGACCATCCCGAATTGGCCACGTGCCTGAATAACCTCGCTTCGCTCTACGATGCCATGGGCAGGTATTCTGAGGCGGAGCCGCTCTGCAAGCGAGCGCTGGCGATCCGGGAGAAGGCGTTCGGTCCAGATCATCCCCACGTAGCCATGAGCCTGGACAGCCTGGCACGGATCTATCTCGACCAGGACCGTTACCCTGAGGCCGAGACTCTTCTCGAAAGCGCGCTGGCGATCGCGGAGAAGATGCTCGGCCCTGGTCATCCTGTCGTGGCCACCGTCCTGAACGATCTCGGTCTGCTCAGACTGGACCAGGGCCGGTACGCTGACGCTGAACCGCTCTGCCTTCGTTCGCTGGAGGTCTACGAGAAGGTCCTCGGCCAGGATCATCCGTCCGTGGCCGGCTGCTTGAACAACCTCGCCGATCTCTACCGCGTTCAGGGCCGGTACGCGGAGGCGGAATCCCTCTATGATCGCTCGCTGACGATCATCGAGAAGGCCATTGGCCCGGATCACCCCTTGGCGGCCATGAGTCTGAGCGGCCTAGCCTTGCTCTATGGCGGCCAAGGACAATTCGAGCTGGCGGAGCCGCTCTTTACGCGTTCGCTGACGATCCTCGAGAAGGCCATTGGCCCGGATCACCCCAGCGTGGCGGCCATCCTCGAAATGATGGCCGACCTGTATCGGGCGACCGACCGGGAGGACGAAGCCGAAGGGCTCGAGAGCCGAGCGGCCCGCATTCGGGCGATCAAGCGCTGAGGCGGAGCCGCCTTTCGCCCGTTCGAATCGGGCCAGGCGCGTTCGGATTCCGACGTTGATAGACCCCCGTCAACCGGGAATCCCGGGGAGCCTATCCTGAGCTGGCGACACACCGGCTTCAACGTCCACAGCCGGGTCCGGGCCCGGACAAAGAGTCAATTGGAGCTTCTTCTTGATACGGAGTTGAGAGCGAGAGCGGAGGGGGTGACGGCCAGCCCGCCTTTGGCCGTGCAGCGAAGCTCGGCCGGGAGCATCCGGCCGGACGCAAAGGACGCGTCGACGGTCTCGTCGAGGGGGATGGGATTGACGTAGCCGCCGAGGACGAGATCGGCGCAGACGAAGGCATTCGAGGCGGCCACGGCGTTGCGCGTGTGGCAGGGGATCTCGCACATCCCCTGGACGAGGTCGCAGACGGAGCCCATAGTGTTCTGCAAGGAGATCGCGGCGGCGTCCGACGCTTGGGTCGCGCTCCCGCCGGCGGCCTCGACCACGGCCGCAGCGCCCATGCCCCCGGCCGCCCCGATCTCGACCTGGCAGCCGGCCACCTCGGCCGCGAAGGTCGCCCGCGCGGCGACGACGAGGCCGACGGCGCCGGCGGCGAGAAGGGCCAGGGCCGCCTTTTCCCCGGCGATCCCCTTCTCTTCGGCCAGGGTGACCATGACTCCGGGCAGGACGCCCGCCGATCCGCCGGTCGGCGCGGCGCAGACGATGCCCATGCTGTTGGAGACGTGCAGGGCGGCCATGGCCCTGGCCGCGGCCCGGGCGTGGAGGCCGCCGACGGCCAGCCGGCCGTCCGCGTCTGCCCGGAAGATCTTCCCGGCCGTGGGCCGCAGGAGCTTCATCCCGAGCCCGCGGCCGGCGAGGCCTTGGCGGACGGAATCGCTCATGATCGCCAGGCGGTGCAGGATCTCGTCGATGACATCGCGCTCCG
>MGUL01000142.1:720-987 GCA_001800005.1 Elusimicrobia bacterium RBG_16_66_12 | reverse complement strand
CGAGCGAAGCCCGGCGCCGCCGGGCCAGCGCGATGGCCTCCGCGGCGGAATCGAAGAGGGGCCGTCCCCGGCGGACGTAGAACAGAGGCGGGACCGTCCTTTTCGCGCCTCCGACGTCGAGGACCGCGCGGCTCCGGCCGTCGATGCTCACCGGACGGCCGTCGACCGCCGTGATCTCGACCGACCCGCCTCCGACCGATCTCGCGACGACCTCCAGCCGGCCGCGCGTTCGGGTGCGGACCTCGGCGCGCACGGTGTTGGGGTGGT
>MGUL01000142.1:387-572 GCA_001800005.1 Elusimicrobia bacterium RBG_16_66_12 | reverse complement strand
GGCGGTAGGTCGCCGCGTAGGACCCCGCCGGATCGAACGTGAACAGGGCCGACACGGGCTCGTCCCCCGCGAGCGAGCGGATGAGCCGGCCGATATGGTAGGACCCGGCCGTATGGGAGCTCGACGGTCCGCGCATGACCGGCCCCAGGACGTCGTTGAGGATGCTGACGTGTTCCATGGCGCTC
>MGUL01000142.1:0-239 GCA_001800005.1 Elusimicrobia bacterium RBG_16_66_12 | reverse complement strand
TGAGCCCCTGGCGGAGGGGGATGATCAGGTCTCCGGCCTCCTCGAGGCAGGCGCGGCGCTGG
Organism: Elusimicrobia bacterium RBG_16_66_12; assembly: GCA_001800005.1. Taxonomy (GTDB): domain Bacteria; phylum Elusimicrobiota; class Elusimicrobia; order UBA1565; family UBA9628; genus GWA2-66-18. Next base: position 177 of record MGUL01000142.1, on the reverse strand, counting down.
TCGACGAAGACGCGCGCCCGCAGGACGGTCTCCGCCGGGATCTCGCGGACATGAGGCTTGTAGGATCCGATGGCGTTGATATGGACGCCCGGCTTCAGGTCGCCGTCCGAGAAGACCGGCGTCGCGGACGTCGTCGCCGTCGAGACGATGTCGGCTTCGCGGAGGGCCTCGGGAGAG
>MGUL01000141.1:13322-13954 GCA_001800005.1 Elusimicrobia bacterium RBG_16_66_12 | reverse complement strand
GGCGGGCGTCCTGGCCGGCGACGCAACGGCCGCCGGAGCCTACAGCTTCAACCCCGAGCTGCAGGCGCCGAAGATCATCGAGGCCGTCTGCCTGGAGGACGCGGGGGCCTGCCCGGCCTTCCACGAAATCCTCTCCGGCGACCGTGAGATCAAAGCCCGGATCGCCGACTGCCAGAAGGAGCCTTGCTCCTTCGAAACCCTCGACCCGTTCTTCGTGCGCGCCCATCGGTCCATGAACGTCTATGCGCGATACAACAGAAGGAAGCTCTCCGTCTCGATGCTGCCGCTCTTCGCCGTGCTCCGCGAGTCGACCGACGGGCTGACCGGGCTGATCGCCGCCGACGTCGGCAAGAACGTGTCCCAGCTTCGCGCCGATCTTGCGGCGGTCGAGGCGCGCACCGGCGGAACGCCCGACGCGAAGGCCCTCGAAGACCTCTACCGGAAGTCCGCCATCGGCACGGACCGAATGGACGAAGCCCTCGGAAGCGCGAGGGCCGCGGAGATCTCCGCTCGGCGCGAGGAGGTCAACGTCCTTGCCGCGAAACTCGCCTCCCTGAAGGCCCGGCGCAAGGCCGAGGAGCTGGCCGGCTCCTTGGGCGGAGTCAGAGCGGCCCTGGCCGTCGCCCCGGGCG
>MGUL01000141.1:13009-13300 GCA_001800005.1 Elusimicrobia bacterium RBG_16_66_12 | reverse complement strand
GGCGGGAGTTCCCGTCTCCGCCGTGCCCTACCGCAAACTGGACGACCGCGCCACGCCCTCGCCGATCAAGCCGGCGCTCCCCGCGCCCGACATCCGCGCCGAGCCGCCCGCCATGCTCCAACTCTTAAAAAACGCCTTCTCGAAGGACCCCGTCGTCCAGACGGACGCCCTGCGTCGGTTGGGCCTGACCTCCACCGTCGGAGACCCGGGCCGCCTGGCGCCGCTCGCCTACCAACAGACCGGGCCGGACACCTGCGCCGTGGCCAGCCAAGTCCAGGTCCTGCGCGCGCG
>MGUL01000141.1:12497-12974 GCA_001800005.1 Elusimicrobia bacterium RBG_16_66_12 | reverse complement strand
CGGGCGCAGGAGAAGGCCCTGGCGGAGGAGGCCGGCCGCCGCGGCTTCTTCGACGCGGGAACCCCGGCGGCCTACGGCGGCAGCCTCCTCATCGAGAAGGGGGTCCTCGTCAGCAAGCACGTCGGCGCGGACTGGTCCCAGTTCGAGGCCGCCGTGGCCCGCGGAAGCCTCGTGGAAGCGGGCGTGGACGCGCGCTTCCTCTGGGACGAGAAGTCGGAACGTCTCCTCGGGCATTCGATCCTCGTCACCGGCGCCGAGGTCTCCAAAATGAGCGGGGACACCCTCGGCTTCTACATCAACGATTCCGGGACCGATCCGCCCGGCGCGGGACGCTTCGTCCCCGCCGCGCTGTTCCGCCAGGCCTGGGAAGGCTTAGGCTTGACCCGGAGCTTCGTCGAGGTCCACCGATGAGGCGCGCGGCGCTCGCCGCCATCCTGCTTGCCGCCGCCTGCGCGCGCCGCGAGCCCGCGCCGGCGC
>MGUL01000141.1:10194-12478 GCA_001800005.1 Elusimicrobia bacterium RBG_16_66_12 | reverse complement strand
AGGCCGTCCGCCGCCTGCAGGCCCTGCCGCCCTGCGACAAGACCATCCCGCAGGAGTGGTCCCCCTCCTGGCCCGTCCCGGTCAGGGACCGGGGACGACTGCGCTACCGCGTCTTCTTCTTCAGCCGCGACGGCGAGCCCGGCAAGGGCTTCGTCTTCCATCAGCCCGAGGGCCGCGCTCTGTTCTCCCCCTCGGGAGACGTCCTGGAGTGCCGCCGCGAGGACGCGCCGCCCCGCGCCCTGCCTCCGGACGGCTGGCAGCCCAGCGGCACGCTCACGGAGATCATGGAGAGGTCCCGCCTCCTTTATGCGGCGGCGGAGCAGGCCGCGCGCCTCTTCGACTCGGGCAAGCCGCTGTCCGCCGAGGATGTGAAAACGGTGGCCGATTTCTCCGCCGCCTTCGAGTCCCTCTCCCGCCCCGGCCACGCCGCCGCCTACCGCGCCCTCAGCCCCGAGTTCTGGGCCTGGGTCGAGGCCAACGGCGGCCGAGCCCCCGCCGCGAAGCAGCGCCGGGGCTTCTAATCCGCGGCCGGCCCCTTCTCGACGGGCAGGCCTTCCGCCTTCCATTGATCCGGGCCCTCGAAGTAGGCCGTCTTGAAGCCCTGCGCCGAGAGCTTCACGGCGGCGCGCTTGGCGCGGACTCCGGCCGCGCAGTAGAAGACGATGGTCTTGTCCTTCGGGAGGCCGGCGGTGAAATCCGCCCACGCCTTGTCGTCCTTGACGCGCGACATCGGAATCCAGCGCGCGCCGGCAACGACCTCGTGGCGCTCCTCGCCCTCGCGCACGTCGACGATCAGCGCGCCCTCGTCCTTCACCAGTGCCGACACGGCCTTCGGCGCGAGCGGGCGGGCAGGCGCGACGAGGGCGGCGCACGGCCGGCCCGCCTTCTTCCAGCCGTAGATGCCGTCGACCATCACGCTCACGTCGGCGTAGCCGGCCGCCATCGCCTTCTCGGCCGCCGCGTGCGACGCCGTGCACATCTCGTTGGCGCAGTAGAAGACGAGCGGGATATTCTTGTCCGCGGGCAGTTCCTTCGCGGCGTCGTACTTCGACGACGAGCTCAGCAGCCTCGCTCCGGGGATGACGCCGACATGCTCGCGCGTGCTTTCCACGTTGACGTCGTAGACGACGGGCGGCGTCGCGGATTTCAGCGCCGCCGCGAGATCGGCGATGCGCAGGACCTTGAAGCGCGTCCGGGCCGCCGAAGCGGGCAGGACGCACAGCGACAGAACCAGCGCGGCGGCGAATCGTGGAATCATAGCTGGAGGTCGGCGGCGACGGTGCCGGCCATGACGAGCGCGCGCTGCGCGGCGCGGTTGAGGCTGCCGCGCAGGGTGTGGCCGCGCTCGAGGTTGACGGCGGGGTTCTCGAAGGCCTGGCGGGAGAGGCGCGCGACCAGGGCCGGCTCGGCGGAGACGACGAGATAGTAACGGGTCTGGATGATGTTGACCAGCCCCCAGGACGGCCAGGAGGCGTTGTCGTGGACGGTCACGGGGTTGGCCGCATGGCCGCCGGCGGCGGTCCAGTTCGCCGTCAGGCGTCTTGAGAAATCGCCGAGACGCCTGTTGCTGGCCCCGTTGACGAGGGCCTCGACGTCGAAATCGCTGGAAGGGCCGGCCGAACCGGTCGCGAAGCTGCCCAACACGATGGCCGCGCGCACGCGGTCGTGGGCGTTCGGATCCTCCTCGTTCAGGGTCTTCATCAGGACATCCAGGAAGGCCTCGCGGGTCCGGTCCATGCGGCCGCTCTGTTGGAAGTCACGGACCGCCTGCTCTTTCTCCGGCGGCAGCAGGCCGTCGAAATAGGCCTCAAGCTGGTCGGGGCGCATCGTCGAGGCACGGATCAGCGGGTCGCGGATGTTCTTGTACATGTTCGCGTGCGCCCTCTTCTCGGCGTTGAAGCCCTTCGCGCGCGCCATGAAGCGCTCCAGGGCCAGCATCTCCCGCGCGCCGACGCCGGGGCCGTCGAAGTAGCGCGCGAAGGCCTCGCGGAATTCCTTGATGACAAGACCATCCTCGAGGGCGCTTCCGCCCAAGGCGTAGAAGCGGCCGCTCATGCCGGTCACGCGCATCGCGGTGAAGAACGCGCGAGGACTCGACACCGCGACGGGCCCCTCGGCGTCGGCCTTCTTCCAGCGGCCGATGTAGCCGGGCCACATATCCTTGATGTGCGTGTACATGTACCAGAAGAAGCTCCGCGAGGTCAGCTTCACGTAGCGCAGGCGGTCTCGCAGACGGTCGCGCAGCGGCGGCTCGCTATGGCCGGGATCATGGACGGAGGCCGCT
>MGUL01000141.1:9326-10119 GCA_001800005.1 Elusimicrobia bacterium RBG_16_66_12 | reverse complement strand
CGGGACGTCCGCGGCCGCGACGGCGCCGTCGTCTGACGGGGCCCGGGACTTGCCCGCGTCGAAGAGCGCGTCCGCCGAGGACTTGGCGGTCTCGCCTGAGACCGGGGAAGACGGGCCCTCGGAAGGGGCGGCGAAGAGGGGGAGCGCCGCGGGCGCGGCCAGCGGAGCCGGCGCAATGACGGGAAGGGCGGGCGCGGTCAGGACCGAGGGAGCCGAAGCAGCACAACCAAAGGAACCCTGGAGGGACCCGGAAACCGGAGGGGAGACGCGGACCTGGGAAAACGATGGAGTCCCCGGCGCCAGCACGGCCAGGACGAGGAGCGCGCGGAACGCTTTCCTCCAATAAGCCATCGCATTCATTGTAGCCAGGGCGACGGAGGGCCACAACCTCCATAAGACCCAGTCCCGGCCGGACGAAGGGCCCAGCTCAGCGCGGGGCGTTCTCGCGGGAAAGGGTGAGGGTGTGGGAGGACTCGCCCTCGGAGAAACGCAGTTGGAGGCGCGCGATGGTGCCATCCTGGATGCGCACGAAGCGCTCGCGGGGCTGGAGGGCGTCGTCCAGGCGCGTCCATTCGCCGACGGACGGCAGGACCCAGTGCTCCAGGCGCAGGGGCTGGTTGCCGGCGGGAAGTTTGAGCTTCAGCGCGCGCTCCTCCGACTTGCGGCCCACGCCGGTCCTGCCGGCCTCCCGGCCGTCCATGAAGACCTTGGTGAAGGAGACGCCGTCGTCATCCGGGTCCGGGACCGATTCCGTGACGACGAGGACGAAGTTGGGGTCCTTCACTTCCGGCGG
>MGUL01000141.1:5734-9289 GCA_001800005.1 Elusimicrobia bacterium RBG_16_66_12 | reverse complement strand
AGCGGCGCAGGCGGCCAGGAACAGCACGAGGAGGAGCGGGGCCTTTCTCATTTCACCCGGACCCGGAAGGAATACTTGTCGCGAACATTGTTCTGAACGGGATCGGCCGCCCTGAGCCGAACGGCGTAAGTGCCACGGTCGAGCTCGCGGCTGAGCAGGACGGGCTCGCCGGGCTTGGCGGCGGAGGCCGACGCCAGTTCCTTGTACTCCTGGTCGAAGAGCGTCATGCCCGTGGCGACGTTGATCACGCCCGTCAATTCCAGCTCGACGACGCCTTTCTGATAGACGTTGAACTCGTACCAGTCCGCGTCGCTCCTGGGCGCGAAGTAGCCGTCGACGGACTCTCCCACCCTGAGCGGCTGGACCGCGGCCGTGGAATCGTTCGTCTCCCACTCGAGGCCCGCCTGCCAGGCGATCAGCTTCTTGGTCAAGGTATAGGGGTCGCGGCTGTCGGCCTTCTTGCCCGACTTCTCGGCGACCACGAGGAAATAGTCTCCTTTCGCCGCGCCCCAGCCGGTGAGCACCTCGGCCTGCTCCTTGCCCGCGTTGTCCGCGACCGAGAGGTCGTTGCCGAGCGAGTCCTTGAGGCTGAGGACGAGGTCCATGCCCGGCACGCCGGAAAGGTCGGCGCGCAGCAGGAACTTCCCATCGGTGGAGATGGAGATCTTGTACCAATCCGGATCGCCGGCCGGAGCGACGGCGCCCTGGATGGAGTCGAGCTCGAAAGGCGTGGCGTCGACGCGCTGGTCGTTGGGCTCGAACTCGGTGCGGCCCTGGTAGGGCAGCAGCTCCGTCATCAGGTCGTAAGGCACGTCCTGGTTGCCCGCGGTCTTGTACTTGGAGCGCAGGCGCAGCAGGAACTTCCCCGGGCCGCGCACGCCGAAGTTGCGCAGGCTCTCCCCCTCGCCGACGCCTCCGGCGTCGGCTTCCTTCAGCTTATAGCCGTTGGTGTCGTAGACCTCCAGGATCGGGTCCACCTTGGGGACCTCGCCGACATCGATGTTGAGGAGGAACAGGCCGGTCTGGGTCACCTCGACGGAGTACCAGTCCTCTTCCCCGGCCTCGGGGTCCTCGGAGAGGAGGCTGCGCGTCGGCCAGTAGTGACCGCGGACCACGCCGCCGGCCTCGACCGACTGGGCGCCCAGCGCGGTGTCGTCGGGCTCGCGCTCCTTGCCCGAGGAGGGCTCGAACTTCGTGGCCAGCTCATAATTCTGACCGGGATTGTTCGCCGTCTCATTCTTGTTGGAAACGACGAGGTAGTAGACGCCCGCGGAGACGCCGAGGTCCAGCAGTTGCTCGTCGCCCCCGACCGTGGTCTCATCGACCCGCTTGAGCTCGCGCCGCTCTTTGTCGAAGAAGGAGAGCGCGAAGTCGACGTCGCGGATGCCCCCGATCTTGGCCGAGAGCGCCCCCTCGCCGGCCGCCTCCAGCCTGTACCAATCCTGGTCCTTCGGGCCGGCGACCGTCCCCGCCGCCCTGCGCCCCGCCTTCAGCGGCGTCGCCTGCTGATACGAGTCGTTCGGCTCGCTCTCCCGAGCCGGCCCGCACGCCGCCAACAGGCATAGGAGGGTCAGGCCTTTAAAGTTTTTAATGAGCCGGGGGCATGGAACCATTTGGGGGGGTCAAACGTATACATAGGCATGGCAAGACGACCAAGAATACATTATCCCGGCGCCGTCTATCATGCGATGGCGCGCGGCGTCGACGGACGAGAGACTTTCGCCGACAACCGGGATCGGCAGCTATTTCTGACCGCCCTCACGGAAATCAAACGGGAAACCCCCTTCACGTTGTTCGCCTATTGTCTGATGGGCAATCATTTCCACCTGGCGATCAAGGTCGGGGTCGTCCCTCTCTCTCAAATTCTCCAGCGCCTCCTAACGCGCTACGTATCAATATTCAATCACCGCCACGACCGCACAGGCCATCTGTTCCAAGCGCGTTATAAAGCGGTCCTTTGTGTCGACGCAGCCTACCTCCTACGCCTGATCGCCTACATCCATGACAACCCCGTGCGCTCAGGGCTGGCCGTAAAAAATGAGGATTGGGAATGGTCGAGCAGCGGGGCGTATTTGGAAAACCGACGGACAAGCCTCGTCGAACCGGATGCCCTGCCACTGACGCTCGGATTAGACCATGATATCCGGACGTCATCAACGGATGACTTCGAACCTTGGCCAACGGACGCGAGGACGACTCCCGTCTTGCTCCGAAGTGCCGCCACAGACGTCGCATCCCTTGAATCCGCGGCAGCTTCCGCAGCCGCCTCGATGAACCTGGGCAAGGAAGCCCTCCGCGCACACCGACGTGACCCCGCGTTAGTCCGGGCCAAACAGATCTTCATCACGAACTCGCTGCAACAGGGGCACACCCTCACTGCGATCTCACAGTGGCTGAAGTGCACCCCTGCAGCGGTTCATTATTTTGCCCGTCGGCGCGCTCATTAAAAACTTTAAAGGCCTGACCCCATCCGCCATCCGGCAAAGCTAGAATCTGGGCATGACGCTCGAACGGATGGCGGAGAAGTTCGCGGTGCCGGGGCGACTGGTGAGCATCGGGCCGATGGGGCGGGGCAACGTCAACGACACCTATCTGGCGGTCTTCCGGACCGCGTTCTCGGAGCGGCGGGTGGTCCTTCAGCGCATCAACACGCGGGTCTTCCGCCGTCCGGCCTGGATCATGTCCAACCTCCGAGTCCTCACGGAGCACGCCCACCGCCGCATCGAGCGGGAAGCCCCCGGAGCCGACCGCGCCTGGCAGATTCCGCGGATCGTCCCGGCCAAGGACGGGCGCGACGGCGTGCGCGAACGCGGCGGCTCGTACTGGCGGGCCCTCACTCTGATCGCCTCGGCCTCGTCCTTCGAGCGAACGCGGAGCGCCGAACACGCGCTGGAGGCCGGGACCGTGCTCGGGCAGTTCCACCGGCTCCTCTCGGACCTCGATCCAAGGAGGCTGAGAGACACCCTGCCCGGCTTCCACCAGACCCCCCTCTATTTGAAGCGCTGCGAGCGGACCCTCCGCTCGCGCAGCGCCGCGCGCCTGCTGAAGGCCTCCTCCGAAGCCCGCCGCCTGCGCGCATTCATCGACGAGCGCCGAGACTTCGCGGGGATCCTCGAAAGCGCCCGCCGTCGCGGCGAGCTGTCGTCCCGCGTCATCCACGGAGACCCCAAGGTCTCCAACATCATGATCGACGAGCTGACCGGCAAGGGGATCGGCATCGTCGACCTCGACACGGTCAAGCCGGGCCTGATCCATTACGATTTCGGCGACGCGCTGCGCTCCATCTGCAACGCGGCGGGCGAGGAGGCCCAAGACCTCGCGCAGGTGCGCTTCGACACGGACCTCTGCGCCGCGTTCGTCAAAGGCTACATGGCCCGCGCGCGCGACTTCCTGACGCCGGGCGACCGGCGCTATCTCTATGATTCGATCCGCCTGATCGCCTTCGAGCTGGGACTGCGGTTCTTCGCGGACTACCTGGCGGGCGACAGGTACTTCAAGGTGAGCTCCCCGGAACACAACCTCCGGCGAGCGCGCGCGCAGTTCCGGCTCTGCGAG
>MGUL01000141.1:5567-5710 GCA_001800005.1 Elusimicrobia bacterium RBG_16_66_12 | reverse complement strand
ATCCGGCGACTCCTCGACGCGGCCCGCTGAGCCGCCTCGCTCACAGGACCGTGACCGTCATCTCCCAGTCGAAGCGCTCGCCCGGGGCCAGACGCGCCAGAGCGCGCCCGGTGTTGAGCGAGTCGGGCTCGCCGTGCCACGGC
>MGUL01000141.1:2580-5538 GCA_001800005.1 Elusimicrobia bacterium RBG_16_66_12 | reverse complement strand
GCGGAATCGGCGCAGAGGACGAAGCGCAGCGGCCCGGGGTCGCCGGCCACGACCTGGCCGACGCGCACGCCGAGGCCGGACGCACCGCGGATCTCGACCCAGCACTCGCCGGGCGGGAAATCCGCCAGGACCATGTCGGCCAGACGCGGATCGCCGCGCAGGGCCGCGCCCTCGCCGTACGCGGCCGGCTCGGACTTGCCGGTCAGGAACCCCTCATCGGACAGCAGGAGGTTTCGGGAGGCCGGCGTGCGGACCGAGACGTCGCCGGCCGCTCCGCCGAAGGGCAGCGCGAAGGTGAGATGGCAGCCGAGACAGAACGGCATAGCGGATCGGTTCGACGGCGACGCCTGGACCTCGACGCGGGACGAGACCCCGTCCGGCAACAAGGAATGGACGACCGTCAGCTCGAAGTCGAACGGATAGAACTTGCGCGCGGCCGCGTCGCTCTCCGTGCGGCAGACCACCGAGCGCCGGTCGCAGGAGACGAGCGTCCATGGGATATCCTTGACGAAACCGTGCATCGACATCGGATAGACCTGGCCCTGGAAGGCGCAGCAGCCCATCCGCCTGCCGCGGCGGCTGCGGCCGACCGCGGGGAACAGCCAAGGGGCTCGTCCGCGCCAACCGCTGAGGGGCGGCTTGAAGAGGTTCGCCCGATGCAGGAGCTCGATCCAGCGGTTGTCCCGGCGCACGCGCAGGCTGGAGAGCTCGCCCCCGGATTCGGACGAGACCGAGAAGGCCAGCCCGGCCTCCTCGTCGAAGACCTCGACCGGGCGCACGCCCTTCATGGGAACTCCCGCGCCGGACGGCCGAGATGGAGCGTCTTGACGAACTTCATCCAGATGGGCGCCGCGACGCTGCCTCCGGCCTTGCCGGGCGCCAGCGGGACGCGCATATCGTCGTGGCCGACCCAGACCGCGGCGGCTAGGTCGGGCGTGACGCCGGCGAACCAAGCGTCGCGGTAGTCGTTGGTGGTCCCGGTCTTGCCCGCCGCGGGAAGATTGAAGCCCTGACGCCGCGCCGAGGCATAGGCCGAGCCCTCGGGGCCGAGCACTCCGCGCATCACCGCGATCATCGTCTTGCAGGTCTCGGGCTTGAACACGACGGGGCCCGAATCCCCGGGGCCTCCTCCGCCGGTTTTGAGGATTTTCCCCTCGCGGTCCTCCACCTGCCTCAACCACCAAGGCCGAACCGCGCGCCCGCCGTTGGCGAAGACGGCGTAGCCCGCGGCCATCTGCAGGGGCGCGAGGTCGGCGGTCCCAAGAGCCAGCGAGAGGTTTCGCGGCCAGCGCTCGACCGGGATGCCGGTGGCGAGGGCAAGGGACGCGATGACCTTGTCGATGTCGATGTCCTTGAGAAGTTTGATCGCGACCGAGTTGAGAGACTTCCACAGCGCGAAGTCCAGACGCACTTCGCCGAAATACTTATCGCCGTAGTTGTGCGGGGACCACTTCTTGCCGCGGCCCACGGAATAAGTCGCCGGCGAGTCCTCGTATTTCGTGTCCGGCGCGGCGCGCCCCTCGTCGAAAGCCGAAGCGTAGATGAAGGGCTTGACCGCCGAGCCCATCAGGCGGCGGCCGTCCGCCGCGCGGTCGAGCTGATTCGAGAAGGTGAAGCCCGACCCCCCCACCAGAGCCAGCAGCGCGCCGTCTTGAGGATGTAGCGCCGCGAGAGCCCCCTCGACGGGGCTCTCGCGGCCGGCGGGCTCCCCCTCCTCGTCCGCTTGAGCTCCCGGGTCGTTCTCGCGCGCCAGACGCTCGGACAGGGCCTCCTGGGCCGCCTTCTGCGCCTCCAGGTCGAAGGTGGTGCGGATGACGAGGCCTCCGCGCAAAAGCCGCTCCTTCGTGAAGTCCTTGAGCATCTGCCGGCGCACGAACTCCACCAAGTAGGGCGCTTCGTTGACGCGCGTGCGCCAGAACGAGACCTCGGGAGAGCGGGCACGGCGCTCGAAGGCAGCCCAGAAATCGCTCTCCACCCGGTCCAGGGCCGAGTCCGGCAGGTAGCCGTTCTTGGCCATGCGCTTGAGCACGGTGCGCAGTCGCGCCTTGGCGAGCTCCGGCGCGTCCAAGGGCGAGTACTTATTCGGGTTCGGGATGATCCCCACCAGCATCGCGGCCTCCCCGACCTCCAGAGCGGCGGCGGGCTTGCCGAAATAGTAGCGGGAGGCGGACTCCACGCCGAAGCAGGCATGGCCGAAGTAGGCGAAGTTCAGGTACATCAGCAGGATCTGGTCCTTAGTGTACTTCTGCTCGAGCTTGCGCGCGCAGAAAAGCTCGAAGATCTTGCGACCGAGCGTCTTCTTGCGGGTCGTGAACATCTGCTTGGCCAACTGTTGTGTGAGCGTGCTGCCGCCGGACACGCGCCGGATGCGCGTCAGCGTGAAGAAGGCCGCGCGCGCGGTCGCCTTCCAGTCCACGCCGTGGTGCCGGTAGAAGTGCGCGTCCTCGCTGGCGACCAGAGCCTTCTTCAGGTAGCCGGGAAGCTCGTCGGCGGAGCGCATGGTCCGGCCCTTCTCGACCGCGAACTCGGCGATGAGCCGGTCCCTGGCGTCGAGGATGCGCGTGGGCACGGCGGCCACGGACAGCTTCGAGGCCATGTAGGGCACCTCGAAGACCTCGTCGCCCTCCAGCATGTACTCCTCGCGGCCGGGGACGGTCAGGTTGAGGTAGTACTGGTCCATCTTCCCGACGATGGACCTCTCCAGCTGGTGATAGCGCCACCAGCCCGCCAGGACCATGCCCCCGACCCCGCAGGCCGCGCACAGGACGGCGGCGCACGCCGCCAGGGCCAGACGCCGCGGCCAGGGGCTTCTCATTGGATTCATGATACTAAAGCCGCCCGCACGCCGCGGGGCATGGAACTTTTCGGCCCCCTTCCCCGTATCATCTTATGGGGTTCTGGACCGAAGCCGCGCTTCACGTGCTGCTGCCGCGGGCCTGCGCGCATTGCCGCGCGGAC
>MGUL01000141.1:0-2558 GCA_001800005.1 Elusimicrobia bacterium RBG_16_66_12 | reverse complement strand
CTCTGCGCCGCCTGCCGCCGGGACCTGACGCCGCCCGAAGACCCCGCCTGCGGGCGGTGCGACGGGCGTCTGGGAGCGAGGCGGGACCTCTGCCCTTCCTGCGCGGGCCGCCTCTTCGCCTGCCGCCTGATCCGGGCCGCGACGGCGCACCGCGGTCCCGCGGCCTCCCTCGTGCACGCCTTCAAGTTCCGCGGCCTGCCGAGCGCCGCGCGCGCGGCGGGCTCGGTGATGGCCCGCGAGATGGGGAGAAGGCCCGGGCTCTCGGGCTTCGACGCGCTGGTCCCGGTCCCCCTCCACCCGCGCCGGCTGCGCGAGCGAGGCTACAACCAAGCCGAGATCCTGGCGTGCGAGGTCGGAGCCGCGACGGGCCTGCCGATCCTGTCCCTCCTGGAACGAAGACATTGGGCAGCGGCCTCGTGGATGCTCGGGAGGATCAAGCGGCGAACGACATTATCAGGAGCCTTCGTCCTGAGAGCCGGCTGTGAAAAGAGTACGGAAGGAAGCCGATTATTATTGATAGATGATGTCTGCGCGACCGGCACGACGCTGGAGGAGTGCGCCCGCGCGCTCCGGGAGGCGGGGGCGGCCGACGCCGCCGGCTGGGTCTTCGCGCGCGCCGGGACTACTTGAGCCCGAGCAGCTTCTTCCACCACGGCGCGACGACCGCCTTGGCCGTCTTCGTGCGCACGAAACTCGCCTCGACGGCCTGCGTCGTCTGGACTGGCAGCGTGAACAGGAAGTCGGCTCCCTGCCCGGCCTCGCTCTCCAGCCACATCTTCCCCTTCTGGAGATGGACCAAGGCCTTGGCGATGGACAGGCCCAGACCCGTGCCTCCGATATGGGTCTCTCCCGCGGCGATCTGCACGAACTTCTCGAAGACCCGGGCCTGCTCTTCCTTCGGGATGCCGGGACCGGTATCCGCGACCGAGAACTCGACGAAAGGCGCGTTGCCCTCCAGGCGCCGGGCCAGCTTGACCGCGACCGTCCCGCCCGCCGGGGTGAACTTGATGGCGTTCGAAAGGAGGTTGACGAGGACCTGCACGGTGCGCGGGGAATCCGCCTCGACGATGGGCAGGCCGCCGGGGGCGTCGAGGGAGAGCGTGATCCGCTTCTTCTGCGCCCAAGGCTGCAGGCTGTCCACGGCCTCCTTGGCGATGACGCTCGGATCGCAAGGCTTGGGGTAGACCGTCATCTGCCCGGACTCGATCTTGGAGAAATCCAGGATGCTGTTGATCATGTCGGCCAGACGATCTGAGTTCTTCAGCGCGGTGTTGAGCACCCGCGTCTCATCGTCCTCCATCTTCGCGCCGAACTCGCCCTGGATGATCTCGAGAGCAGCACGGATCGAGGCGAGGGGCGCGCGCAGCTCGTGCGTCACGTGCGCGACGAAATCGCGCTGCATCTTCTGGAGTTCCTTATGCTTGGCGGCGTCCGGCAGGGCCGTGACCATGCCGACGATCTTGCCGGCCTCGGTCTGGACGACCGCGCTCGAGGCTTTCAGGGTCCGCTTGATGTCGTCGGCGCCCGCGACCTTGACCTCCTTGGAGATGTCGCGGTCGTTCGGCACGGCGATCTCCGAGGCCATCGTCACGACGAACTGGTCGCTGACCTTCTCCGAAAGGCCCTTGCCCGCGATCTGGGACAGAGCCGAGCCGTAGATCTGCTCGGCCGCGGGGTTCATCATCAGGATCTTGCCTTGGTCGTCGACGACGACGACGCCCTCGACCATGTTCGAGATGACGTTCGTGGTGCGCGCGGCCTCGTTCTCGACCGCCTTCTTCTCGCGCTTCAGAGGAAGGGTGACCTCCTCGACGCGCTTGGCGATGTCGGTCTCCAGCAGCTTCATCACCTGGGCCATGACCTTGGCGCGCAGGACCGGGTCCGGCACGGCCTTGGCCACGAGCGCGTAGAGGGTCCTTTCGAGCGAAGCGGACTGGAGGGCGTCGTTGAGGTCGCCGAACTGCTCGCCGGCGACGCCGGTGCCGACGCCGGCACCCGCGCCCGCACCGGCTCCCGCGCCGGCGCCGCCGCCCTCGCCAGCTCCCGAACCGGCTCCGCCGCCCGCACCGGCACCCGCGCCGGCACCCGCACCGCCGGCGCCTTCACCGGCCCCGCCGCCCGTGCCCGCGCCGCCGCCCTGTCCGGAGGATTTCACGTAGGTCGCTTCGTTGAGCGAGATACGCGTCACGTTCCGGCCCGCGAGGAAGCCCCGCGGGTCGGCCAGCGCCGGAGAGTCGGGGCGCGAAGCGGCCAATTCGCACAGAGCGGCCACGTCCTCGTGCGTCAGGCCCGCATGGAAGGTCAGGCTGCTGAGCTTGAAGCGGTTGAAGAAGTTAGGCACAGAATTCGGCAGCTGCGCGGCGGTCCCGATCATGCGGCCGTTGGCGATGAACTTCTGCTGGTCCACGCTGATGACGAGCTCGCCGCCGCCGGCCAACTCCACGGCGGCCGCGAGGTTCCGCAGGGCCGTCGCGACGGTCTCGGCGACGGCCGGATGACCGACCTTGTAGAGCGCCATCTGGCCCAGCGCCTTGCCGATGGCCTTGAGGGCCTCCAGG
>MGUL01000140.1:40032-40862 GCA_001800005.1 Elusimicrobia bacterium RBG_16_66_12 | reverse complement strand
CCAGGTGCCGTCGGCCACCATCTGCGCCATATCGCCGATCACCGCGTTGACCCGGGCCTTGCCTCGTTTCACGACCTTGGCCCGAGCGAGAAGGTCGTCGTTATGTGACAGGTTCTTCTCACCATAGCCCTGCAAAATCCAGTCGGACAGAGTGCCGTGGTGCAATCGGTCGGCCAATCGGGCGACGTTCGCGGCATTGCCTTCGAACACGTCCGGGAATCGTCCGCGCAGGCGTGCGAAGTAGGCCAATCCGACGAAGTAGGCGGAATGCTCTCCGAGACCGAATTCCGCATGGACGAGCTCGTGCAGGAGGATGACGGAGAGTTCGGCGGGAGAGAGGCGACTAAGCGTCGAAGACGAGAACAAGACCATCCTGCGCCGGCTGAAGATGTATCTGACGGCGACGGCGTCGAATCTGCCTTCAAACAGCCAATTCTCGGTCGGCGTGGCGGAGCGGATTTCAAGGCCTCCGTTCAAGGCGCGGCGTAAGCGGGACAATACTTCTTCCTTTGTTAAATCCATCTTCGACGCATGGACGTGTTGGGCGCGCAGCGCGGTCGTCACGCGTTCAGCGATCAGAGGTTCGTCTAGGCGGGCTTTAAGAAAAGATTTCGTCGCGTCGACGCGCAGGTACAGGTGCGCCTCTTCTGTGGAGGGACGCCCGTGGAGGGTGCGCCAGAAACGCGCCAAGCGGCCGCCGGCGCTGTCCTGTGCCGCCATCGTGGGCTCCGGGATATTGCGGGGCGGCCCGGTTATTGAAGCGCCTGTCATAGCCGGCGCGGCAGACAGGGGCGGCGGTTTCGAGGGCTGCAATTGCCATGATTCGGGCA
>MGUL01000140.1:38369-39989 GCA_001800005.1 Elusimicrobia bacterium RBG_16_66_12 | reverse complement strand
AAGCGTCTCCCGGGCGGGATTTTGAGTTCTCGAACAGAGCGTTTAGGCGCGCACCGAGCTTTTGAACGGCCTCGGCATCATTGAGGTTGAGGCCCAGTTGGAGATTTTCCAGTTGGGCGGCCAACTCGGGGTGTTCGGTGGCGCGTGTGCGTAGGAGCGTCGCCGCTTCCTTCAATCGGCCGGCGCCCCGGTCGCCGAGGGCGGTTCTCAGTTCGTTCCGGTGGAGGGCGATGACTTGGGGCTGGGCCGCCAGCGCCCCGACCAGACGTGCCGCTTCCACACGCCACGGGTCCGCGGACGTCGGCGCCGCCGTCAAGATCGGTGCCAGCGTCGGCATCGGCTGGGAGCTCAGAGAATCGACGAGCGAGATCTGAGAGAGTACCGAGGCGCGGAAGGCCGGCGCTGCCCGCACCATTCCCAGCGCGGAGGCCAGCGAGACATGCTCGACGGTGATCGCGCACAGGGGCGCGGCGGGCAGGATGAGAGCGATGAGGCAGGAGAGGGGGCGTCTCAGCACCTGCGTCAGTATAGACGGATAACCGATAACCCGCAAGCCGTCAACGGACCGTCAACGGACCTTATCGAGCGCGGCGATCTCGGCGTACAGGTGGATGGCCGAGGCGATGGCCTTGCGGAACATCCCCAGGTGCAGGCTCTCGTTCTCCGAGTGCGGGTTGGAGAGGGGGTCCTCGACGCCGATCATCAGCGCGGGCGCGCCCTTGAGGGCGTCCGAGAAGGGCCCGACGAACGGGATCGACCCGCCGCAGCCCACGTCGACCGAGGCGCGGCCGTAGCCTTTCAGCAGGGCGCGGCGCGCGGCCGCGAAGGCGGGGGCGTCGGTGTCCGTCGTCCAGGCGGGGCTGGCCGACTCGCTCTCGAACTTGACCGACACGCCCCAGGGCGCGTTCTTGAGCAGGTGAGCTTTGAGGGCCTTGAGGGACTTCGTGGCGTCCATCCCCGGGACCAGACGGATTCCGACGTGGCACCAGGCGGAGTCGTTGATGATGTTCGCGCAGTCCTTCTTGTTGGAGGCCTGGATCGCGTTGACGGAGAACGCGGGCAGGTACCAGTTCGCGCGCAAGATGTCCTTGGGGCTCGACATCAGTTTCGTCTTGGCGAACATCCCCGACTGGGCGCGGAAGGTCTTCTCGCTGAGCTTGAGGACCTTGAGGCTGGCCTCCATGGCCTGGGCGGGCTTCTTGACGTCCTTGTAGATGCCCGGGATCGTCATGCGGCCCTTGGCGTCCGTGCAGGAGGCGATCATCTTCGCCAGTGCCTGGACCGGGTCGGGCAGGGGACCGCCCCACATGCCGGAGTGCAGCGGGTGGTCCATCGAGCGCACCGTCACGTCGAGCGCGACCAGGCCCCGCAGGGCCACCGTGATCGAGGGCGTTTCCTCGTCGAAATTCCCGGTGTCGGTCAGCACGATCGCGTCGGCCATCACTTTGTCGGCGTACTTCTTGAGGAAGGGCTCTAGGTTGTCGGAGCCGCACTCCTCCTCGCCCTCGATGAGGAGCTTCACGTTGACGGGCAGGCTCCCATGCGTCTTGAGCCAAGCCGAGATCGCGCTCGTGTGCGTCACCGCTCCGGCCTTGTCGTCGGCCGTGCCGCGGCCGTAGA
>MGUL01000140.1:35797-38322 GCA_001800005.1 Elusimicrobia bacterium RBG_16_66_12 | reverse complement strand
GGGACTCCCACAGTTCCTCGCGCCCCGCCGGCTGCACATCGTGGTGCGCGTAGAGCAGCAGCGTCGGCTTGCCCGGCGCGTGCAGCCAGTCCGCGTACACGTAGGGATGCGAGCCGGGCAGGGTCAGGATCTCGACGTTCTCTAGGCCCCGTGCCTTGCACAGCGCGGCCACCGCCTCGGCCGAGCGGACGACCTCCTTCGGGTCGAAGCCGGCGAAGGAGACGCTGGGGATGCGGGAGAGGACCTTGAGATCTTCCAGGAAATCGGGGTGGTTCTGCTCGGCATAGGCGAGGGCTTTGTTCGTGTCCATGCGCGGATTCTAGTAGAATCCATGAGGATGCCGCTACTGCAGCGCTACATTCTCCGCCAGTTCCTGCCCGTCTTCGGGGCGGGGCTCGCGCTGTTCCTGGGCGTGCTGCTGATGAACCAGTTCCTGCGGCTCTTCGCCACGGCGATGCTCAAGGGGCTGCCGTTTCTGTGGATCCTGACCTGCTTCTCGCGCTTGCTGCCCTCCTTCGCCACCCTGGCCGTGCCGATGGCCTTCCTGGTGGCGGTGATGGTCACGCTCGGACATCTGACGGACACGGGAGAGGTGATGGCCCTGCGTGCGGCCGGCTTCTCCTTTCATGAGATCGCCCGGCCGTTTCTCTGGATGGCCTTGGCGCTCTCGCTGATGATGCTCGTCGTCAATCATAAGATCGGTCCGGACGGCTTTCGCTCCTTCAAGAGGCGCACGAGCGAGGCGGCCCGGAAGATCGCGAAGATCGACCTGCGCCCGCGCACCTTCACGCCGATCGGTCCCTGGAGGCTCTACGCGCGCGACGCGGTGTCGAGCACGGGGCGTCTCGAGGGCGTCTACCTCGTGCGCCCGAACCGGGAGGAATCCCTGCGCGTCAACGCCCGTGAAGGCTTCATCAGGCTCGATCCGGGTCGCGGCGTGGACTTGGAGCTGATCGACGGCCAGCTGGTGCTGCCGAACAAGGAGCCCGAGCGCTTCACCTCGGGACGCTTCGAGCGCTACCGCGTGCATCTTCCTCTCGAGGCGCCGGCCGCCCCTCGGGAGCCGGACATGCAGGAGATGTCGACCAAGGCCCTGCGCGAGAAAGCGGGCCGGCCGGGCCTCCTTGAGGAAAAACGCCTGGAGTACCTTGTCGAGGCGTCCGTCCGCACGGCCGGGGCGCTCTCGCCATTCGTGTTCTTCTGGGTGGCGGCTCCTCTGGGCCTGGGTCTGCGGCGCCGTGCGCGCGGAGCGGACTTCGTCGCCAGCCTCGCGGTGATGTTTGTCTTCTACGGACTGCTCGTCGTCGGGGTCAGCCTCGGGCGCCGCCACGGCGGCCTGGCGTCGGTCGCGCCCTGGCTGGCGAACGCCATGGGGCTGGCCGCCGGGGCGTGGCTGACGAGGAGGGCCGCCTCCCAATGACGATCTACACGCGCTGCATGATGAAGCGCTTCCTCGCCCCTCTGGCCTTCGGGTTGGCGATCTTCGCGATACTGATCTTCCTGGGCGATACCTTCGACAAGATGAACCACATCGTGAAGTCGAGCGCCTCGTTGTGGACCATTCTCGAGTGCCTGTGGCTGGGCGTGCCCTATTGGGCCGTGCGCGTGATCCCGATGGCGACGCTGCTGGCGACTTTGGTCGCGATGAGCGGCTTCGTTCAGAGCGGCGAGTGGCTGGCCACTCAGGCCTGCGGCTTGGAGACGAGGCGCTTCTGGCTGCCCATCCTCTGGACCTCGCTCGCGGTCGCGCTGGTCGCCTTCGCCGCCCAGGAGACGGTCATGCCGGCGGCCTGGGCGCGGTCGCGCCGCCTGTGGCGGGAGAAGGTCCACCCGGAGCCGGAGTATTCGATGTACAGCGATGTGGCCGTCGCCGTCGACGACAAGCTCTTCATTCGGACACTGCTGCTCCGCCCGAAGGAGGGCTTGATGGAGCGGCCGCTCCTGGAGAGCGTGGGGGAGAACGGCGTCTATTCACAGCTCGACGCGAGGTCCGCGACATGGGACGACGCGGCGCGGCGCTGGGTGTTCCAGGGCGGCGTGGAGAGGGCCTTCACGGCGGAGGGCGTTGTGGAGCAGCCGTTCCAGTCGAAGGTCTCGGACCTGGACGCGCCGCCGGCCGACCTGATCCCGCGGCCGGTCAATCCTGATGAGATGTCCCTGCGCGAGGTCCTTTCCTACTCGCATCGCGTCGGCCGTTTCGGAGGCTCGCCGCGGGAGTACGAGGTCGCCGCGCAGTCCAAGATCGCATACCCCTTCGCCAACGTCGTGATCTGCGCCTTGGGCATCCCCATCTCCCTGCGCCTGCGCAAGTCCTCGCGCGTGGCCAGCTTCTGCATGGCGCTGGGCGTCTCCTTCGCCTACCTCTGGTGCATGGAGGTCGGGCGCGCGATGGGCGTGGGGGGCAGCGTGCCCCCTTGGGCGGCGGCCTGGATGGCGAACGCCGGTTTCGGGGCGGTCGCCTTCGTCTTGATCCGCCGCTGGGACCTGTAAAAAGAGAGGGTCAGGCCTTTAATTTATTTAATGAG
>MGUL01000140.1:35233-35778 GCA_001800005.1 Elusimicrobia bacterium RBG_16_66_12 | reverse complement strand
AATTAAAGGCCTGACCCTCGTTTCCTATCACGGGGTCTTCTTCGACTCGGCGTCCAGGTCCTTCTGGGCCTTCTCGGCCGCCTCGCGCACCTTCTCCGTCGAGACGGGCTGGTCGTCGGCCTGCGCCGCGGGAGCGGCCTGGGGCTCGGACGAGGCCGGAGCCTTCTCGGTTCCTTCCTCGCCGCCGCCGAACAGGATGCTCAGGGAGACGCCGCCGGCTGCCTCGGCCGGGAAGGTCTTTGAACTGCCCTCGCTCTGGGTCGCGATCTTCTTCGGGCTCCAGGCCAGCGAGGCATCGGCGTGGATATGGAGGAAGTTGAGGCCGGCGCCGAGCGCCAGCATCGTCTTGGAGTTGTCGGCGACGTTGCGCAGGATGCCCGCGCGCAGGGGGATGTTGATCCAGGAGCGGTTGAAGACGTCCACCTCGGTGCCCAGCGAGAGCTGGCGGCTCGGGCGGCCGTCGACCGGGGTGAGGTTCTTCGTCATGTCCATGTCGGCGGCCAGGTGCCACCAGTTGAACGGGCTCAGCGCCAGACCCATGCGGA
>MGUL01000140.1:34841-35177 GCA_001800005.1 Elusimicrobia bacterium RBG_16_66_12 | reverse complement strand
TGAACTTGGGGTTGTTGAGGTTGCGCCCGACAAGGCCCAGGCGCGGGCGCATGGGCAGGCCCTCGAAGGTCCGGTCCATGTCCCAGAGAGCGCCCAGATCCACGCCGAAGTTCGTGCTGGTCTTGGCGCCGTCCTTGAGCTTCTTGAAGAGGTCGTTGGTCTCGGAGTCGTTTCGCGCCACCATCAGGTCGAAGTAGCCGACCTGGCCTTTCATGAGCTTGAGGTTTCCGCCCAGCAGGACTCCAGGGGCGAACGGAAGCTCCCGGCCGTAGCCGGCGCCGAACTCGACGAGCTGGATGACCTTGACGGTCAGCTTCGAGTTGTTCAGCGTGTCGA
>MGUL01000140.1:31946-34812 GCA_001800005.1 Elusimicrobia bacterium RBG_16_66_12 | reverse complement strand
CGGGACGGCGCCCATGTGGGCCGAGACGTTCGTGAACACGACGACCTTCTTGATCTTGACGGCCGGCGCGACGGCCGCGTCCAGGCGCAGGCCGCTGCCGGGCTGGTTGATCTTGTTGAGGGCGCGGGTGACGTCGGCCGCGGTGTAGGCCGTGGGGTTCTTCGCGATCTGGTCGAGATCGTTGGCCCCCTCGATGACGTCTCCGGTCAGGGCCGCGTGGACGTGGACGGGGACCTGGAGGCCCGAGGTGTTGCCGCGCATGCCCAGGCCGGCGGGGTTCCAGTACTCGTTGAGCGGGCCTTGCGGCATGGCCACGCCCGCGCCGCCCATGCCGAGGGCGCGGGGACCGATGTTCTGCCACTCGAGGGCCGAGGCGGGGGCGGCGGACAGCAGAACGGCGAGCAGGGAGGCGGAGAGTTTGTTCATGAGGCGAGTATGACATTTCTTCCCATGAAAACACAAAAAATGCGGGCGGCCCGAAGGCCGCCCGCATTCATCGATCCCCCAGAACCTTAGGGAGCGAAGGAGGAGCTCGCGATGCTCTGGAGCCAGCGGGAGATGTTTCCGCCGTGTTCGCGAATCTGGTCCTCGGTCCCCTCGATGACGAGCAGGAAGTCGCTCGAAGTCCAGCTCTTATACTCGTGGAGCTGATACTTCAGGCCCGTCTCGTCCATGTAGCGGCGGATCTCGTTGGCGACCCGGTTGCGGATGAGCGCTCCGGCGGTGAAGCGCAGGGTCGCGCGGACGTTGCCGCCTTCCGTTCGGCCGCTGGACGCCGCGAGTTGTGCCGCGAGAGCATCGAAGGATGTGACGATCTCGCGCGGGCTTTGAGGCGTGTAGACGGGTGTCATCTGAACTTTGCGCAGCGGAGCCGTGAAGCGCTCCATCAGGTTGGACACGAAGCCCGCCGCCGGGCTGGCCGGAAGCGTGATGCCGTGGATCTTCGCCGCGGCCCGGATCTCGGCTTCGTGGATCATCGTCCCGTCGTTCTTCATCGCGTTAATGAGGACCTGCGTGATCGCCGCGGGGATGTTGGAGGCCTTGGCGAACATCGTCGGCAGGACCAGGGCCTCGGCGACGGCCGCGCCCTGCTCGTAGCCGAGCTTCGCGATGAGCATCTTGCGCAGCTTCCAGGCGAAGCCGCCCCAGGCCTGGCCCTGGGCGTGCACTTCGTCGTACTCGTTGTACTGGTAGGTGTTCTCTCCATGGCGCACGTAGTCCACGCCGTTGCGGGGAACTTTCATGAAGTGCTCGCCGACGATCGGGTTGTTCAGGCGGAACATCGACAGGATGTCGCCCCAGCCCTCGGAGATGCCGCCGTCGATGATGCCTCCGGTCATGTCGTCCCAGTAGTGGCCGTTCTCGTGCTCGGCCACGGTGTCGTAGGCGGTGTTCGCGCAGTTCTTGCTCGAGCGGAAGAAATTGAGGCTCGGGCGGCCCGGCGTGTAGTACGCGTTGCACTCGTCGTCGATGTTGGTGCGCACGGTGAGCTGCTGGCGGTCCATGCGGTCGTTGGTCAGCTTGCGCTCGCGCAGGAAGTTCAGCGAGCGGTTGACCTTGTCGAACGCGTTGACCTGGGCCAGCGCGTTCTCGTCCTTGACGGTGGAGCCGGGGTTGAAGACGACCTGGTTGTCGCCGGCCTTGACCGTGACCTTGACCGACAGCGTCTTGCCGCCGTTGTCGACGATCTTGACGTACGGGCCGGAGAGCGTGGCCGTCAGCTCCAGGCCTTCGGGCAGCGCCTCGAAACCCGAGGCGGCCGAGAAGCGGCCGTCCTTGTCGGTGACGTAGGCCTTGCCGCCGATCTTGACTTCAAGGAACGGCAGCGCGATTTCACTAACCACGGAGCCGGTCATGATCGGGCCCTTGTCCACGGCCTTGCCGCCGACCGAGCCCGTGACGGCATTGGGGGCCTGGGGCGCGGCTTCCTGGAGGCCGGTGCGGTTGTCGTAGGCGAAGACGAGGCCGGTGACCACGTCGACGGCCACCATATAGGGCAGGCCCTCGGCGATGAAGAGTTTCACGTGGCGCCAAGAACCGCGGGAGTAGATGATCTTCTCCTCGTAGAACTCGAAGGTGGACGCGACGTCCGCCACCGAGAGACCGGTGCGCGAGGCGATCTGGCTCAGGATCTGTTCCTCGGTGAGGACCGTCTCGGTGTTGACGTTCATCTGTGGGAATATCTGCCCGATCTGCGCCACGACGACGGGCTTGCCGTCGAACACCTTGAGGGTGAACGACAGGGCCGAGCCGTTGACCGCCAGGTTGTCGCGGATCTGGCGGAAGTGTACGTAGATCGTGTCGGCCTGCTCGCCCTGACCCTCGAACCCTTTGGCATGGATGAGGCGCAGGTCGGAGCTGGGGATGCCGAAACGGGAGGGGTCGGCGTCGACCATGTCCTTCACGGCGCCCACAACGGCGTCGAGGTTCGCCGGGTCGGCGGAGAGGACCTTGCGGCTGGACTCGAAGATCCCGCCAACGTCGCGCGAGCCGGGCAAGGAGTATGTCTGCAGCAGGACAGTCCGCTCCCGGTCGGGCGAGGGGACCGTCGGCTGCTGGTCCGTGCCGCTGCCGTTGGGGAGTTGGACCGGCTTGAGGTCTCCGGTGATGCCCATGCGGCCGAAGACCGGCGCGGACTTCTCGCGGGAGGAGTCGAACAGCGACGCGAGGCCGGCGCGTCCGCGGAGCACGTCGGCGATGCGTCCGGCCAGGCCCTTGCTCGGGGCGGAGGCCGCGGGCGTCTGGGCCGAGATCTCGGCGGAGTAAGCGGCGGCTTCCTGCGCGAGCGAGGCGGCGGCGCCGCCGGGGGTTCCGATGTTCGTTGCGGCGGCGGCCTTGACGGGGGTCGCGGTCACCGCGAGAGGCG
>MGUL01000140.1:21663-31929 GCA_001800005.1 Elusimicrobia bacterium RBG_16_66_12 | reverse complement strand
AGGCCGCGGCGATCGCCGAGGGGGCCGCGAGGGAGGCGGTCAGGGCCGGGGCGCCGGTGATGGGAGCCGCGACGGAGAGCGTCGGCAGAGCGGAGACGACATGGGCGCCGGTCACGGGGGAGCCTCCCGAGACGACGGGGCGCGAGATCGCCGCGGCGGCAAGCGAGGCTTGCGGAGCGACGGCGGAGAGGACGACGGAGACGGCGACGAGAATAGGCGTGAGCCTCGGCGAGTTCTTCATGGGCCAATCCTACGAAACGCCCCCAAATCACGCGCGGGCCCATGGTCCCGCCGTCCCGCGGCAGAGGTCCCGCCGCAATCCAGGACTTTGGACCCACAGTCCGCGCGGGTCCCGATTTGATAGGATTGCGCTCCCCATGGAAATCGGCATCGTCGGTCTTCCCAACGTCGGAAAATCCACTATTTTCAACGCGTTGACGTCCGGCAATGCCGCCGCGTCGAATTATCCCTTCACGACGATCGAGCCCAACGTGGGGGTCGTCGCCGTGCCGGATCCGCGCCTGGCCCGCCTGACGGAGGTCGCCAAGCCGAAGAAGACCATCCCGGCTTCCTGCCGCTTCGTCGACATCGCGGGGCTGGTCAAAGGCGCGTCCCAGGGAGAGGGACTCGGCAATAAGTTCCTGGCCAATATCCGGGAAGTGGACGCCATCCTGCACATGGTGCGGCTGTTCAAGGACCCCGACGTGGTGCACACGATGGGCGGAGTCGACCACAAGCGCGACATCGACGTCATCGAGACCGAGCTGATGCTGGCCGACCTCGACAGCCTGACCAAGCAGTACGACAAGGTCTCGGGCAAGGCGAAGTCGGGCGACAAGGCCGCGCGGGAAGCCCTGGTCATCCTCGACGCGCTGAAGAGCGGTCTGGAGGCGGGCCAGCCCGCGCGCGCGCTGGGCCTGGACCCGCGGGCGATCAAGGACTTCTGCCTGCTCACCGCGAAGCCCGTCCTGTACGTGGGCAACACCGACGAGACCCCGGATGCGGCGATCATCGCGGACTTCCAGGCCTACACGAAGGCGCGCGGCTCGGAGTCGGTGGTGATCTGCGGCAAACTGGAAAGCGAGATCGCCCAGCTCTCCGGCGAGGACCGCGCGATGTTCATGAAGGACCTGGGCATGGAGACGAGCGGCCTCGAGAAGGTGATCGTCGCGGCCTACAAGACACTGGGGCTGTGCTCCTACTTCACGGTGGGCGAGATGGAGGTCCGGGCCTGGACGATCCCGGTCGGGGCGAAGGCGCCCCAGGCCGCGGGGGTCATCCACACGGACTTCGAGAAGGGCTTCATCAAGGCCGACATCTACTCTTACGTGGACATCGACAAGTACGGCTCGGAGGCGGCGCTGCGCGAGAAGGGTCTGATCCGCTCCGAAGGCAAGGAGTACACGGTCAAGGACGGCGATGTCTGTCACTTCAAGTTCAACAACTGATCCTCCTGTCCGTTGCCGCCATTTCGGGACCTGCGGCGGCTGCTCGCTGCAGGACCGCTCCTACGAGTCCCAGCTCGTCTATAAACAGGAAAAGGTCCGCGCCGCTTTAAAGGGGATCGAAGGTCTTCCCGCTCTCTCCATCCTGGGCGCACCCGTGATCTGGAACTACCGCAATAAGATGGAGTTCAGCTTCGGCGACGTCTATCCTCCCGTCGCGGGGCAATGGCTGAAGCTGGGGATGAAGCCGAAGGGTCGCTGGTACGAGATCCTGGACCTGCAGGAATGCCGCCTCCCCAGCCCCGAGGCCGCCCCGCTCTTGGCCGCGGTGCGCTCCTGGGCGGAGGATGAGAAGGTCCCCCCTTATAATTCCCATAAAAAGGAAGGACAGCTGCGGCACTTGGTCATCCGGGAAGCCAAGAACCGTCCCGAGCGGATGGTCATCCTGGTCACGACGACGGGGGATATCCCGAAGAAGTCGTTCATGGAGGCGGTGCTGTCCGTCTATCCCGCGACGACCATCCTGCTGGGGGGCAACGCGAAACTCTCCGACACGGCCGTTTCGGATTCCCTGGAAGTCTTGACGGGGCCGGGGCATGTGACGGAGACCCTGCGCTTTCCGGACGGCTCGGTGGACTATCGGATTTCTCCGCATTCCTTCTTCCAGACGAACTCTCTCGGCGCGCAGGTCTTGTACGGCCTTCTGCGGGGCTGGTCGCGCGAGATCCGGGCGAAGACGGTGCTGGACCTGTATTGCGGCGGCGGGGGGATCGCGCTGTCCTTGGCGGGGGCGGTGGAGAAGATCC
Source organism: Elusimicrobia bacterium RBG_16_66_12 (assembly GCA_001800005.1). GTDB lineage: Bacteria > Elusimicrobiota > Elusimicrobia > UBA1565 > UBA9628 > GWA2-66-18. The sequence goes on along the minus strand of MGUL01000140.1, from coordinate 29,678 downwards.
TCGGGGTGGAATCGAATCAATCCGCGGTCGAAGACGCGAAGGCGAACGCGGACTTGAACGGCCTGAAGAACTGCGATTTCTACGGGGGGACGGTGGAGTTTCTGCTTCCCGCCTTGCTGGACATGAGGCCGGAGGCGGTGGTGGCTGACCCGCCGCGCGCGGGTCTGCACGCGAAGGTCGCGGCGACCTTGCTCGAGATGGCGCCGCCGGTCCTGTTCTACGTCTCGTGCAATCCGGAGTCGTTGGCGCGGGACCTGAAGGTGCTGGGAGCGCGGTATTGCGTCGAGCGGCTGGCGTGCGTGGACCTGTTCCCGCACACGGACCATGTCGAGACGGTCGTCTGGCTATCGCTGTGTTGAGGCTTTCCGACGCCTCCTCGGCCCGCCTCGTGGAGGTGTTCTCCTCGCTCCAAGGCGAGGGCCTGCGCGTGGGCGAGCGCCAGATCTTCGTGCGCTTGGGCGGGTGCAACCTCCACTGCGACTACTGCGACGAGCCCGACGCGATCGCCATCCCCTCGGGCAAGGCCGAAAGCGCCGCGCGCGTGAAGGCCGCCATCGCGCGTCTGGACCGCGGTCACCGGCACCGCTGCGTCTCCTGGACCGGGGGGGAGCCGCTCCTTCACGCCGCGTTCCTGGCTCCCTTGATGCGCTGGGCGCATGAGCGCGGGCTGGAGAATTATCTGGAGACCAACGGGACCCTTCCGGCCGCCATGCGCGCGCTGGCCCCGCTCTGCAACGTGGTGGCCATGGACGTGAAGCTGCCGTCCTCCACGGGCCGGGCGACCTGGGACCTGCACCGGGCCTTCCTCGAGGAAGCCCCGCGCGGGACCTTCGTGAAGGTGGTGCTCGCCGCGCGCTCGACCGAGGCGGAGTGGCGAAAGGTCCTGTCCCTCATGAGGGGCGCGCCGCGCCGCCTGCCGCTCGTGCTTCAGCCGGCGACCGCGATGCACGGCGCGGACACGATCCCGCCCAAGCGCTGTCTGCGTTTCGAGTCCATGGCGCGCCGGGTCGTGCGCGACGTGCGGGTGGTGCCTCAATGGCATCACTACTGGCGCCTTCCCTGAAAATCAGGAGGCGCCGAGACCGGCGTCCTTTTAATCGGACCGTCTCAGCGCCTCAGGAGCAACCCGCCCCGGACCCGTCACGCGACTGCTTCGAGCGGCCCCCGCGGCTCGGCGACCCGCGACGACGCGCCACACGACGGCTCGTCACGAACGTCGATTTCGCAACGACTCGGACTCTCACGCGACCGCCGGTCTAGGCCTCGGCCGGGACCCGGCGTCCTCCTTTTCCGCCATCACACCACCGGTTCCGGGGCGGGTGACGCCATGAGTATAGCCCAAAAACTTGTAGTGTCAAGACCCACGAAATGATATGGGTCCTCGACGAGAGCTAAAGGACGGGAGCGCCGGGGCGCTGGAATCGGCGGGCCAGCTCATCGCGGTTGAGGGCGAGCATCGTGCGCCGGCCGTGCGGGCAGGCGGAGCCGTCGCGGCAGGCCTCGAGCTTGTCGAGGAGCTTGTAGGCCTCCTCCTCGCCCAGGCGGTCGTGAGCCTTGACCGCGGCCTTGCAGGCCACCGTGGCGATCGCGTCGTGACGCAGTCGCGCGGCGTCGTCGACGGGGCCCGAGACCGAATCGACGACGCGGTGCACGAGCTTCTTGACGTCCTCGTCCAGGCCGAAGACGGACGGGATCGCGGTCACGTGCAGTCCGCCCTTGCCGTGGGCGACGACCTCGAAGCCCAGCGCGCGCAGGCGCTCGGCTTTTGCCAGGACCATGCGCACCGCGGAGGCGGGCAGGTCCACCGGGACGGGGAGCATCAGCTTCTGCGACTTGGCCTCCCCGTCGGAGGCCTCGGCCATCAGCTGCTCGAAGAGGACCCGCTCCGCCGCGGCGTGCTGGTCGAGCATGAAGAGCCCGCCCGAGGCCTCGAAGAGCAGATAGCTGCGCTCGATCTGTCCCAGGTAGCGGAAGGGGGGTGTGTACCAGGCCGGCGCGCCCTCGGGCGCGGTCAGGGACATGGAGGCGCCCAGCTTCAGCTGCTTGAACTCCTCGGGGAAGAAGGACCTGCCGCCGAGATAATGCGGCGTCGTCTCTCCCTGCGCGGCCGCGGACGGCGCCGGGGCGTCGGCCGCGATTGACGCGGCCTCGGGGGCCGCGGTGATGGGCTCGGCGGCCTTCGCCGCGGCCAAGGCGGCGGCGACCAGGCCTGAGATCAGGCCGAACATCTCGCCGTCATCCTTGAAGCGGATCTCGCGCTTGCCGGGGTGGACGTTCACGTCGAAGGCGTCGGGGTTCAGCTCCAGCATCGCCACGCAGACCGGGTGCTTGCCCGAGGGGCGCTCGCCGTAGGCTTTGTAGAGCGCCTGCTGGAAGACTCGCGAGGAGACTGGCCGTTTATTGACGAAGAAATACTGGAAGTTGCGCGAGGAGGGCATCTTGCCCAGCGGCGAGACGAGCATGCGCAGCCGGACGCCCGGTCGCTCCGCGTCGATGGGCAGAAGCCCCCCGGCCAGGTCGTCGCCCAGCACGCGTGCCGCGCGCATGTCGATGTCCGAGAAGACGTCGCCCGACTTCTCGGGCTCGAAGTGGACCACCAGGCGGTTCTCGGATTTATAGGTGAAGCGCACGCCCGGGTTGGCCAGCGCCGCCTCCTCGACGACGGCGACGAGCTTGGCGCGCTCGAAGGCGTCGGACTTCATGAACTCGAGGCGGGCCGGGGTGTTGAAAAAGAGCTCCTTGACCAGGATGGTCGTGCCGGGGACCGCCGGGGCGGGCCCGGTCGACCAGACGTGGCCGGCGCTGGCCGAGACGCGCCAGCCGGTCTTGGACTCGCGGGTGGCGCTGGTGACGACTATCTTGGACACGGCGGCGATGGCGAAGAGGGCCTCGCCGCGGAAGCCGAAGGTGGTCAGCGTGTCGAGGTCCGACACGTCGGCGATCTTGCTGGTCGCGTGCTGCTCGAGGCAGGCGCGGACGTCCGTCTCGTCCATGCCGCAGCCGTCGTCGCAGACGCGCAAGGACGCCCGGCCCGCGCCCGCGACCTCGACGTCGATGCGGGTGGCCCCCGCGTCGAGGGAGTTCTCCAATAGTTCTTTCAGCAGCGATGCGGGACGCTCGACCACCTCGCCGGCGGCGATGCGGGAATAGACCGCTTCCGGCAATTTCCGGATGATCGGCATCAGAGCTTCTTCTTCAGCGCGTTGAGGGCCTGCAGGGCCTCGATCGGCGTCATGGTCTCGGGATTGAGGAGCTTCAGGGTCTGCAGGACCGGGTTCTCCTCGAAGAGCGGCAGTTCCATCGGCGAGTCCCGGCGCGCGGTCTTGCCCGCCAGGCGACCGGAGGCGGACTCGTTCTCCAGGCCCGACAGGATCTCGTTGGCGCGCGCGATGAGCCCGGCCGGCAGGCCGGCCAGGGCGGCGACGTGGATGCCGTAGGAGCGGTCGGCCGGCCCCTCGCCGATCTTGTGGAGGAAGACGACCTCAACATGGCCCTCGGCGTTGCGCCACTCCTTGACCTCGACGTTGCCGTTGACGACGCCGGGCAGGGTCTTGGCCAACTCGGTCAGCTCGAAGTAGTGGGTGGCGAAAAGGGTGCGCGGCCCGCCGTGCAGGTGCTCGAGCACGGCCCAGGCGATGGAGATCCCGTCGAAGGTCGAGGTGCCGCGGCCGACTTCGTCCAGCACCACGAGGGAGCGAGCCGTCGCGGAGCGGAGGATATGCGACGTCTCCTTCATCTCGACCATGAAGGTGGAGTCTCCCTGCGCCAGCGCGTCCTGGGCGCCGATGCGGGTCAGGATCTTGTCGACCATCCCCACCCGCGCGGAGCGCGCCGGCACGAAGGAGCCGATCTGGGCCAGCAGCGCGATCAGCGCGTTCTGGCGCAGGAAGGTGGACTTGCCCGACATGTTTGGGCCGGTGAGGATCAGGATCTGCGGGTTGCGCGCGTTCAGGACCAAGGTGTTCGGCACGAAGGAGCCGGAGGGCAGCAGGGCCGCCAGCACGGGGTGGCGGCCGTCGACGATCTCCAGGTCGTGGGTGAGGTCCACCTTTGGCTTGACGAAATCCTGCATCGCCGCGACGGCGGCCAGCGATTGAAAGACATCCAGTTCCGACAGTATCTCGGCCAGGCGCAGCAGCGCGCCGTGCCGCTCGAGGGCATCATCGCGCACCTCGTCGAAGAGCTTCGCTTCCAGGCGGAGCATCTTGTCCTCGGCGGACAGGATCCGCGTCTCGAGCTCCTTGAGCTCCGGGGTGATGTAGCGCTCGGCGTTGGTCAGCGTCTGCTTGCGGGTGTAGCTCGCGGGGGCCTTGGGCGACTGGGACTTCGAGATCTCCAGGTAATAGCCGAAGACGGAGTTGTAGCCGGCCTTTAGGCTGGAGATGCCCGTCGCTTTCTTCTCGCGCTCCTCGAGCTCGCGCAGGACCTGATCCGAGTCGTTCTTGAGGCGCCGCAGCTCGTCGAGCTCGGCGTGGAAGCCGGCGCGGATCAGGCCGCCGTCGGAGAGCTTCGCGGGCGGGTCCTCGATCAGGGCCCGCGCCAGATATTCCCGCAGTCCGTCCAGGGTCTTGGCCGTCTCGCGCAGGTCCTCGGCCAGGTCGGCCAGGCCCGAGGAGAACGAGACGTCGGCGATCCACGACTCCAGCTCCGGAAGGCGCGACAGGGAGCGGCGCAGGGCTCCAAGGTCGCGGGGGCCGGCCTGGCGGGTGGACAGGCGGGCGGTCACGCGCGGCAGATCGGCGATTTCTTGAAGCACGCGGCCCAATGATTGACGGGCGTCGGGCTTGTCGAGCAGGTCCTCGACGCAGTTCTGGCGGTGCTCGATCTCGCGCAGGTCGGTGGAGGGATGCAGGAGCCAGTTCTTGAGCTTGCGGCTGCCCATCGGGGTGCGGCAGCCGTCGAGCAGGCCCCAGAGGGTGTGACGCTTCTCGCCTGAGGCGGCCTCGACGAGTTCCAGCGTCCGGATGGCCGTCTCGTCGAGCTGCATCACGGCGCCGGCTTCTTTGTAGGCGGGCTCGGGCAGTTCGCGCAGTCGGAAGCGGGCCTCGTCGACATACCGCCGCGCGGACAGCGCGGCCTTCAGGGCCAAATGGTGATTTTTCCAAATTGACCCGTTCGACCATGCCGGGATCTCTCCGTTCTTCGTCGTTTCCTTGATGGTCAGGCACGTTTTTGCCGGCAGAACTTGCCTCAGCCATAATGCCGAAGCCGCCTCGCCCGAGGCGATGACCTCGGCCGGGCGCATGCGCGCGAGCAGGTCGTAGAGCTTGCGCGAGTCGCGGTCGTTGAGGGCCTGGGTCGCCCAGGATTCCCCCGTGGACACGTCCAGGCAGGCCGCGCCCCAGCCGACCAGGTCGTGCTCGACGGCGACGAGAAAATTGGAGGCCGCGGGGTCGAGGAGGTCGTCTTCGACGACGGTGCCCGGCGTGACCACGCGGATCACGCCGCGGCTGACCAGCTTCTTGTCCTTGGACGGGGCTTCCAGCTGCTCGGCGATGGCGATCTTTCGCCCCGCGCGCAGCAGGCGCGCCAGATAATTCTGCGCGTTGTGGAAGGGCACCCCGCACATCGGCACGCCCTGGCGCTGGGTCAGGACCAGCCCCAGGATCTGCGAGGCGTCGCGCGCGTCCTCGCCGAAGAGTTCGTAGAAGTCGCCCAGGCGGAAGAACATCAGTGCCTCGGGGTGCCGGGCCTTCAGATCCTGGTACTGCCGCATCACCGGGGTGTCGGGGAGGGCCTCCGTCGAGGACATGCGCGGATTATAGCAATTCAACCATCGTGCGGCGCCCGGATGTCGACCTTGAATCCGATGTGAGAGCGCGTTTTCTCAGGTCGGTCCATGAGTCGGCGGATGCTGGAGAAGAGGACGTGGACGTCCTCATCATGGCCGTCGAGACGTGATTCAAAACATCGCGACGCCGAGTTCGGTGAACACGAGCGGCGGGGCGCGCTGATCTCCTCGGCCGCGGTCGGATGACGTAGTTCCATTCGCCATGAAACGCCTGAGGGATCAGCGTTTGTCTAAGACTTTTGCCACGGGCTGATAGCGCGCGTTGCTGCGGGAGGCAGCTTCCCTCGTCCTCAATCGTCGTTAGGTGAGAGATGCAATTGCTTCGTGCGTTTATTGATTTCCGCACGGAAATTGCCGATTATCCGCCCGTTCTTTACGACGGTCACGGCGTACAAGATATCCTCGCCGCTCTGCTCTGTGGAGTAGGGGACGAAAAGACTTATGTCCTGCATGCCTTTTCCGACGACATTTTCAACGTAGTCCAGAACTTCGCCGGAATTGGCCGCAAAGACTTTGGTCAGGAGTGTCTGATGCTCTTTGTTGACCTTGAACGAGAATTCAATTTTAACGTTCCCCACGACGGGAGCGGCAAGGACGCCCACGACGGCCGCCCCGCCGCCGACCGCGGAGATGAGACCGAACACGACCGCAAGCTCCAGAAGGCCGTTGGCTAAAATCAGCGCGCCCCCGAGGGCGAGCAGAACGCCTAGCGTGTTCGACACGGGATCATCCAGCCCGTCTCCGCCGTTCGATGCGTCGTCCACCCGCACCACGATCGAAAAGCCCATAAGGGCGGCTCCAAGCCCCAGCGCCATGAGTCCCGCCGAGTGCGTCAGGCCGACCGCCGCAGCGAGAGCGGGACCGAACGCCAGCAGACCTCCCCCCGTCGCCGCCAGGCCGATCCCTGCCAGGAGCGCGAGCGTTCCCACGCTGATCCTGCCGGCTTGACCGGAGCCGGGCTTCGGGGCCTTCTCGACTCGAGGCGCGGGCGCCTTCGTCTCCTCAAGCGCTTCGCCCACGGAGGTCATCAGGGCGGCGGAATTGATGGACGCGTAGGCGCTCAGGATGGCCTCGCCTTCGCGAAGCCTGAACTCGCCGATCGCCTCTCGATCCATCTGCGCCCCGCGGCCGCTGTCGCCGCCGGAACGGTAGCGGTACGCCGCGAGAATCCGATCCTTTGCCGTGACGAGCATGGGGCCGTCCCCCTGCATGCGCGCCGCGATGATGGTCTCGCCTTCCACAAGGTGGACGCGCGCGACCGCCAGGCGCTCGAACGTCGGCTTGGCCCCGCTGTCGCCCGGGGATCGAGAGAACCACGCCGCGACCGCGCCGTCCCGCGCCGTGATCACGAGGGGGGAACCCGTCAGATCGACGCTCACGATGCGCTCGCCGGCGTCCAGGGGCACGCGGCCCCACTCCTGCCCCTCGAACCGGTCCGCCCGGCCGCTGTCGCCGCCGGGGATCCGGAAATAGGTGGAGATGGCCCCGTCCTTGATGGTGGCCACGACCGGGAAGCCCGCATTCCCGTTCTTGAGAGCGGCGCCCATAATGCGCTCGCCGCGCCGAAGGCGGATGCGGCCCGCGGCCCAGCGCTTGAAGGTTGTCTTGGCCCCGCTGTCGCCCGGCGAGTGATACGACCACACCGCGACCAAGCCGCCCCGCGCTGTGATCAAGACCGGAGAATCCCCCCCGACACGATCGGCCGCGACGATGATCTCGCCTCGTTCCAGACTGAGACCGCTCGCGATGCTCCGCTCAAAGCGCGGTTCGGCCTGGCTGTCGCCGGGCGAGACCCATCGATAGGTCGTGATGGTGCGACCGGTCGCGGACTCTTGCAGCTTCCCTGGATTGGGCGTCATCTTTTGCGTAGAATCCGTATCCGCGACGGCTCCATCCGAAGCGTCTTCCGAGAGGGATTTCGGGTTCTCGAACAAGGCGTCCAGGCGCGAGCCGAGCTCCTTGATGGAACCGGCATCGTCGAGGTCGAATTTTTGGCGGGAATTGGCAAGTTGGGCGGCCAACGGCTGGAAGGATTTAGCGGAGGTCCGCGCGTCCGCGACGGGGAGCGGGTTCACCGCGATGTCGGGGCGCGGCGCCGGCGTTGGAAGCAGGGAGGCGCCCAGGTCCAGGTTCGCGGAAGCAAACGGCATGATGGAGCCCCCTGTCTGGTTGAGGATGGGAACGGCCAGGACCTGGCCCGGCGTGCCGGCGCGGACGGCGCCGG
>MGUL01000140.1:11935-21642 GCA_001800005.1 Elusimicrobia bacterium RBG_16_66_12 | reverse complement strand
CTGGGGAGCGGCGATGGCGCCGGCGAAGGCCTGCGTCGTCAGCCGGCCGGGTCCCGTCATCAGGAACGCGGCGCAGACCGCGCTCGCGACCGGCTTCTTCAAAGACATCACTGCCTCCATGCGCCATCAGCTTTAGGGGCTTGGTTTTAGCTTAGCACGGAGAGCCTGCGGCCGGCAGAGTCCACAGGGCATTTATGAAGGAGGCCTTTGGCCTACGCACTCCGGACCCTTCGGCCCAACTCCTGCAGAAAGAGGGTCTCATCCGGTATCAAGTGAGCAAAACGAACGGGGGGCCATCGTACCATGAATGGCCGGCGGTGGAGTTCGTGGGGCGTATGGCGGCATTGGTGCCGCCGCTGAGGGGGCCGGACGGGTTAAACTGGTCGTGTGAGGCGGTTTTGAGCGGAATGCGTTCTCATTCTTCCTACTTCGTTGTAGCCCCGCGTCGGGAGTTGCCAAGGTTCGATCGCTCCCAAAAAGTCAGCGCCGGGCGAGCCTCTTTCAGCCCGGGCCGGGAAAAGCTATCGTAGGGCATGGCGCGCATCCTCTTGCTGCTTGTCGTGCCGCTCAGCGTGCACGCGGATTGGGCCGCAGCGGGCGCCCGTTGCGGCGACCTCATGAAGGAGGGCGCGGCGGCGCTCGAAGCAGCTCGGCAATGCTCCGACGCGCAGGAATGCGCGATCACCGCGGAATTGGCCTGCCCGTTTGACTGCCAGTCGGCCGTCAATAAGAATGCCGACCTGTCCCGACTCAAGGAGATCGCCGGACAATGCCGCTCCGACATCGTCTGCGAGTCGTGCGTTTTCCCGGAAGCGCGGGCCGAGTGCAAGGACAGCCGATGCGTCCTTGCGCGGGAAAGCGAGGAGATCCTCGTGGTCGTCGACAGAAAAACCGCGCGCCTCAACGATACGGTTTCCGTCACGATCAAGAACAGGTCGCGCGAGGCGATTGACCTGGCCCCTTGGTGCGGAGCCCCTCTTTTGCTCCTGCAGCGAGTCGGGCCAGGCTGGAAAAGCCATAGTCCTTATCCGACGAAGGACTGCGCGGCGCCATCAAAGAAGCTGGAGCCCATGCGAGAAATCACATACTCGCTGGCACTGCAAAGAATTTATTTCAACGGGACCGGGACTCGCATGAAACCGGGGGTGTGTAAGTTTGAAGCTGTATTTTCGCGGCAAGTCCCAATGCGTCCGGGGGTCCCCTTCCAAAAATCGCAATCAGACGAGCTTCCGATCGTTCGCTGAGATCGGGCCGGGCCGCTTTAGTGGCGGTGGCCCCTGGGCCCGTGGATGACGACGGGCATGCAGCCGCCGCAGGCGACGCTCATCAAGACCGGTCTTGTCCACGCCCAGTTCGAGAGCATCCACCCCTTCCTGGACGGCAACGGCCGCGTCGGCCGGCTGCTCATCCCACTTCTGTACCTCAGCCTCTATTTCAAGCAGCGCCGCACCGAGTACTACGAGGCGCTCATGAACGTCAGGCTGCACGGCACCTGGGAGGAGTGGCTCGCCTTCTACTTGGCCGGGGTCGAGGAGGTCGCCAAGGAGTCCGCGGAGACCGCGGATCGGGCCGTGAAAACCTTTGCCGCCGACCGCCGTCAGCTCGCGGGGCTGATCCAAGCGATGGCGCGGCTGCGGAGACTCGGCATCGTCCGGGAGATCAGCGGCAAGCGTCGCAAGCAGGTCTTCTCATACCATGCCTACTGGAAGCTGATTTCCAAGGGCATGGGAAAGGCGGAGTAGGCCCCAACGGCCCATCATCCTCGGCGTCCGATCCCTCACAATTATTTACTACTCTCCAAGACAGTATCCTTGGGAGGTGAAAATATGAATCGGCTCATACTCTTCGTGGCGCTCTTGATTCCAGTCGCCGCCGGCGCCACCGGCGACCCTCCCGTGACTTTGAGAGAGATGCTCGCACAGGCGATGAGCCGCGGCGCCATCACGTACCCCGCCTACAAGGGACAGTGGCAGCTCATGCTCGCACCCGCCTATGTGAAGGCGCAGGATTCGCGGAAGGGGCTATCGAACGACCTGAACGGCTACGGCTTCACGGCGGCGGCGACCTACGGCCTGAGCCAGCACTGGACGGCCGGCTTCATGGCCGGCTACGCGAAGGTCAGAGGTCCGCGCACCTTCGGCACCTCTCCTGCCGACAGCAACGGCTTTCACCAGCCGCTGGCCACGACTAAGTCGGGGACCGCCCCTGGCGGCTACGACAGGGGCGCGGGCGTCATGACATTCATGTCCGCCATATGGGATCACTGGACCGGAGACAATTTCCGCCTTCCCGTCACCATGGGAGTCGGCTATCTCAACCTCGAGGAGAGCGCGGACAACCCGTCGATTGGCCTCAAGCACTACGGCGAGGTGAGGAGCCCCACCGTGGCGGTCGGGGTCGCCCCGGCGTTCAATCTCGGCAGGCTCTTCCGCTTGACGAGCTACCTGATCGTGGTCCAGCCCCTCGACGCCGGGCAGGGCCACATCGTGGACTATAATCCATCGAGCGGGGCGGTGAACCGAAGGCTGGACTATACCCGGGACAGTTCCCCCATGGAGACGATGGTTCCCATCCTGGGCATCGATCTGACGTATCGCCCTTGGGGCCTCGGCTTCAGCTATATCCCTGCCATTGAAGGCACAACGGCCTATAGCTTGAAGTGGACCCACCGCTGGGGTCCCAAGAGCGCCGACGACGTAAAGGACTGACCTTAGCCCTGGCGAGCGAGCTGCTTCAGGCGGAGCTCGACTTCCGTCTCAGCAAGTTTGAAGCCGTATTTTCGAGATCGGGCCGGGCCGCTTAGTGGCGATGAGCTTGACGAAGACGGTCTCGGCTTTGTCGTTTCCGCAGACGATGCACTTGAGTTCGGTTTTAGGCATGGGAATCTCTCCGGTTGGTCTTAGAGTGGTTTGCAGATGAGGTTGGGCCGAAAATTGATTTCCATGCTCGTCGATTGAGATCGATCATCGGGGAGGGAGTATCTGCCGAAACCGCCGTCCCGTCCATCGACGAGGATGTCGCCATTCCGGGTTTTTAGGACCGTCATGCCGGCCTGGGGCTCGCCGTCTTTGTCTTGGACGACGACAAGACGGAATCCGAGCTCTTTTTCGAGAGGAGAGAGGAGTTCCGATTTGTCCGACAAAGTCCCTTCCTTTTTTGTCCCCTCGTCATCGGGACGGACAACCTCGATGGCCGCCTTTTTTGCGTCGATGCTCATCTTCCGCGAAAGTTCACCGTCTGCCGTGTCATAGCATCTGTATTTCCCATCGAGCAGGGCGAGCGCGGACGGCGCGGAAGCGGAGCTTCCCACCGCTTCCGTCTTGACCGGGAGAAGTTTGATCGAGCCTGCCGCGTCCATCATTCTCTCGGTGCTGATCCCATTGTCCCATGCGACGACCTGCGCCGTCGCCGAGGTCCCCATTCCGAACGCCATCACGGCCACAAGCGTCCTCCAATTCCACATGACTCGCGTCCTCCCGGCGCGCCCTGGAACCGGGTCGCGCCATGAGGAGGATACATCGGCTGATTCTTTGCGACGAGGGCATATCGGCCCCGCCGGAGGTGGGTCCAAGTGCTCATGCTGTGAATATGGAGCGGCGGGGCTCTTGCGTCGGCGAGGAAGACGGGTTAAGCTTGGTGAGATGGCGAACATCAATCCTTCCGCCGCGTCGCGCGCGGCTCTGCTGATCGATGCGGTCTCCAAGGTCTTCGTGGGCAAGCCCGAGGTGGTGCGCCTGACGGTCGCCGCCCTGATCGCCCGCGGACACCTGCTCATCGAGGACGTACCCGGCATCGGCAAGACTTTGCTCGGCGTCGCCCTGGCCCGCGCCTTCGGCGTCAGCTTCCGCCGCATCCAGTTCACCAACGACCTCCTGCCGTCCGATATATTGGGCCTGTCGGTCTACGACCCGCGCGAGGGGCGCTTCGACTTCAAGCCGGGCCCCGTCTTCAGCAGCGTGCTGCTGGCAGACGAGATCAACCGCTCGACGCCGAAGACCCAGTCCGCCCTGCTCGAGGCGATGAGCGAGGGCCAGGTCTCCATCGACGGCAAGACCCACGCGCTGCCCGACCCGTTCCTGGTCATCGCCACGCAGAACCCGGTCGAGTACCACGGGACCTTCCCCCTGCCCGAGGCCCAGCTCGACCGCTTCCTGCTGCGCGTGCGCATCGGCTATCCGTCGCAGGCCGACGAGATGCGCATCCTGCGCGAGCGCGACCGCCCGGCCAAGCTCGCGGACATGGCGCAGGCCCTGACGCGCGAGGAGGTCCTGGCCGTGCAGGCATGCGTGGACGCGGTGCGCGTCGACGAATCCCTGCTGGAGTACGCGGTGCGGCTGGCCGAGGCCTCACGCCGGCTTCCCGGAGTGCGCCTGGGGCTGTCGCCGCGCGGCACGCCGGCGCTGATCCGCGCGGCGCGCGCGAACGCCGTCGTCGAGGGGCGCGACCACTGCGTGCCGGACGACGTGAAGGCGGTCGCCGTGCCGGTGGCCGCGCACCGCCTGCTGCTCGACACCAGCCTGTACGGCGTCGCGCGCGTGGCCGAGGCCGAGGCCGCCGTGACCGGACTGCTGCAGACCGTCCGCGCCCCCTGACATGCGCCCGACGCGCCTGGGCGTTTCCGCCGCGGGCCTGGCGGCCTTCACGCTGTTCGCGGCCGCCTCGACGGGCAACAACCTCCTCTACCTCCTCTTCTCGGCGACGGTCTCGGCACTGATCGTTTCCTGGGCGGCGGGCCGCGCCAACCTGCGCGCGCTGACCTGCCGGGCCGAGTTCCCCGACCAGGTCTTCCGGGGCGCGGCCTTCCCGCTGACCGTGGTCGTGGAGAACGGACGCCGCGCGACGGCCCGCCTGTTGAGCGTGCGCGGACCTTCGGGCTCGGCCCGGCTCGACGACATCTCCGGGGGGGAGTTCGCCCGGGCGGAGCTGCGCCTGAGCCTGCCCCTGCGCGGCCGCGTCCTGGTGGACGGTCTTTTCCTGGAAAGCCTGTATCCTCTGGGGTTCTTCGTCCTGCGACGGCGTGTGCCGCCCTTCGAGGTCCTGGTCCTGCCGCACGCCAGCCCCTTCTCGCCGCAGTCGGACCTGGAGGTCGACCCGCGCGCGATGGGCGAGGGCTCCCGGCGCAAGTCGCGCGAGGGGGAGTTCTTCGGCCCGAGGGCCTACACCCCGGAAGACGATGCGCGCCTGATCCATTGGAAGCTCACGGCCAAGACCGGCCGTCCCGTCGTGGCCGAGCACGCCGCCGCGCCCGATGGCAAGGCCGTGGTGCGCCTGGAGGGGACGGACGACGCGTCCGTGGAGCGCGCGGCCGCGTCCTGCCGCTGGTACATCGACGCGGGACTGGAGACCGGCCTGGCCGGGCCGGGCGTGGAGGTCCGTCCCGCGCGCGGTCTCGAGCAGCTCGGGCGCCTGCTGCGCGCGCTGGCCCTGGCGGGCGCGGGAGGCTCGCCGCGCCAGGTCTCCGCGGCCGCCGCCGCGCGCGACGGCGGGCCGGCGGACGGCGTTTCCTTGCGGCGGCTGACGCTGGCCGGGGGCGCGCTCGTCTATCTCGCTCTCTTCCTCATCGAGGATTTGAGCCCGGCCTTCCTCCTCGCGCTGGCGCCCTTGCTGCCGTTGTCCTGGATATTCCACGAGCGGAAGCGCTTCGTCGTGCCGAAGCGGCTTTGGGACGCCTTGTCGGTCGTCATGCTCCTTTTCCTCCTCTTGGTCGATTGGCGGCGCCAAGGCGTGGCCCTGGCCAACGCGCACCTGCTGCTGTACCTCCTCTTCAACCGCCTGCTCAACGCCTGGGAGACGAAGGACCTGAGGCAGGTCTTCCTGATCTACTATCTGGCCTTCTTCCTCGTCTCGGGCCTGACCATCAGCCCCTGGTACTTCCCTCTCTTCGTGGCCTGGATCGTGTTCTGCGCGGCGTGGCTGACGCTCCAGTCGGGCGCTCGCGCCGCGCGGCTGAGCTCCTGGGCGCCGGGGGCGGCGCGCCTGCTGGCCCTGTCGGCGGCGCTCGGGACGGGGGTCTTCCTCACGGTGCCGCGCGTGGAAGGCCTGCGGCGCTTCAATCCCTTCGTGGCCTCCGGCATGGACAAGCTCCAGGCCCGTTCGTCGGCCGTGACGGGCTTCACGGACCATGTCCTCCTCGGGCATTTCGGGACCCTGCGCCGCTCGTCGGCGCGGGTGCTGCGCCTGAGGCCGGGCCAGCCTCCTCCCGCCGAGGGGTCGGCCCCCGACGTCTATGTGCGCGGCGGCGCCTTCGACCGTTTCGACGGCCGCGGGTGGAGCGCGGCCCCGCTGAGCAAGACCTGGGCCCGCCGCCGCGGCGCGGCGCAGTTCTTCCCGGCCGCCGAAGACAAGGGCGGCGGGTCGTTCCACGACATGGAGATATATCCCCTGCAGTTCTCGGTGGTCTTCACGGCCGGCCCGCCCTGGATGATCGACGGCATCTCCGACGCGGTCTGGCTCGACCACACCGACAGCGTACACGCCGCCGCGCCCTTCACGGCGGGCGTGAAATACCGCGTCTACCCGACGGAATCGTATTCGGACCCGCGGGGGCGGGCGCTGGGCGCGGCCCTGGAGACGCCGGAGGACCGCGAGGGGCGCGAGGCGGCCCTGGTCGAGCGCTGGACGAAGGGCATCGCCGATCCCACGGGCAAGGCGGAGGCCGTCGTTGCGCGGCTGCGGCGCGAGTATTCTTATTCGACCTTCTCGGACGGCAGGCTGACGTCCCTGCCGGACTTCCTCTTCAAGACGCGCAAGGGCAACTGCGAGTACTTCGCCACCGCGGCCGCCGTCCTGCTTCGCCGCGCCGGCGTGCCCACGCGGCTGGTGACGGGCTTCCGGGCCTCGGAGTGGAACGAATGGGGCCGCTTCTACGACGTGCGCCAGAGCCAGGCCCACGCCTGGATCGAGGCCTACCTCCCTGGCCGGGGCTGGACGCTCTACGACGCGACGCCCGGCGAGACGGGGCTGTCGGCCGCGGCCGACGAACTGGCCCGGCGCGTGCAGCGCTGGCTCGACGCGGCGCAGGCGCGCTGGTATCGCGACGTGATCGGCTACGACCAGTACGCCCAGCGCGACACTCTGATGCGCATGACCTTCCTGAGGGCCTTCGCGGGCCTGCGCGCGGCGCTGGAGCGCTCCCTGCGCGCGCTCTTGCCGGCGGCGGCGGTCCTGGCCCTTCTGATCTGGGCGCTGCGCCTGATGCCCGGCTGGCTGCGGCGGGACGACGAGTACGAGCGCGCCGAGCGCTCTCTCTCGCGGGCGGGCTTGGCGCGGCGCCCCTGGCAGACTCCCCGCGAGTTCGCGCGCGAGGTCCTGTCCGCGCGGCCCGAGCTATCCGGGCTTTCGGAGCTCGTGGAGGCCCACTACCAGGCGCGTTACGCGGGCCGCGTCCCCGACGGGGCGCGGCGGCGTCAACTGCGCGGGATCCTCGAGAACCTCAAAGAACGCCTATGATCCGGCCCGTGATTCGGGCCGTCAGTCCACTCCCTTGGACCGCAGTAACGCGCCGACCTTCGAGTCCTCGATCCGGATGTGGTCCATCAGCCAGTCGACGACGACCTGGTTGGTCGAGATGATGACGTGCGGGCTCGCACCTTCCTTTTCGAACTGAGCGCGCAACTTCTCGATATTTCCAATGAAGACGGCGTGCAGTCCTTTGTGGGCGACGATTCCGGGATATTTGTGCAGGGTCATCAGGCCTTCTTCCGCGCGAAAGTGGGTGATGGTGTAGTCCGCAAGGAAATCCAGGACCTGGGAGATCTCATCCTTCCCGCTTCCTCTCCGGCACGCATCAAGAAGCGCATTCACTTTCTGGAAAAGATTCCGATGCTGCTCGTCGATGAGCGTCACGCCGGTCGCCAAGCCCTGCATCCAGGCCATTGCCATGATCACTCATTCCCTTGTAGTTCGAGATCGCCCGCCGAGCCGGCTGTGCCGGCGACGCGGACGGCGTCCAGCTGGCGCCAGAACTCGGCGGGCGAGGAGATTCGCTTCTCCGGATCGGGCTCGAGGGCCCGGTCGATCAGCGACTCGAGCTCTAGAGGTGTTCCGGGGACGAGGTGCGAGGGGCGGTGGTAGGCCTTCGCGAGCTTGGCCTGCGCGGAGCCCTCGAAGGGGCGCTGTCCGGTGGACATCTCGTAGAGGACCGCACCGAGGGAGAAGACGTCGTTCTCCTTGCGCACGCAGCCGTACTCCTGCTCCGGGGCCATGTAGTGCGGAGTCCCCGTCACGGTCTGCGTGACGGCTTTGGCGCCCGCGTTCGCCGCGTGCCTCGAGATGCCGAAATCCAGCAGCTTGACTGCGCCGTCGTCGAGCAGCATCACGTTGGAGGGCTTCAGGTCGCGGTGGACCACGTCGTGGGCGTGCGCGTAGGCCAAGCCGCCGCAGACCGACTGGAGGATGCGCTTGATCTCTGGCAGCTTCAGGCGGCCGCGCTCGGCCAGGATCAAGTCGAGCGTGCGGCCCGCGAGGCGCTCGAAGACCAGGGCCACTCCGCGCTCGTCTTCGAAGATCGCGTGGATGTCCACGATGGCCGGGTGGGAGAGCTCGGCCACGGTGCGCGCCTCTTCGAGGAAGCGCGTCTTGGCCGCGTCGTCGAGCTTAAACTCGTCGCGGAGCATCTTGACGGCGACCGGGCGCTGCAGCTTGCGGTCGACCGCCTCGTAGACCACGCCCATGCCGCCCTGGCCGATAGCCTTGCCGATCTCATAGCTGTCCTCCAGCCCCGACGGGGCGGGGGTGCTCTTGGCCGCGCGGGATTCCTTGATGCCCGTGATCACGTGGAGCACGCCCAGGGCGATGAGCAGGCCGCCGAGGAGGGAAGAGAGCAGCACGGCCGCGAAGGAGCGCGTCTTGGAGGGGATCCGTTCGATGACGGAGGCGCCGTCCTTCTCTCGGGAGAGGGGCCGGGGGTCCAGGCCGTGTCGGCGCGCGGCGTCGCGGTAGGCCGGCTCGAAGCGGGGGTTTATCTCGGCGGCGGTCCTGTAGTCCTCGGCCATGGCGGCGAAGTCGCCGCGCTGCTCGTTGGCGTAGGCGCGGTTGGCGAAGGCGTAGGCGTCGCGGGGATCGCTCTCGATGGCGTGCTGGGCGTCGGCGGCGGCCTCGTGGACGCGGCCCATGCGGTTGTAGGCCCACGCGCGGGCGTCGCGCAGCGCGCCGTCGCCCGGGGCCAGCGCCAAGGCCCGCGTCGCGTCGTTGGCGGCCTCGGCGTACTCGCCGATCAGGTTGTGCGCCACCGAGCGGTAGTAGAGGGCCTGGGTGTTGGTCGGGTCGAGGGCGATGGCCTTCTCGGCGTCATCGTGCGCGCCCCAGTAGTCCTTGACGGAGAGCTTCGCGGCCGCGGAGGACGTCAGGCGCCGGACCCCGCCGGGTCCCAGTTGCTCGACGGGAGCGCGGCGGAATTCCTCCAGTTGGTTGAGCTGCTGGACCATGCCGTGGTATTCGCGCTCGACCGAGTCGGCCAGGCGCGTCTGGGTCTTCTCGAAGTCGGGCACGGCCTTCGTGCGGCCCTCGGAGAGCCTCATCAGCGAGAAGGCGGTCCGGTCATTGGGGTCGAGGGCGAGGGCCTTGCGCGCGTCCTCGATGGCCTGCAGGTAGTTGCCCAGGCCGTAGGATGCGGAGGCGCGGGCCGTGTAGGCGGCGGCGGTGTCGGGGGCGGCTCGCGCCACGCGGTCGGCGTCGGCGTAGGCGCGGGCGAACTCGCCCAGCCTGGA
>MGUL01000140.1:10130-11924 GCA_001800005.1 Elusimicrobia bacterium RBG_16_66_12 | reverse complement strand
GCGGCTGACGAGCGCGTCGCGGTCGTCGGGGTCGACGGACAGCGCGAGGCCGGCGAACTCCAGGCCTTCCTCCCAGCGCTCGGCGCGGTTGTTGAAGCGCGCGGCCTGGCGGGCGGCGAGCTTGACGGTCTCATCCGGGGTCCCGGCGGGGAGCGTGCGGACCGCGACGTTGAGCTCGCCCAGGTGCGAGTCGATCCAGAGCTGGCGTTCCTTGGGAGGCGCCTTGGCGGCTTCCTCCTCCAGCGCGTCGAGGACGGCCAGCAGGTTCCGGCGGGCCTTGCCGTCCGGGGCGGAGAGGAGCTGGGCTCGGAAGGAGGCGATGAGCCTCTCGGAAGGGACGGAATGGATCAGGGGCGGCTTCGATTCCGGCGCCGCCGCGGCCTTGACCGCCGGCACGCGCCAGGCCACGGGGGCCGGGGTCTGGGTTCCAAGGAGCGCGTCCTTGGCGGAGTCGTCCGAGGCGAGCGCCGGCGCGGCCCCGAGGGCCAGCGCGATCAAGAGGGGTGCCAGGGCTCGTCTCATATAATTAGGGAAGCCGACGAAAGTGTAAAGAGCCCAGGACGAGTCGTCAAGGGCCTTTGGGACTCGCCCTTATCGGTTTGCTAAGCTCGATTGTGGCGCGCGCTGGCGCGCCTCTCGGGCAAAAAGATAACATGAGCGTCAGGCTTTTCTGCGTCGACGGCACGAACCTGGTCCGCACGGCCTACGGCTACGGAGGTCCGGCGCACGCGGCGCAGGAGGAGGCGGACGCGCAGAGGCTGGCCGCGATCATGGCCCAGGTCTGCGAGGACGCGGACGGAGCCGTCGAGGTCGAGCTTTTCTTCGACGGCGCCTTCCGTCTGATGCCGGTGGAAGGTCCGGCCGGCTTCCGGGTGCGCTTCACCCGGGAGGTCACGGCCGACGAGCTGATCCTGGACCGGGTCCGCTCGCGGGCCTGGGGCGGCGGCGGGCCGGTCACGGTCGTGACGGCGGACGGGGAGTTGGGACGCCTGACGCAGGCCGAGGGCGGCAAGTGGCTGCGCGTGGCGCACGGCACGCCCGCGGAGAGCGTGGCGAGGAAGATGGGAGGGCGGTTCTCACGATGAGCGTCAAGAACTCGGCGGTGGTCGTCGGCGGCGGCATCATGGGAGTGCAGGCCGCCTGGCACCTCGCCAACCTGGGCCAGAACGTCACGCTCCTCGATCAGTTCGACGTCCCCAACCAGTGGGCCGCCTCGGGCGACCATCTGCGGGTCTTCCGCATGACCTACGGCAAGGACGCGTTCTACTCGGAGATGGCCCTGAAGTCCCTGCCGATGTGGCTGGAACTCAACACGCTGTCCGAGGACACCCTCCTCCAGCAGAACGGAGTGCTGGAGCTGGCGGCCAAGGAGGGCGGCTACGAGGCGCACAGCATGGCCGTGCTCAAGGACCTCCAGGTCAGGTGCGAGCGCCTCGACGGCGCCGCTATCCGCCGGCTCTACCCGATGTACAACCCGAAGGCCTTCAAGTGGGCGCTCTTCCATCCGGACGGTGGGATGATCTGGGCCAACCGCGCCGTCTCGGCGATGACGTCCATCGCCCAGCGCAAGGGCGTGCGCATCCGCTCCGGCGTCAAGATCGTGTCGCTGGTCAAGGAGAAGGGCCGTCTGCGCGCGGTCAAGGACGCGGCGGGCAAGGTCTGGGAGGCGGAGAAGTTCCTCTTCGCCTGCGGGCATTGGACCAACGAGCTGCTGAAGGGCCAGGGCATCCCGATCAAGGTCACCAGGCAGGAGCAGATATTCCTGCGGCCGCTGTTCAACCGCGGGCGCTACCG
>MGUL01000140.1:0-10111 GCA_001800005.1 Elusimicrobia bacterium RBG_16_66_12 | reverse complement strand
CATATTCACGGCTTCATCAAGATCTGCGCCCACCGCAAGGGCCCGTCCGTCAAGAAAGTCAACCTCGACGATCTGCGCACCCTCTCGCCGAAGTTCGAGAAGTCCTGCCGCGCGTTCCTCAAGAAGTTCATGCCGGAGCTCTCGCCCTTCACGGAATTCGAGGGCCATGTCGGCTGGTACGACAACACCCCGGACCACGACTTCCTGCTGGACCGCCTGCCGAGCCTGTCCAACGTCTATCTCGCCGCGGGCTTCTCGGGTCACGGCTTCAAGTTCGCGCCGATCATCGGCAAGTCCATGGCCGAGCTGATGGTGGCGGGCAAGTCCGAGCTGAACCTGCACCGCTTCCGGCTGACGCGCTTCAAGCTGCGCAAGAGTTGATGCGCAGATATCGCGCGCTCGCCGTCTTGGCCTGTCTCCTTTTTTCGCCGGCCGCGGCCGATGCGAAGACGCGCCTGAAGGACCTGCTCCGCCGGTTCGAGGGCGGCAAGCTGGAGGACCGCCTGCGTCTGGCTCCGGCCCTGGGCCGCGCGCGGGAGAAGAAGGCCGTCGACGCGCTGCTCGGCGCCTTCGACATCAGGCGCGGCAACCCGCGCGAGACGACGGCCCTCGTCGACGCGCTGGGCCGCGCGGGCGATCCGCGCGCGGTGGAGAGCCTGGTCGGCGCCTGGGACTACCTGCGCTCGATGATCCTCCAGATGGAGCTGCCCGGTCATCTTCAGGCGCTGCGCTGGAAGATCCTTGAAGCCCTCTCCCGCTTGGGCGGCGATCAGGCCGTCGGCATCCTCTCCGAGTCTCTCAACGACAAGGACCCGCGCGTGGTGGAGGAAGCCGTCCGGGGGCTGGGCCGCCTTCAGGTGAAGGCCGCGGTCCCCGCCCTGCTGGAACTGTCCCGCGGCGCGGCGGCCGGGAATCTGACCCAGGCCGTGATCGAGGCCCTGGGCGAGATCGGCGACAAGCGCGCCGTCTCCGTTCTTGAGCAGGCGGTCAAATCCGGCGATAAGTTCGTGGAAGTCGAGGCGACCTACGCGCTGGCCCGTCTGGGTCAGAAGGAGATGGCGGGCAAGCTCTCCGAGAGCCTCAAGAGCGACCCCGGCGCCGAGAAGGTCGGCATACTCGCCGCCTATTACCTGGCCAAGCTCGACCGCGCCG
Source organism: Elusimicrobia bacterium RBG_16_66_12 (assembly GCA_001800005.1). Taxonomy (GTDB): domain Bacteria; phylum Elusimicrobiota; class Elusimicrobia; order UBA1565; family UBA9628; genus GWA2-66-18. The sequence goes on along the minus strand of MGUL01000140.1, from coordinate 8,959 downwards.
CAGGCTTGGACCATCTTGAGAAGCTCATGAAACGTTCCGACGGAGGCTACGCCGCCCTGGCCGCCGAGACCCTGGGCAAGTCCGAGAACCCCCGCGCCGTCCTTCCGCTCATCGAGGCCGCCAAGTCCGAGGATTCTTCCCTGCGCCTCAGCGTCGCGCGTTCGCTGGGCCGCCTCGGCGGCACGCGGGCCCTTTCCGCCTTGAAGCAGCTGCGCGATGACCCCAACCCGGGCGTCAGGAACGCGGCGATCTCATCGCTGGCGGATTTGGGAGAACTCGACTAGGACGGGCGGAATGAGCCGACCATGCGGTCAGTTTCTCGCGCCGGCGCGAGTCGGCCTTGAGATCCCAGAGCCTGAAGAGGATCTTGGCTCTATCGGGTTCGGGAACGTGGTCCAACTCTTTCTGGGCTTTCGCGGAAAGCTCGAGTCTCCAGGTCAATGCCTCTTGGCGAGATAGCCCTCGATCGTGACGGCCGATTTGGGGTTCTTGCGGTATTCCCTCATCGCCTCCTCCGTATTAGATACGGCGACCCCCCCGAAAAAGTTCCGTGGACAGGTCTGGACACACCGCTTGGTTCGCGCTATCCTTGGGGTTCGACGGCGGCCTGGTGCCGCTCGTCGGTCGATTTGGGAGAGGTGGCCGAGCGGTTTAAGGCACCAGTCTTGAAAACTGGCGAGGTGTAACAGCCTCCGTGGGTTCGAATCCCACCCTCTCCGAGCTTTTTCATAGAAATTGAGGATGCTCGGGTCTCAGAGTGTTCGTGACCAGCCCCGTCGACTCCGCCGTTTTTTACGCGGCGCGGCCGCGGCGCTCGCGCCAGCGCTTGATCAGCCCGGGCACGATGAACATCGCCGCCATGATGATGACCGTCGTCCAGGTCCCGTCGCCCAGGAGCGAGTTCAGCCGCAGCGTCGAGACCATGATCAGCGTGAAGTAGAACATGTCGCCCGTGATGGCGATGGCCCAGCCGGACAGGAAGCCGTGGCCGGCGGCGTGCGCGGCGGCGCGGCCGGTCATCGGGTCCACACCGAAGGCGATCAAGATGAGGGCCAGCGGGCCCGCGGCGCTGCCGTAGGGGGCGGTCGTCTTGCGCACGGCCTGTTTGAGGGCGGCGGTGACCCGCCCGAGGAACTCGACGCGGCGTCCCACTGCGATCATCAGCTTCAGGACCGGCTCGAACACGCACGCCAGGATCACGTCGGAGACGAAGTAGAGGATTATCATCGCCGGCCAGCCGATGTCGCAGCTGCGCGCCAGCAGCACGCCGGCGGGGATGCCTCCTCCGATCGGGATGCAGAAGAGCATCAGCACGCCCCACGCGCCGGCGGGCGGATGGGCGGGGTTCAAGCCGCTTCGGGGGCGGGCCGGCCTTTACACTTGCCGAGGTGGGTCAGCAGGCTCGTCACCTTCTCGCCGCACTGCTTGCAGTCGCCGGGCTTGTTGAGGCGGCCGTAGCCGCGGTCGGTCGCGGACTTGTTCTTCTGGCGGTAGCGGTTGACCATGGTCGTCATCTTTCGGGCCCTTTCTTCCTTCTCGCGGACCACCGGGCAGTTCGGTTTGTGGCCGGAGAGCTTCCCGGTGTCCACGGCGTTGCAGCGGAAACAGGTCTTCGGAGGGCGCTCTTCGCTCATGGGGATGAAAGGATACCAGGTTTTGGGGTATGCTTTGACCATGATCGAAGAGACCATCGTAAAGATCGAGCAGGCCATCCATCGGGCGGGCGAAGCCGACCCGAAACACAAGGCGGAGCTCATCCGCCTGCTGGAGCAGCTAAAGTCGGAACTGCGCTCTTTGCCGCCGGCCCAGGGCGAGAAGGCGCGCAGCATCGCGCATTTCGCCGAGGCGGCGGCGCACGAGGCGGCGCGGCAGGACAAGTCGGCCAAACTGCTGGAGCTTTCGCGCGGCGCCCTCAAGGAGTCGGTCGTCGGCTTCGAGGTCTCGCATCCCAAGCTGACCTCGGTGGTCGGCAAGATCTGCGACCTCCTCTCGGCCATCGGCATCTAGCCGCAGGTCTTGACGCGTCCAGCCCCCCCCTGTTACACTGGGAGTGTCGGACGTTCGTCTGACGGTGGGACTTTAAGGATCAACTTGGCCCCGGCCTTAACGGGACCTAAAGCGTTTGGAGTGTTGACCCTGGTCCCTGTGCGCGCGGGCCGGGGCCGCTCTTTTTTAAAGCGCGGCGATCGGTACCTCCGAGAAGGCAACGACGAGGAGGTGGAACATGGCCATCCAATCGAGCGGGGATTACGAAGAGCGGGGTCTGCGCCTTCTCCACGCGGGTCGGGCGGAGGAAGCGCTGACGGTCTTCGAGGAAGGCGAGCGCAGGTTTCCCGGCGACGCGGAGCTTTTGATGGGAACGGCGATGGCGCGCCTGCGCATGGGCGACTTCGCCGTCTCGTGTGGTATTTTAGAAGGGCTGCGCAAGACGCGCCCCACGGCCGAGGGCCTGCAGGCCCTGTCCGAGGCGTACCTGGAGCGCGGGATGCTCCGTCAGGCGCTGGACGTGGCCGTGGAAGCCGCCAAGGGCGCCGGGCCTGACGCGGGGTTCCTGTATCGGCTGGGCCGCGCGTTCTACTCGCGACATCTGTATGGGGAAGCCTTTCCCTTCTACGAGAAGGCCGCGGAGGTCGCCCCGTCCTGGGCGGAAGCGTGGTTCGGGTTCGGGGCCTGCCAATGGGCGCTGAAGCGGACGGCCGGCGCCGAGGCGGCGCTGCGCCGGGCCGTGGAGCTGGACCCGGAGGACTGGCAGGCCAAGCAGTTCCTGGGCTGCGTGCTGTGCGACGTGGGACGCAAGGAGGAAGCGAAGGCGCTGCTGGAGTCGATCCCGCTCGAGGCGCCCTGGCAGAAGCCGGCCCTCGAGCGGCTGGTGGCGATGTCTTGGTGGCCGACGGACGCGAAGCGGCGCGGCGCGCTGGAGGTCGTCTGGCGCGAGGTGATGGGCGGCGCGCCGCCGACGGCGGCGCTCGACATGCTCGAAGAGGTCAGCCGGAAAATGGAATCATAGCCGGGCATGGACCGCCGCGCTCTTCTGAAGGACAGCATCGCCCGCTTCGCGCGGGAGCGGAAGTGGGGGAAGTACCACACCCCCAAGAACCTGGCCATGGCCATGGTCAAGGAGGCGGCCGAGGTCGTCGAGATCTTCCAGTGGCTGACCCCCGCCCAGGCCCGGCGCCTCTCGAGCGCCCAGCGCGCGCATCTCGGCGAGGAGCTTGCCGACACCTTCGTCTATCTCGTCAAGATCGCCGACTGCTTCGGCATCGACCTGACCGAGGCGGCGCTCTCCAAGATGGAAAAGAACCGCCTGAAGTACCCGGTCGCCCGCAACCGCGGGAAGATCAGCAAGCCGCGGAGGCGCTGATCGCACCCAAGGCGGCGCGGATCATGGCGAGGCGCTCGCCGGCCCCAAGCGACACGGGCAGAGGCTGGATTTTCACTCCCAGGTAGTCCACTTCTCCGGCCTCTTGGAGGGAGGCCTTGGCGGCCTCCGGGGTCAGCAGCGACGACGGGCATGAGGCGGAGAACGGGGCGTGCGAATCCTTCCAGGCGCCGTAATCGGCATGTTCCCGCGTGCAGCCCGAGAAGAACAGCCCGCCCAGAAGGCCGGCTTGCTTCGCGCGGCGGATGTGATCGAGCGGACCGTCCGCGGAGCGTTTCTCGATGGCTGAGCGCGCCCAGTTGATCGTCACGCGCATGGGGGTCGGGCCCGAGGAGAGCTTGATGGCGGCGCACTCGTCTTCCAGGCTCAGAAAGCCCTTCTCCGCGGGCTGTCCGGGCACGGCGGCGTCGCAGTGCTCGACGAGCAGTTCCGCCCCGCCCCAGTCCATCCGGCGCAGTTGGGAGAGCGAGTCGGCGAATGCTTCGAGAGAGGATTTCGCTCCCGTGCCGCCCAGTCTGGGGGCGGAATGCAGTTCCACGGCGGCCACGGGGAGCCCTTCGATGGAGCGACAGGCGGTCTGCGCGAAGTCGAGGGCGCGCGCGCGGCCGTCCTTGTCGGCCGATGCCAGACCGAAGTCCCTGTCTTCCTGGAGCCTATCCATGGTGCCGGGAAGCAGAGTCAGCACGAAGCGCCATTCGGGGCGCAGTTGGCCGATGAGCCATTCGTCGTCATGGCGGTGGAGCCGGCCGGTGAACGGCAGTTCCAAGCCGGCCAGGTCCAGTCGGGAGAGGCCCGCGAAGAGGTCGGCCTCGGCGGCGCGGTCCCACGGCTCGACGGGGGAGGCGGCCGCGTAGGAGGAGACGAAGGGCTTCATGGGCCGATGGTACCAAATGAGTCGGATTCGAATGCTCGCGCCGGCGCGGGCTTCGCGGTCGTTGACGACTGGGTCCTTTGCTGACGGCTCCTTCGGGACCTTTGGCCCCGCTGGAGAGTCGGCATTCGGGTAAACTCGTGGTATGAACACGCGCGGACCGCGCCTGAGCCTCGTTGCCGGGGCGCTCCTCGCTCTGGTCATGCCTCTGCGGGCCCAGGTGCGGCCCGTGCTGATGTCCGCCCTCTCGGTGATGCCGTCCGCGGCCGCGGTCTCCGCCGTGCAATCCGTGGGCGCCTCGGCGATGGCGCCGCTCCTCGCCGCTCCATCATTGGCGATCGCCGTCCTGCCCGTCGACGCCTCTCCGATCCCGGTCGCGGCCGTGTCGTTGTCCGTGCTGACGGCTCGATCCCCCGACGGCGCCCCGCTTTCCGGCCCGGAGTTGGCGTTTCCCAGCACCCCGCTTCCGGCCCCTCGCGGCGACGCGCTCGCATTCAACGGACAGAGCCTGCCGACCCGAATGGACTCGGACAAGACCCAGATCAGCCAGCACCTTGTCCGCGCCATCGACGCGACGCAGAAGACGCTCGACGTCGCCATCTACGAGCTGGCCATCCGCGAGATCCACGCCGCCCTCCAGCGCGCGAAGGCCCGCGGCGTGCGCGTGCGCATCGTGATGGACCAGAGCCACGTGTTCCCCGAGAAGCAGGGCCAGAGCCGTACGGCCGAGGTCCAGGCCTTGATCGACGAGGGCTTCGACATGAAGATGCTGCGCGGCGGCGACCTGCACGGCATCATGCACAATAAGTTCGCGGTCTTCGACGGCGAGCTGCTGGAGACGGGCTCCTACAACTGGGCTCGGGCCGCCGACGTGCAGCACTACGAGAACGCCCTTTTCCTGAGCGAGACCGCCCGCGTCGCCTCCTACCAGAACTATTGGGAGTGGATGTGGTCGCAAGCTCGTCCCATCGACCTCAGCCGCCCACCCGTCGCCGTCGTCATAGGCGAGGACGGGCACGGCCCGGACCTGCCGCCCGCCCCTCAAGACGGAGAGAAGCCCGTCGAGTTCAATGGAGTAGGCCTCCCGGCCGAGTCTTTCACGCCTCAGGGCACGGCGGTCATCATCGCCTCGGCCATCGACGCGGCCCGCTTGGAGGTCTTGGTCGCTAATTTTTCTTTCACCAACGCCACGCTGATCGAGGCCCTCAAGCGCGCGAAGGACCGCGGGCTGGAGGTCCGCATCGTCTTCGACCGCTACCAGTACAAGTTTCTCAAGGAGATGGCCGACATGCGCGATCTCGGCTTCGACGTGCGCCTCTCCGACGGGAAGGGCCCGGGCCGCGGCGTGATGCACAACAAGTTCGTCGTCCTCGACTCCAAGCTGGTGGAGACCGGCTCCTTCAACTGGACGACGAACGGCGAGCGCAACAACTACGAGAACGCGGTATTCCTCGACGCGCCGGATGACGCGGCCAGCTACCGGTCCTACTTCGAACGCATCTGGGCCCGCGCGCGCCCCGCGACGGACGCCGACCACACCGTGCCGGCCGGCCAGATCGAGTGAGCCAGCGCCGCGGCGAGAATCTTGTCGAGGGAGCGGTCCAGCTCCATGGGCATTTCGGCTTCCTGATCTCCGAGGCGCCGGGCCGTCCCGACGTGTATCTGCGCGGCCCCAGCCTGCGCCTGGCCATGGAAGGCGACCGCGTCCAGGCGAAGATCACCGGCTCGAAGGGGGAGCGCCGCTTCGGCGAGATCGTGCGCGTCGTCAGCCGCGGCCGGACCACTTTGGTCGGGATCCTGCGCAAGGCCGGCAAGTTCTGGGCCCTGGTCCCCGAGGGCGGCGACGAGTCGTCGGCCGCGCAGGTCATCGCCTGCGCCAAGGGCGCGGCGCCCGTCGAAGGCCACCTCGCCAGCCTGCGCATCGAGCGCTGGCCCACCGAGGAGCGCGGGCCCGGCGGGACCGTGACCGAGGTCCTGGGGCCCCCCGCCGACCCCAAGACGCGCGTGTGCGCGATCCTGGCGACGCGCGAGTTGCCGACCGTGTTCCCCGACGACGCGCTGGCGGAGGCCGACGCGCTGCCCCGCGAGGTGGAGCCCGACGCCTGGGAGGGACGCCCCGACCTGTTCGGCCTGCCGCTGTTCACCATCGACGGCGAAGACGCCAAGGACTTCGACGATGCGGTCTCGCTCGAAGTCTTGGAGAACGGGCGCCTCCGCCTGGGCGTGCACATCGCCGACGTCGCGCACTACGTGCGCCGCGACACCCCGCTCGACGCCGAGGCCGTGCGCCGCGGCACCAGCGTGTACCTGCCCGGGCGCGTGATCCCGATGCTGCCCCCGAAGCTCTCCGACGACCTCTGCTCCCTGCGCCCCGAGGTCGCGCGGCTGACCCTGACCTGCTGGGTCGAGCTCGACGCGCGGGGACAGGTCCACGGCTCGAAGGTGGAGGAGACCGTCATCCGCTCCTGGCGCCGTTTCACCTACGAGGAGGTCCAGGACGTGCTGGACGGCAAGCCCGTCGAGCGCGTCCTTCCCGAGGTGCGCGAGTCGCTGCTGCGCATGGGCCCGCTGGCGAAGGCCTTGACCGCGGAGCGCATGCGGCGGGGCGCTCTCGACCTGGGCGTGCCCGAGTATCAGGTCAAGACGGACCCCGAGGGCCGGCCCATCGAGGTGGTCAAGCGCGCGCGCCTGGACAGCCACCGCCTGATCGAGGAGTTCATGCTGGCGGCCAACGAGGCCGTGGCCCGCGCGCTGTCGAAGGCGCGCAGCCCCTTCCTGCGCCGCATCCACGAGGATCCCGACCCCAAGAAGCTCTCCGACCTGCAGGAAGAGTTGGGCAAGCTCGGCATCCGTTCGAAGACCTCTCTGGTCGCGCATCCGGTCCAGGGGCTGCAGAGCCTGCTCAAGGCCGCGGCGGGACATCCCTTCGAGGAGACCGCTCAGATCCAGGTCGTGCGCAGCCTGAAGCTCGCGCGCTATTCGTCGGAGCCTGGGGGGCACTTCGGCCTGGCCTCCAAGGACTACTGCCACTTCACCTCGCCCATCCGCCGCTACCCGGACCTGTTCGTGCACCGGGCGCTGAAGGGGCTGTTCCACGGCAAGCCGCGCGAGCACTCGAACGGCGTCGACCCCGAGGCCCTGGCGCTCAAGTGCTCCGAACGCGAGCGCGCCGCGCAGGACGCCGAACGCAAGGCGGTGGACCTGGCGCGCGCGCAGCTGCTGGACCGGCGCGTCGGCGACGAGTTCCAGGGTGTGGTGGTCAACGCGACCTCCGCCGGCCTCTTCGTGGCCTTGCCCGAGTCGGGCTCGGTGGGCCTCCTGCGCGGGGCCAGCGCGCCGCTGGGCTCGCTGGTCAAGGTGAAGCTCCTCTCCGTGGACGCGGTCACGGGGCGTCTCGAGTTCGGCGCCGTGCGCGACGCCGTCCCCGGCCAGGTCCGGGTCTCGTCGCCCTACCGCTCCCGCTCCCGACGGCGCCGTTCGTAATACGGCCGTAACGCGGCCCGGCTAACCTCCTGAGGATGAACATCATGATCTCCGCCGCCGGGATGGGAAACGGATTCGCCGTGACGGGAGGCTCCGGGGACGGGTTCCTCTTCGTGGCCGTCTTCTCGGGGCTCGGCTTCCTGCTTCTGACCATCGCCGGCTGCGTCCTGCGCGGCTGCGAATCCCGGCACGAGGCTCTCGTGCGCTACACCGAGGTCCGGCACTAGACTCGAAAGGCGCCCTACTTCCCGGCCGGAGAGCTTCGCGGCGCGATCAAGCCGCGCGAGATCAGCTCGTCGGCCAGACGCTCCGCGATGAGACGATTGCCTGCCTGAGTCGCATGGCCCCAATAGCCGCGGAAACGGTCGATGAAGTAGTCGTCGTAGCGGCCGCGGGCGAGCGCCTCCTCGAAGTTGTCGACGTTGGACACGACAGGGACGTCTAGGCCCTGATAGATGCTCTCCATCTGGCGTGGGTCCAGGCGCGGGTACTGCATGGCCACGAAGGTCGCGCCGCTCGCGCGGGTCAACTCGACCATCTTCCTCACGTTGGCGATGGTGTCGGCTTTCGGGGCGTCCGTGCGCACGCCGGCCGCCGGCCGGCCGATCAGGGACAGCAGCTCGTCGCCGAGGGCGGCGACGCAGGCGGCGTCGCCCGTCTCGACGCAGAGAGACTGCATGACCGTCAGCGGCCGGGCGTCGAGCGCCCCAGACGCGCGGTACATCCCGAAGACGGCGCGGGCGGCGGCGTATTGCCCGCGCGCGCGGAGCGCCTCGATAAGGTCGGCGTAGATCCAGCCTCCGGACGGCGAGAGGCCGATCGCCTCGCGCAGCAGGCGCTCCCGCTCCGCTGAGCGCCCCTGCGCGCCGGCGAGGGCGGCCTGGGCCTCGCTGAGGCGTGAATTGACGAGCTTGAGCGGGGCCGCCGCTTTCAGCAGCCGGGCCGCGGCCTCGACGCGGGGCGTCTCGCCCTTAAGGAGGAGCAGGACCGTCTCGGCGTAGAGTTTCGGCGTGCGCGCCCCCGCCCGGGCGGCGGCGAGCGCGCAGGCGCAGGCTCCGTCCAGGTCGCGCGCCTCCAACCTTCGCCAGCAGGGCGATCTCAGCGAGGCGGGAGGGTCGACGTCCATCAGACGCTTCTTCCAGACGGAGGCTGGGTGCGTCCAAGGAGGCGGCGGATCCGTCAGGGAGTGGTACGCCCAGCGCAGGACCTTGGGCAGCCGCCAGCCC
>MGUL01000139.1:8194-8550 GCA_001800005.1 Elusimicrobia bacterium RBG_16_66_12 | reverse complement strand
GACTCCGGTTCAAATCCGGACGGACCCATTCACAACCCGTCTACCTGTTGCTCCCGCCACGAAGCCCGTGTTTGTACGCCATGGATTTCGCTTTCGAAAGAATACGGCTGCGGTAGTCCCGGATGTTCTTGAATTGGAACACAACGGGGATTGCGCCCGCCGTGACAAGAGCATCCCATGGAGGGGATGCAAGGAACTCCCCGATCACGGGGACGCTCCCGATGCTTGCGGCGTTGACGTACGCGTAGAATCTGCCAATCGGGTAGAGGACAGCTAGGACGAGCTTCAGGACATCCCAGTAGAACCGACGATGAAGCGCCTCATACAGCTGTACTTCCCGAGTCCGGTAATCGAGC